>JBEANH010000007.1:0-62948 GCA_041165505.1 Chloroflexota bacterium | reverse complement strand
TGTCCCGAACACATGTTGTAGACGGTACCACCCGGGGCGTGTTGGATGAGCCCCCACAAGGCGCGGGCCACATCATCCACATGCGTGTAATCGCGGCGTGGCTCCACGTTGCCGACCAATATGACGGGGGCTTGGCGCCCAGCTTCGATGAGGGCCATCTGACGGCAAAACGTTTGGATGGCGGTGCGATCACCTTGCCGTGGACCGACGTGGTTAAACGAGCGCGTCACCACCGTATGGATGCCATAACTATCGAAGTACTGGAGCCCGAGGAGCTCTTGGGCCACTTTGCTAATGCCGTACGGTGACGCAGGGCGCATAGGGTGGCTCTCTTGGATGGGCACGTGTTCGGGTGATACCACACCGTACTGGGCACTCGACCCTGCAATGTGCACACGGGCCTGTGGCGCGTGACGGCGTACGGCTTCGAGCAGATTGACCGTTCCTTCGACATTGGCACGCATCGTGGCCACTGGTGCCCCCCACGAGGCAGCAGGATAACTCTGTGCGGCCAGATGAAAAACGTAGTCGGGGCGAACGTGCGCCACCGCATCAGTGACCGCATAGGCGTCTTCGATGTCACCTTCATAGAATGTCACGCGTGATTCGATGGATGCCAAGGCACGCATGTCGCTACGCCAGCGCTTAAACACGGCTAGCTCAACATCAGCGTGCGACACCAGGTATTCCGCCAAACTACTCCCAACTGGACCTGTGGCACCCGTAATCAGGACACGTGGCATATACGATTCTCCCCAACAGCATGTTTTGTTGCCTTCATCATACCAAATACACGTAATACAAGGAGGAATGAAGAATGCGGGGTCATTTAAAAATGACGGCTACGGGTGTTATAATGCACAATAAGCAAGAGGTACCATTGGTTAGGAAGTAGATCCATGAAGTATGTAGCCACCATCGGTCTCGAAGTACATGCGCAGATTCGTACCACTTCCAAGATGTTTTGTGGATGTCGTACAGATGCGAGTCAGGCCGTCGCAAACACCAACGTCTGCCCCGTCTGCTTGGGGCTACCCGGTTCTTTACCTGTACCCAATCGTCAGGCCATCGAGATGGCAGCCATGACTGGTCTGGCGCTGCATTCGACGATTACCAGGGACAGTGTCATCAGCCGGAAGAACTATTTCTACCCCGATTTACCATCGTCGTACCAGCGGAGCCAATACGAAGACCCCCTGTGTGTGGGCGGGTACGTTGAGTTCCCCACAGGTGATGGGATGCGTCGCATTGAATTGACGCGCATCCACATCGAAGAAGACACCGGCAAACTGACCCACATGCCAGACGGGAGCTCGCTCATTGACTACAACCGTGCCGGTGTACCGTTGATGGAAATCGTGTCGGAACCGGTCATTGCCAGTGCCGAAGAGGCGCGTCTCTACTTCCAGACTCTGCATCAGCTCCTCAGCTGGATTGGTGTGAATAGTGGCAACCTCGAAGAAGGTGCACTGCGCTGTGACGCGAACGTCTCCGTACGTCCTGAAGGTCAGAAAGAGTTCGGCGCCAAAGTCGAAATCAAGAATGTCAACTCGTTTCGCAACGTGGAACGCGCCATCAACTACGAAATCGAGCGCCAAATTGAGGTACTCACCGCTGGTGGCAAAATCATCCAGTCCACACGGGGTTGGAACGATGCCACGGGCAAGACGGTTGAGCAACGCACCAAAGAGTTTGCACACGACTACCGGTACTTCCCGGATCCGGATATCCCGCCATTACAAATGGAAGCCGATTATGTTGCGCATATCGGCACCCGCCTTCCCGAGTTGCCCATGGAGCGCTACCAACGCTTTATGACACAGTATGCACTGAGTGCCAAGGATGCAGAATCGCTGACGATTACACGAGAAGTCGCCGACTTTTACGAGGCTACGGTTACTGCGGCAACGGCAGTGGGTGGCAGTGCACGTGATGCTACGGTGTGGATTATCGGTGAATATTTCCGCTTGCTCAATGACCGCGGCGAGCGCATCACGGATGCAAGTGCGCGTATGACCCCCGGCCATATTGCGGGTGTCATCGCATTGCTCAACAAGGGCACTATTACCCGAGCGTCGGCCAAAGAGGTCTTTGAGGAGTGCTACACCACAGGGGCTACACCCGATGCGGTGGTTGCTACACGTGGCTTGGCCGTGATTGGCGACAGCGATGCGTTGCTCAAAATGGCACGTGACGCAGTGGCCGCCAACCCCAAAGCTGTTGCCGACTACAAGGCCGGCAAAGAAGCCTCTATCAAATTCTTGGTGGGGCAGATTATGAAAGTATCACGTGGTCAGGCCAGCCCACAAGCCGCCGAAGCCGCGTTGGTCACCGCACTCAGCGAAGTATAGTGGCATGCAACACATCGTGCTAGGCCCCTTTCAACGTGCACACGGTCACATCACGCTCCCCGGTTCGAAAAGTATTTCGAACCGGGTGCTGTTGCTGGCCGCCCTTGCAACGGGCACCACGCGCCTCAAAGGGCTACTCGATGCCGACGACACCCGGGTGATGCGTGAGGCACTCGGCGCACTCGGCATCACACTGACTACGGACGGCGCAGACTGGCTGGTCACTGGCGGCGCAGGACGATTCCCGCATGCACACGCAGATCTCTTCATGGGCAATGCGGGCACGGCGATACGCCCCCTGACCGCAGCGTTGGCGCTCCTCGGTGGCGATTATCGCCTGCATGGCGTGCCACGCATGCACGAACGTCCCATCGGTGATCTCGTTGACGGGTTGCGCATGATTGGCGCCGTCGTCGAATACGAACAACACGTCGGGTATCCGCCAATTCGGGTGGGCACCGGGCAAATTCGTAGCGACGTACCCCTCGCCGTGCGTGGCGATGTCTCGAGCCAATTTCTCACCGCCCTGTTACTCGCGTTGCCCCTGGTTGCACGCACCCCTGTGACCATCAACGTGATGGGGACGTTGATTTCCAAACCGTATGTTGAGCTCACCATGAAGCTGATGACACGCTTCGGAGTGCATGTCAGCCACCAGCACTGGCAACAGTTTGTGGTGCCAGGGTGCGCAACTGCCCCCTATCACTCACCAGGCACACTGTGGGTAGAGGGTGATGCATCTTCTGCGTCGTATTTTTTGGCCGCAGGCGCTATTGCTGGGGGTCCAGTACGGGTACATGGTGTCGGGCAACAGAGCATCCAGGGAGATGTGGCGTTCGTGGATGCGATTCGGCAGATGGGAGCCCGCGTCCATCTCGGTGAACACTGGATCGAAGTCACCGGAGTCAGCCATGCCGATGGGCGCTTGCGTGGGATTACCATTGATTGTCTCGCTATCCCTGATGCGGCCATGACGTTAGCAGTCATGGCACTGTTTGCCACGGGCACCACCACACTCACCGGTATCGGCAGTTGGCGCGTCAAAGAAACCGACCGGATTGCAGCCATGCACCGTGAGTTGCGCAAAGTGGGCGCCATTGTTTCGAGTGGGGCAGATTGGCTGAGCATCGTAGCGCCTAAGCAGTGGCAGAGTCCTGCTGAGGGCATTGACACGTACGACGATCACCGCATGGCGATGTGCTTTTCGTTGGCAAGTTTTGCGGGTATACCGATACGCATCAATGAACCAGGATGTGTGGCCAAAACATTCCCCGACTACTTCGATGCATTTGCACAGATTACCCATATGAGTTGAAATCGTGGTATGGATGGCACTTCAAGGTAACCGAAGGAATGCACCGTATTGTGCAGTTTGACACAATCAGTAGCAGGTGATAGGATAATGCGCGTTAATCGGCATACTCTATATGTATGTATGGGCGAGATGGAAAGCTAGTAGGATACTTATGCCGTCAATTACCGAACATGTCGTCCTCAGAGACAATGACGTACCAAACATTGCTGATTTGGATGTGTATATTCAGCACGAAGGGTACGAAGCGTTGCGCATGGCAATCAAAGAAAAGACGCCGGCTGACATTATCGCCGTCGTCAAGGATGCTGGCCTGCGTGGACGTGGTGGTGCTGGATTTCCTACTGGTGTGAAGTGGGGATTTTTGCCCAAGGATGTCTACCCACGCTATTTGTCGTGTAACGCCGACGAAAGTGAGCCGGGCACCTTCAACAACCACCAGATTATTGACCGTAACCCGCACCAACTCATCGAAGGGGTGGCACTGGCCGCCTACGCCATCGAGTGCCAAACGGCATTCATTTACATTCGTGGTGAATTTGCGGCAGGTGCGCGTCGCCTCGAAAAAGCCATCGCTGATGCGACGGCACGTGGCTTCTTGGGCAAAGGGGTGTTTGGAACATCCGTTGATATCAACATTGTGGTGCATCGCGGTGCCGGTGCATATATTTGTGGTGAAGAAACAGCCCAGCTCGAATCACTCGAGGGCAAAATCGGTCAGCCACGCCTCAAGCCACCCTTCCCAGCCGTAGCTGGTTTGTATGGCAAACCGACGATTATCAACAACGTGGAGACGTTGGCCAACGTGCCGCGAATCGTGCTCAAAGGTGTGGAATGGTACCGCAAACACGGTACCGAGAAAAGCCCGGGAACCAAAGTCTTTTCGGTATCGGGGCATGTACGCAAGCCGGGTAACTACGAAGTACCCTTTGGCACCACGTTGCGTGAGCTGATTTACGAGTATGCCGGTGGCATGCGCGACGATCGGCGTGTCAAGATGGTCATTCCGGGTGGGGCATCGTCCGCATGGTTGACCGAAGCCAACCTGGATGTGCCGATGGACTACGAATCACTGGCTGCCGCAGGCACCATGCTCGGGTCTGGTGGCGTGATTGTTCTCGACGAGACGGTCAGTGCGGTGGAGTTGGCCTACAAAATGGATGAGTTCTTCAAGCACGAATCGTGTGGCAAATGTACGCCGTGCCGCGAAGGGACGACGTACTTGGTCAAGACGTTGCATCGCCTCAATCACGGTGGCGCCCAAAAGAACGACATCGCAAAGCTCCACGACATTTACAACCAGATGGCAGGCAACTGTTTCTGTCTGCTCGGTGAAAGTGCGGTCGTGCCGATTCGTACGGCACTCAAGCTCTTTCCGCACGAGTTCGAAGAAGCGCTGGCCAAACACGCACGGCACGATATTCCGCTGACCTTGGCACACTAATGCTGACCCGTAGAACGGACAGCCGGGAGTAAGAGAACGATGCCAGATGTAACCGTAATCATTGATGGACAGTCGGTGAACGTGCCTGCGGGCACCAATATCGTCGATGCGGCGCGCACCGTTGATGTTGCCATTCCTGTCTTTTGTTATCATCCCAAGCTCAAGCCAGTGGGGATGTGTCGCATGTGTTTGGTCGAAGTGTGGACGCCACGCATTGACCCAGCCACACGCCAAGTCGTGCTTGGCCCCGATGGGCAGCCGCAAATGGCGCTGATGATGAACAAACTCCAACCGGCATGTGTCACACCCGTGGCCGATGGTATGGTCATCAAAACGACCACCGACAAAGTCAAGTTCGCTCAACGTGGCGTACTTGAGTTTTTGTTGACATCGCACCCCCTCGACTGCCCCGTCTGCGACAAGGGTGGTGAGTGTCCACTACAGAACCTGACCATGCAGTGGGGGCCCGAAGTTTCGCGCTACAACTACGCAGACAAAGTGCACTTCGAGAAGCCGGTCAAACTCAGCGATGTCATCTATCTCGACCGTGAACGCTGCATTCTCTGTTCACGCTGTGTGCGCTTCCAGGATGATGTGGCCGGTGACCCCGTGCTCGGGTTCGATAATCGTGGGCGGTCATGGGAGATTATTTCCAAGTCGGAGCCAGGCTTCGATTCGAAGTTTTCGGGTAACACGACCGACATTTGTCCGGTAGGTGCTTTGACCAACGCCGACTTCCGCTTCCGCTCACGGGTGTGGGAAGTGCGGAGTACGCCGAGTGTGTGTACGCATTGTGCGGTGGGCTGCAACATGACCGTTGATGCACGCCTCAACAAAGTGATGCGCATCATGCCTCGTGAAAATGATGTCGTCAACGAAATCTGGCTCTGTGACAAAGGGCGCATGGGGCAACGGTTCATCGAAAACGGAAACCGCATCACCACTCCCTGGGTACGGCACAACGGCAAGTTGGTGGAATCCACGTGGGAAGATGCACTCAACCGAATTACGAGTAGCATGGCCACTATTGTGGACCGTTCAGGGGCGAATTCGGTGGGTGGCTTGATTTCTGATAGCCTGCCCAACGAAGATTTATATGCCTTCCGCAAGCTCTTCAACGACGTCTTCAACAGCCAATCCGTGGATCATCGCACCGGTGCCGCCACCGACCCAAGCATTGACGAATCACCACTGCATGTGGGGGTCGGCGTGGGCACCAATCTGACCACACTCGGCAAAGGCACAACGGTGGTGGTACTTGCAGCCGACCCCGAAGAAGAAGCCCCCGTCTACGTGTTGCGTTTGCGCGGCATTCAGAGTCGTGGCGGTGCAGTACACGTGGTGAATTCGTTCCCCACCAAGCTGGGGAAGTCAGCGAGCAGTGACACCCGCATTGCCCAAGGTGGTGAATCGGCGTTTGCCCTGGCATTCCTCAAGCAAGTCATCGAATCCCAACTGGCCAACGGCCTAGACAAGCGCTTGCGCGGGCTCGACGACATACGTGCTCAGCTCGGGAAGAACTCACTCGATACCCTGTTGCGCAGTGCCGGGATTAGTGCGGCACAGTTACAAAAAGTGGTAGATGCCTACATGGCTGCCAGCAACAGCATCATCGTCTATGGGCGCACCGCCCTACAAATCGGGGCTGGTGTCACCAAGAATATTGCGAGTGCAGCCATGGTTACCGGCAAATGTGGTAAAGCCAACAACGGTGTGATTGCACTGACGAGTGGCGCCAACAGCCTCGGTGCAGTCGCCTTGGGAGTCCGTCCGGGCAAGGGTGGTGCCACCGCCAGTGAGATGTGGGCGCAGGCCGAACAAGGACAGCTCCGGGGCATGTTTATTGTGGGCATGGACCCCGCAGGCAAAAACGAACGGGCGGCCCAGGCACTCGAAACCATTTCAAAGAACGGTTTTGTGGCAGTACAGTCCATGTTTATGACCGAAACAGCCAAGCGTGCCGATGTGGTGTTGCCCTTGATGGCGACTGCCGAGCGTGATGGCACGATTACCAATGCAGAACGCCGGGTACAGCGCTTCCGAACGGCACTTGCGGCGCCTACGCTGATGTACCCCACTTGGCAGATTTGTGCCACAGTTGCGGAATACGCCAGCGCTGTGGTGGGCAGTGGCCGTACTGCAGTTGCAGGCGGATGGGGCTATGCGGTGACCAGCGATGTGACCGACGAAATCGCCAACACGCATGCCCGCTTTGCCGGTGTGACCTATACGAGCCTCGATTTGACGATGAACTCGTGGGGCCGGCAGAGCGACGAGCTCTTCTACTATGACGGCACATCGTACACCAATCCTGAGGGTCTCGGTGTACAGATTGCCAGTGTGGCCGATGATGCCAACGCACCAATGCACTTGGCCGCTGGCACACTCGTCGAATTCGAGCCCAAGGGTGAATTCAGCATGCTGATGCAGATGCCAGCCCGGGCCTATGATGGCGGCGAGTGGAGCACTGATTCCAAACTTGCGCCACGTCAGGTCAGTGCCCATGTGGTGCTTTCTATGGCAGATGCACAGCGGTGGGGGATTGGCATCGGGGATGTGGTGGCGCTCTCGTCACCCGTAGGCTCGGCGCTCGTCCGGGCCCAAATTGATGCAGGTCTTGCCGAGGGTCAAGTGCTTCTCCCTGATGTTGCTGGAGCACCGACGAATTTGGCGCTCGGTGCCTATACTCGTGTATCCGTTCGACGCGCCGAATAGCAGGGGATCGAGGAGGACTTGATGGATTTTTGGATTGACATACTCATCCTGCTTGTGCGGTGTTTGGTACTCGCACTTGCGGCCACGACGCTCTTCGCGTACTTCACATTGTTTGAACGGCGCCTACTCGCCAAGTTTCAGCATCGTGTGGGGCCAAATCGTGCCGGGTATATTCCGTTGCCTGGTGGCAAGAAGCTTTTTGGTGGATTTTTGCAACCGGCAGCCGATGCGGTCAAGCTCTTTTTCAAAGAAGACGTCGTCCCTGCATTGGCCGATCGCTGGGTCTACTTGATGGCCCCCGGGTTTGCGGTCATTCCTGCACTCATCATCTGGGTAGCCATTCCCCTCGGTGATTGGCCGAGTGGGTTGACCTTTTCGGATGGCACGGCAGTCAACTGGTTGCACTATGCGCCCATTGATGTGGGTGTGCTCTACCTGCTGGCTGTAACGTCTATCGGCGTCTACGGCATCGCAATTGCAGGCTGGGCATCCAACAACAAGTATTCGATGTTGGGTGGGGTGCGTGCGTCGGCACAAGTCATTTCGTACGAATTGGCACTCGGGTTGAGTATTTTGGGTGTGGTGATGCAGAGTGGCTCACTGCGCACCGAAGAAATCGTGAATGCACAGCTGGGCATGTGGAACATTGTGCCGCAGTTCCTGGGCTTCATCATCTTTTTGGTGGCGAGTACTGCCGAAGTGGTGCGCTCACCCTTTGACTTGGTCGAAGCCGAGCAGGAGTTGGTCGGCGGCTACAACACCGAGTACGGTTCGATGAAGTTTGCCCTCTTTTTCATGTCTGAATACATCAAGTTGATTGCCATGAATGCAATCGCAGTGACGCTCTTTTTGGGTGGCGGGTATCTCCCAGGCATCAAAGAAGCGAGTATTGCAGTCACAGCGAGCTACGGTGCAACTGCAGGAAATGCGGTATTGGGGTTGTTGACCCTCGGTGCATTCCTGCTCAAAACCACCGCACTCTCGTTCTTGTCAGTGTGGATTCGTGCGTCGTTGCCACGGGTGCGGTATGATCAGCTGATGAATTTGGGGTGGGTCATTTTAATGCCACTCGCTCTCTTGAATGTCATCATCACTGCCGTCTTCGGGGTGTTGTTCCCCGTAGGTGACGGGATGGCAGCGTGGATGATGGGTGGAATCGGTGTTATTGTGATTGTGCTAACCACAGTGCTTGCAGCCCCCAAACGCGCCAAGCGTGGTGTCACGTTGGTCCGTTCACAGGCGAGCAACTAGAGAGGATCGCATGCTAGGCGCACTGATCAAAGGCTTGAGCACGACGTTCAAGTATCTCTTCAAAAAACCAGTTACGGTCGAATACCCCGAAGTAAAGCGACCAGTTCGCGAGCGCTTCCGTGGGCGACACCAGTTACGTCGCTTTGGCAATGGCATGGAGCGCTGTATCGGGTGTTCGTTGTGTGCGGCTGCTTGCCCATCTGATGCCATTTTGGTGGTTCCTGCCGAAAACAATCCGGCGGCACCCAATTCACCCGGTGAGCGATATGCGGCGCGCTACGAAATCAACATGTTGCGCTGTATTTTTTGTGGGTATTGTGAAGATGCCTGCCCCACCAACGCCATCGTGCTTGAGCACCAATACGAGTTGGCGTTCTACGATCGTAAGGCGTCCATTTATGACAAGTCAATGCTCCTTGTGCCCGTAGAGCAGGGGCATGGCGATATTCCACCGGTGTTGCAGCAGCTCAACCGACGGCCCAGCCCGCCGGCACAGATTGACCTGTAGGGGGCACGCATGGAGTTGGTGATTTTTTCTATCACAGCGCTGATTGCCGTCATTGGGGCGGTAGCCATGCTGACAAGTCGGAATGCGGTACATAGCGCACTCTTCTTGCTGATGAACTTTGGGGCGATTGCAGTGCTGTATTTGCTCTTACAGGCTCCATTCCTGTTTGCAGTACAGCTCATCGTCTACGCTGGCGCGATTATCGTGCTCTTCCTGTTTGTGGTGATGTTGCTCGGGGCGGAACGTGACGAAGACGAAACAAACCCGATTCGTTGGCAGACACCGACGGCACTCGTGATGGCCATTTTGTTGATTGCAGAAGTGGTCTATGTGCTCATCAGCAACCCACAAACAACGGTGGCACGTGTTGGCAATGCCAACGTCTTTGCGGCACCAACAGACATCGCCAGAGCGCTGTTTACGACCTATCTGTTGCCGTTCGAAATCGCATCGTTTGTGCTGTTGACCGCCTTGATTGGTGTGGTCGTCTTGCACCAGCGGCGCAGTTAGGAGGAGATGCGCAATGTTACCAACGATTTTCTACATTGGCCTAAGCGCACTCTTGTTTGTTATCGGGGTGTGTGGTGTGCTGATGCGCCGTAGCGCATTGATGGTGTTTATGTCGGTTGAGTTGATGCTCAACTCCGCAAACTTAGCTTTGGTGACGTTTGCAAACCAGTGGAAATCACTGGACGCACAGGTTATGGTCTTTTTTGTGATTACCATCGCTGCAGCCGAAGTCGCTGTGGGGTTGGCACTGCTCGTGATGATCTTTATGCGCAAGCAGACCACCAACATTGATAGTATGACCACATTGAAGGGATAGTGTCCGTCAACCGTGCCCAGCACGGCTAACGAATGCAGAGCAGCTCATGACGCAACTCGCTTGGTTACTTGTCCTGATTCCGGCCTTTCCGCTTGCCGGATTCCTGCTGAACGCCTTCTTCTTGCGTGGCGAACGTGCCACGGGGATAGTGGCGAGTCTCAGCATTGTGGCGTCGTTTGTGACGACGCTCGTAGCGGTCACGAATCTTGCGGCCACCCCCGAAGAGGCCCGCTACATCAGTGCCCATTTGTGGGACTGGTTGGCGATTGGCAAGGTGAACGTGTCCGTTGGATTGTGGTTTGACCCGTTAACTGCGGTGATGACATTGCTCATTACCGGGGTTGGTGCGCTCATCCACATCTACTCGATTAGCTACATGCACGGCGACAGCCGCCCGCATCGCTACTTCGCCTACCTCAATCTGTTTGTCTTTGCCATGCTCATCCTCGTCATGTCCGACAACTTGTTCCTGCTGTTCCTCGGCTGGGAAGGCGTCGGGTTGTGCTCGTTCTTGCTCATTGGGCATTACTTCGAGCGAGACAGTGTGGCACCGGGGATTGTCCCGAGTGAAGCATCGGCCAAGGCCTTTGTGGCCAACCGCGTCGGTGATGCTGGATTGCTCTTGGCGATGATGGCGATTGTGTCGAATTTTGGCACGTTGTCGTTCTTTGGCGCAGATGGTAATTCGGGCTTCATTAGTCGTCTCACCGATGCCTCGTTCATCACCGTTGACCTCGGCCTCTTTGGCAGCATCGGGCTGGTGAGCGGCATTGCCATGTTGATGATTCTCGGTGTAGCCGGCAAGTCGGCGCAATTACCGCTGTACACCTGGTTGCCCGATGCCATGGCAGGCCCGACGCCGGTCTCAGCCCTCATCCATGCGGCAACCATGGTGACTGCTGGTGTCTACTTGATTGTGCGCATGCACGTTGCCTTTGATTTGGCGCCAGATGCGGCAGGTGTGGTGACGGTGATTGGTGCGGCTACTGCCCTGATTGGTGCTACTGCCGCCATCACCCAGTTCGATATCAAGCGTGTCTTGGCCTACTCAACCATTTCTCAGCTCGGCTTCATGGTGGCGGCTGCAGGGATGGGTGCATACACGGCAGCGATTTTCCATCTCTTGACGCACGGCTTGTTCAAAGCGTTGCTCTTTTTGGGGAGCGGTGCCATCATTCACGGCATGCACGACATCCAAGATATGCGACGCATGGGCGGGTTGCGTACCCACATGCCAACCGTGTACCGTGTCTATCTGATTGGTGCACTGGCACTTGCCGGTATCTTCCCCTTGGCCGGTTTCTGGAGCAAAGACGAAATTCTGGTCCATGCCTGGTATGGTGCGCAAAATGTCAATGTGACTGTCATGCTGATTTTTGCATCGTGGTTGACGGCGTTTTACATGGGGCGCCAGATGGCGCTCACGTTTGCGGGAAGCACGCGTGACCACGATGTGCATCCACATGAACAGCTCGGCACGATGAAGTGGCCATTGTACATCTTGGCAGTGGCGAGTGCCCTAGGTGGCATTATCAACTTGCCAGGGATTCATTGGCTGACAGACTGGTTGAGCCCCGTGCTCCACCACGAAGCAGAACTCTTTACCTGGAGTATGGGTATTTTTGCGGCGATTGTCGTGATTTCCGCAGGTGCCATTGGATACTTGGGCTACCGCTTGTACAGTGGTGAGCTCTTGACTCAAATCAAGGCCGGTGAAGAGGATCCAGCACACTACTACCTCGGTGACATCTGGAAGGGATTCGAGATGGGCTGGGGGCTCGATTACGTCTATCAACGGCTGTTGGTACGACCGTATCGCACCTTTTCACAATTCCTCAGCGACGTCTTTGACCGCCAAGCCATTGACGGTATTTTGGTCGAAGGCAGCGCAGGATTGGTTGGCAAGGTTTCACAGGCGGCGTCACGTGCCCAAAACGGCAATGTGCGCACGTATGCCTTAGTCTTTTTGATCGGCGTCGTCATCATCGTCGGGTACGTAGTAATCGGCGCGTAGTCGGGCTGTGGCAGACATGCTACACTCGGGTGTGGGGTGTTCGTGAACCAGTTAGGTTTTCCACTAGTAACATTGCTGATCGCCGTGCCATTTGTAGCGGGTTTGGTCGTGTGGTTTTCACCACGCCAAGCCTATGGGTTACATCGTGGCATCGCCAGCATTGCGGCCATTGCCAACGTCGTATTGGCAATCATTGGCCTGGTCAGTATGGCACCGGTCGCGGGATACCAGTTTGTTGATAGCGCAGCATGGTTCCCGGCAATCGGTCTCAAGTATGCAGTCGGGCTTGATGGCATCAACATTTGGATGGTCATCATTGCCACTCTCGTGATGCCGTTAGCCTTGTTTGCAGCACGCACACAGACACAAGAGCGCCAGCGCGGCTTTTATGCGCTACTCATGATGCTGTCAGCGAGCACCATCGGGGCCTTTGTGGCGATTGACTTGTTGCTCTTTTATGTCTTCTTCGAGTTGACACTCGTGCCTACCGCCATGCTCATTGCCATGTATGGTGTCGGTGAGCGCAAGGCAGCAGCCATCAAGTTCTTTGTCTACCCGTTCGTAGGGTCAATCTTCTTGTTGGTGAGCATTGCTGGGCTAGTGATTCTGACATGGCAACAAACGGGCGTCTGGTCGTTTGACAGCGTGGCGTTGGCGGGGGCACTCAATAGTGGCGCCGTGGTGCTCGACGAGCAAGTAATGCACCTGCTCTTCGCAGGCTTCTTTATCGCCTTTGCCATCAAGACCCCGATCTGGCCCTTCCATACGTGGATGCCACAGGCACAAGCTGCCACACCCGATCACGGTGCCGTTGACATCGCCGGGTTGTTGCTCAAGGTCGGTGCATTCGGCTTCATCCGTTTTGCCATTCCCTTCTTTCCACAGGCAATGAGCTGGGCGGCGCCCGCAGTGGGGATTCTGGCAGTAATCAGCATCATCTATGCGGGGATTGTGGCCTTTGGGCAACACGACATGAAAGTGTTGCTCTCGTATGCCACCATCAGCCACCTTGGCTTCGTCATCCTGGGGATTTTTTCACAGACGGTCGAGGGAATTAGTGGTGCACTGTTGACGATGATCAACAGTGGATTGACCACTGGTGCCCTATTTGTGATTGTGGGGATTTTGGCGCGCAACCCTGGTGGACGTAACCCCAACAACTTCAGTGGCGTATGGGCAAGTGCGCCCAAATTCGGCACGCTGGCACTCGTCATCGTCTTTGCGTCAATTGGCGTGCCCGGGCTCAATGGTTTCATCGGTGAGTTCTTGTCGTTGCAGGGAGCCTGGTTGGCACCACACCTCGGGTTCGGCTACATTAGTGGCGCCGTCTTGGGGATCGTGGTCTCTGCAGCCTACCTGTTGCGCATGTTCCGCACGGTATTCATGGGCGCAGTATCCACCACATCACCCGTGGCCGAAGCAAGTAAGAGTGAGTTAGCGGTATTAGGTGTATTGGTCATTGCAATGGTAGTAATCGGGTTGTACCCACAACTGATTCTGCAGAGCATGCAACCGAGCATCACCGCATTGGTGAGCGGCATCAGCCAGCCATAATGCACACGACTGGTAGTCGTGGTTGGAGTGGAGCAGAACGATATGGCGTTTCCAAGTATTGATTTCATGGTGATTATCCAGCTGGTCATCGTCTTGGCAGGAGCCACCATACTCCTCGTGGTAGACTTGTTTATTCCGGCTGGACGCAAACGGGTGACTGCGGTGTTGGCACTAGCGATTACCATTGCGGCACTAGTTGCAGGGAACTATGCGACGACTGGCACTACCCTGTCAGCGATGGTCGGTTTTGGCGCAGTTGCACACGCAGTAAACACGGTCATCCTCGCAGCCACCGCCATCAGCATCTTGTTGGCGAGTGATGCACTTCCCAAACAAGGCATTGAGCGGAGCGAGACCTACGTGTTGATGCTGTTGGCGACTGGTGGCATGTTGCTCTTGTCGCAGGGGACAAGCTTGGCCACACTCTTTCTCGGCTTGGAATTGCTGTCCATTGCGCTGTACGTGCTGACCGCTATCGCCTTCCCCAATGTGGCATCCGAAGAAGCAGGGCTCAAGTACCTGATTGTGGGATCATTCGGTGCCGGCTTCTTGGTCTTTGGGATTGCCCTCACCTTTGGGGCAACAGGCACGCTGATGCTCAGCCAAATTGCAGAAAACATCCCACAAAACGGCATTGAACGTGGGTACTTCTGGGTCGGTGTCAGCATGATGTTGGTCGGGTTTGGCTACAAAGTCTCACTCGTGCCCTTCCACATGTGGACACCAGACGTCTACCAGGGTGCACCCACACCCATCACCGCATACATGTCGGTGGGGAGCAAGGTTGCCGGGTTCATCGCCATTGTGAGTCTGCTCCAGGTACTAGGCAACGAGCTCATCACGATGCGCCCCGTACTCATGGCACTGAGCATTGCGACGATGTTGGTTGGGAGCATCGTGGCCATTAGCCAGCAGAGCCTCAAACGCATGTTGGCGTATTCCAGCATCAGTCACGCTGGCTTTGTGATGATGGCGATTCTGAATGGCACACCGGCCAGCATAGACGCAGCCATCTTTTACTTGACCGCCTACACGGTAACCAATCTGGCTGCATTTGCCGTCTTGATGGTGCTGGAAAACAACGATACCGATTTGACTATCGGTAATCTGAGTGGATTGTGGCAGCGCAATCCGGGGCTGAGTGCCGTCATGGCACTTGCCCTGTTGTCGCTCGCTGGTGTACCGCCAACAGCCGGCTTTTTTGCCAAATTTTTGGTGATTAGCACGGCGTGGCAAAATGGGATTGCCTGGGTAGCAATTGCTGCCGCACTTTCATCTGCGATTGGTGCGTTCTTCTATGTGCGTTGTCTCATCCAGATGTTGAGTGGGCACAGCGACGTGGCACCAGCACGCATCCCCGTGAGTACGTTGATTGCGGTTATCGTGGTGAGCGTTGCCATTGTACTGGCAGGTCTGATGCCAGGGAGCGTCAACGCGGCACTGGCATTCGCGCAATAGGCATCCACGGCACCACACGCTGATTCGAGCATACTACGAGCACCCCCCGCATTGCATGAGCAATGCGGGGGGTGTGGGCTTGGATGTGGAGTAGTGGGTTATTTGGTGCCGTGCACGAGATAGACGTACGTGCCAGTGCCAGCAAATTTACGCAAATCAATCACACCAATCACCAACGTGGTCGTACCATGTTCGTAGGCACCGAGGAAGAATCCATCCTGTGCACCTGGTGTGCGTTGCCGAAATATCCAGCCATCGTTGCCGAGTGCCTTGTTGTAGTATTCGGTGATTTCCTCGAGGGTGCTACTACTCTGATAACTCTCCTCGATGATGGTTTCGGCTTTGATGGTGCCAACGATTAGCCCATCTTTCGCATCAGCTTGCCAATCAGTCACAACAGCTTGGACTGCCGGATCACTCACACTATTCCCGTCAACTTTGTTGTGTGGCGTAGGAACAGCCGGCGCACTACCACCACATGCGGTCAATACTGCCAATCCCAACACCAACAATCCTACACGCCACAGATGCATCATGATGTTCCCCAAACACGCAAGCTAAAACCTAGTCGTATTATACCAACTTAGCGGTCTGCCGTCAGACGCATCACCACCACACCATCGCGGCTGTTCGCCTCGGCAAAGAGCGTCACAATCAACAACTGCGTGCCCAGACGATAGGTACGCAATATGCGTTGCTCTCGCGCTGGTAACGGTGTATCGAGAACCCAGCCACTTGCGACCGCCGCTTGGTCGTAGGCACTGGCGACTTGGTCGAGGGGGCGCAACACGCGCACATACGAGATATCGCTGGTAATGCGGTAGCCTTTGGCACGGAGCATGGCATACATGTTGAGTTCGTAGGCATCCATGACTGCAGGGAGGCTCGAACTGTTGAGGACCTGATAACTGATGGCGTCGGTGGGATCCGGCACCGTGGCAGGCTGCGAGACCGCCGTACAATTCACCAACAGAAAACATGCTAGGATAACAAGATAGAGACGACGCATACCATGCACCTCGAGGAGCAATATGGATACCATTGATATTATCACGGATGGCGCATGTTCGGGCAACCCGGGGCGTGGGGGCTGGGCAGCCATTGTCGTCGTGGCTGGACACACACACGAATACAGTGGTAGCGCACTCGATACAACCAACAACCGAATGGAACTGACGGCGGCCATCGAAGGATTACGTCATGCACCTGATACGGGGCAGATTACCATGGTCTGTGACAGCCAATACGTCATCAATGGGATTACCAAGTGGGTGCACACGTGGCAACGTAACGAATGGCAGACACGCGACAAGCAACCGGTTGAGAATCGTGACCTGTGGGAACAGCTTGTCGCCGTGACATCGTCACGGGTACGCTGGCAACATGTCAAAGGGCACAGCGGTCATGCGCTCAATGAACGAGCCAATACCCTCGCACAGCACCACGCCGGCTCTACGGCACGGCAACAACGGAGCACATCGGCACCCACATCGGCACCCACACCACATGCCACTGCCTTTCCATGCTATGTGAGTTATGTCAATAACACAGTGATGCAGCATGCCACATGGGCGGCGTGCCAACAGGCCGTACACGGCGTTTCGCATGCGAAATTCAAGAAAGTGGCATCCCCAGCAGAACTCGAACAACAGTTGCGCAAATGGGGGGTCTCCACGTAATTCATTCCTGCTCGTTGGGGAGCCGTTCGAGCCGAGCAAAACTGGCAATTAGGCGTTTTTCGCCTAACGCCTTATCTGCGAAACGCACCACGACCTCGACGTCATCGTCGACGACTTTGGCCTCTAACACGATGCCTTCACCGAAGCGCTGATGACGGACACGATCACCGACCTGCCATTGCGTATCACCACGGGGTGCACTGGCCGTAGAACGGGTCTGAAACGACGCCGCAGTGCCCCATCCCTGGTAGGCGGGATTGCTGGTAGGCGCACGTGTCGGGGTGGCATCTGATGGCGCACCGGGTGTGCTCAGCAGGGTACTTGCCAGAGGGCGCACAAAGCGTGATATGGTGGTCGGATCAAAGCGCCCAAAAGTGAAACGACGCCGTGCCCGCGAGAGCGTGAGCGTTTTGCGAGCCCGGGTCACCCCCACATACAAAATCCGGCGCTCTTCTTCGATTTCGTGGGCATGTTCGTGGGTACGCCGATGTGGCAGGAGTTCGTCTTCGAGCCCCACCAAAAAGACGTGGTCGTATTCGAGTCCTTTCGCCTGATGCATGGTGATACAGACCACATGGTTGTCATCGTTGGCAAGCGCATCAACATCGGCAACCAAGGCGACTTCTTCGAGGAACTGGGTGAGTTGTTCGGGAATCGGCAAAGCGTCATATTCGCCGGCCACTCGTTGCAGTTCGAGCACATTGTCGGCACGGGCATCACCGTCACTGTCACCGTACTCGTGGTGCAGGGCGGCGATATACTGCGTGTCATCCAAAATCGCCACAAACGTGTGTGCGAGTGACTGCTGTGGCGCCATGTCAATCAAACGTTGCAGGCGCCCGCCAAACTGGAGGAGCCGTTGTCGCGACACTCCCTTGAGGGCAGGAATGGCGTTGACATCTCGCGCCGCTGCACACAGTGCTGTATAAAACGAGCATTGTTGTTGTGTGGCCCAGCTCGTCACGTGTGCTTGGCTCGCATCGCCGATCCCCACGCTTGGGAAATTAATCGCCCGGAGCAGTGAGACATCGTCGTGGGGATTGGCCACCACACGCAGCCATGCTAGCATGTCTTTGATTTCACGCCGCTCATAGAAGCGCATGCCCCCCACCAACACATAGGGGATTTGCCGCCGCCCGAGTGCTTCTTCGAAGGGGCGACTCTGTGCATTGGTGCGATACATGATGGCACAATCACGATAGCGCACTGTCCCTTGTTTGACCATGCGCTCGATTGCATCACAGACACGTTGCGCTTCCTCGTTTTGATCCGCATGTTCGCGCCATACCACAGGGGGGCCATCGGGTTGAGTGGCGCGGAGTTCTTTGCGGTGGGGGCGTTCGGCGGCACCGTCAATCAGTGTTTGTGCAACATGCAAAATCGCCGCCGTACTCCGGTAATTTTCGGCCAAAATAACGACGTGCGCATTGGGAAAATCACGGTCAAATCGGCGGATGTTGCGCACATCGGCGCCCCGCCACCCGTAGATGGCTTGGTCGTCGTCACCCACCACAAACAGATTGTTGCTGCCCCGTGCGAGCTGCTTGACGATTTCATACTGGGCACGATTGGTATCCTGATATTCGTCAACTAACACGTACTGGTAACGGGCATGGAAACGGCTAACAGCCGGCGAAACAAGCAGCGCGATTGCGCGGCCCAACAAATCGTCGAAATCAACGGCATTCGATTGATGGAGCAGGGCATCGTAGCGATCAAAACAGCGTGCAATCATGTGTTGTTCGGGGCTACGGGCGATAGCTGCATAACTCTGCGGGCTATGCATGTTGTTTTTGGCATCTGAAATGGCAGACATCACGGCACGGGGCGACATGGTACGTTCGGGGAGATGGAGTTCTTTCATGACACGCTTGATGAGGCGCTGCTGGTCATCATCGTCGTAGATGACCCAACCATCGGCCAAGCCGACCATACGCCCATCACGACGCAACCAGCGCGCAGCCAAGCTGTGAAAAGTACCGATGTCCACGCGACTCGCCACATCGGCGCCGAGCAGCTGGACCATGCGTTCGCGCATTTCACGGGCTGCCTTGTTGGTAAAAGTAACCGCCAAAATGTGCATGGGGGCAATGTGCTTGTGTTGAATCATGTAGGCGATGCGATGCGTGAGTACCCGCGTCTTGCCACTCCCCGGTCCAGCCAACGCAAGCACCGGGCCATCGATGAGTTCGACAGCCCGGCGTTGTGATTCATTTAACCCGTCTAACAGTGATGTTGTCATGGAGCCTATGAACTACGAAAGATGAAGCCAATACGACCGAGTACGACTTGCGCACTATCGGGCAACAGCGTGGGTACGCCGGGGTCTATGCGCACACCGTTGACCCGGGTATGGTTGGTGGATTGTAGGTCGGTAATCATCCACTGCCCATCAACCACCGTCAAGCGCACATGGCGTCGGCTCACCCCACCACTTTCGGCACCGTATGGGGTCAAATCAATTTCCGGGTGGACACCACTAATGGGGTCATCACGTCCGATGATGATTTCACGGCGACCCGTTGGCAACGGCACAATGGTTCCTGATTCGAGTTGGAGGCGCGCCGCTGGAGCCACCGGGTTGACCACCGGATTAACCACTGGTTCGGGCACGACCACCGGTGCTACCATGTCGTTGACGGGTGCGAGCACTGCTGCAGCGGCCGCTGGAGCCACCGGGGCAGCAGGCACCTGCGGTGCGGTGGGTGGCATCACGACGGGGGGCACATTCACCGCCGGCTGGCTGGGTGAACGCGGCAACATGACATCCACACCGAGCGTTTTGAGCTCGGCACGAATGTGTTCCTCGGTCTGGCGCGCATCAATGATCCCTTGGAGCACTGCACGTGGCGTCGCCGATGCAAACGTGCGCTGGAGTTGTTCAAATTGCTCGATGATTTCGAGTTGGCGTGCCAAATCCTTTTGGAGGCGCTCAATGACTGCCGGGTCTACTTCGGGAAGCACGGGCAGATTGTCGAGCTCGCTTTGCGCCACTTGCAATTTTTCTTCGGCTTCGGCAATACCCATCAAAACGGCTTGTGGTGTGACTTCACGGAAGGCGCGATGCATTTGATCGAGCTGCTTGATAATATTGCGCTGGCGGGTCATCTCGTCTTCGAGCTCTTGGCGACGGCGTTTGATGGCCTGTACATCGCCAACTGGCTCTGCAGCAGGCGCAACGACACCGGCATCGGCCACATGTGCCGCCGTGATGGGTTCGTCGTCGCTGATGAGCACGGGAGCATCCACCACTTCGGGCGGAGCGGGGACCGCAGCAACGTCGGGATCCGCGCTTTCCGATGCATCATCGCTATTTTCGATGCGATATTCGATGGGACCAGACACGCTGGTAGGGGTCTGTTGGTGGAGTACATTCAAATCATTCGCCGTGTCCGCAAACCCTTCTACAGGAAGGTCAACGACCTGCAGCTCGGAACTCATCTGCGTGAGCGTGGGCATCCCCGCAGACATGGCCGTATTATTGGGCAACGTGTGGCCACAACTTTCACAGGTCGCTTCACCGGGAAGGACCACTGCACCACATTGTGGGCAAGTCAAGGCTGGTACAATCGAGGGAACCGCGGGGGTTGCCTCGGTCGTTGGCGCATCGAGACGGGCGCCACAGTGCTCGCAGAAACGCACCTCTAATTTATTCATCTCACCACACATGGGACACTTCATACGCATACCTCACTCACACAAAACGAACACTCGATGCCCTTATTCCTCACAACGAATCAAGACCACACTGATATTATCATCTCCACCAGCGTCATTGGCTGCAGCAATGAGTGCTTTGGCCCACGTTTCAGGTGTGCCTTTTTTGCGCAGAATCGCCGCCATTTCCGTGTCACGCACCATCTCCCACAAGCCATCGCTACAGAGTAACAACGTGTCATTGGGACGCAAGCGTTCGACATCAATATCGGCGCGTACTTCTTCATCCACACCGAGTGAACGAAGCACGCCGTTGCGTTGTGGATGCGTATAAATCTCATCTTCGCTGATGTGTTTCAGCTCTACGAGTTTCATCACCAGCGAATGATCGGTAGTAATACGGCGCAACTTGTTGTCGCGCCAGATATAGGTCCGGCTATCACCGATATTGGCGATATAGGCCATATCACCCACAATAAACGCCATCGTGAGCGTTGTGCCCATGTTGTTGCCGAGCTGGCGGGCCTCGGTCACCACACGTTGGTTGGCATACTGGATACCATCGTCTATGGTTTGGACGATTTGCTCCACCTCGTTGCCAAAGACGGGCACCGAGAGTTGCATGCTATTGGCGCCGACGATATGCTCACCAATTGCAGCCACCGTCAGCGCACTGGCGACTTCTCCTGCTGCATGGCCACCCATACCATCGGCCACTGCAAACAATCCGACCGCATACGGCGTGTTATCACGGACCCACTGCATGTGCACTGCAATCGTGCTGTCTTCGTTGCTTTGACGCTTCTGACCAGTATCACTGAGTGCCGCACAGCGCAGATGCAAATTGCGTCGGGATGCATACGGCTGAATCGCAGATTCGATGCGCGCCATACAATCCGCATACGTGGTGATGATTTCCGAACGCACATCCGCGATGATGCCCAACAACGGATTCACATCGGCATCCGCAATGTCGAAGCGCCGTGTGATTCGTGGTTCATCCACAAGTTGGTCAATCACATCAACGAGTTGCAACAGGGATGGGTGTTCGGGAGCGACTGTTTTGGTCAAGTACGGCGCAATACGCAACGAGACAGTACCATCGTTATGGTAGACCACATCGGTAGCGTTGAGTTGCCCAAGTGTGTACCCACGTGTTGCAAGCTGTTGTGCTGATACAATCAGGGCACGGGCAAGGAGCAAAGTGTCATATGCGACCAAAGGGAGCAGGGTTTGGCCATCAACTGGTCGCGCCACACACACCGTGCCATTGGCGATGTCAAAGGAATCGTACATCACCGGCAGGCGCAACAACCCTAACTGAATTGTACTATCGTTCGTCAGATTCAGCAATAGCCCGGCTGGCGTCGTCTGGTGGAGTTCGGCTCGATAACGGCGCGGTGAAAAACGGGCTCCGCACGCGCCACAATAGTCATCGCCGTGTTCGCCGAGGCGACTATCACACATCCAACAGCGCCGCCATGGTTCTTGGTCTACGACCCACAACGCAGCATCATGTTGCTCTACAATGCTATATCGTGCTGGCATGGCAACAACTTTTGAACTAGCCATCCAAACCTCACGTATCGGAGTATGATGATTTATCGTACCATAACTCGATAGAACTACGAAAGTGTGTCGTATTACAGTGCGATAACACCTCGCTGATATCGCGTGTGCAATCTGTGTCACTTTCAATGTGCAATCTGACTTATACTATAGTTAACATTCTCATAACATGGTAGATCGTCATGAGTGATTCTGCGGTACAGGCCCGCCCAGACAGTATTCTGTTTAAACTGATGTTGACTGCCGTCCGGCCACACTGGCGTCCGTTTGCCATAGCACTCGTGTTGCTGTGTATCACTGCCGGATTAAATGTAGTACCACCAGCGTTGCTCCAATGGGCCATTGACGGACCAATCGCCAATGGAAATACCGAGGGGTTGTGGACCATTACCCTGCTATATGGTGGCACAGCCGTCCTGATGTTTATCATTCAGTACATCTACAGCTATTTTTTGCAACAGGCCGGGCAACGTGCCCTCGCCGATCTGCGCACCGACCTCTTCAAGCGCATCATGTCCCAAGATCAAGCCTTCTTTCATCGCAATCCAGTAGGCGATTTGGTGACGCGCTTGACGAGTGACATAGACACACTGAGCGCCCTGCTCTCCACGAGTGCCGTCACGATTATCACCGAAGCCGCCACACTGGTGGTAACCACTATCGTCATGTTTAGCATCAACTGGCGCCTGGCGTTGCTGGTACTCGTTGTCTTGCCAGCCCTCGTATGGGTCACCGGCTATTTTTCGGCACGCGTGCGTAGTTCATCAACTGGTGAACGTACCGCCTTGGCCAAAGTCAGTGCCTACCTCAACGAACAGCTCCAAGGCATCCCCGTACTCCAAGTCTTTGGTGCACAAGCCGCAAGCACGCTACGCTTCGATGCCCTCAATAATGGCTATCGCCATGCGCTCATCGTGCTCCGACGCCATAGTGCGCTCTTTTTGATGGTACAAGAATACCTGGCTGCCATCGGATTGGCGTTGCTGTTGTATGGTGGTGGGCAGGGGGTATTAGCCGGCTGGGCCACACTCGGCATGCTGGTGGCGTTTATTCAATACGCAGATCGCGCTTTCCAGCCAGTACTTCGCCTTTCCGAACAGTACAACGCCGTACAAATTGCCTTTGGTGCCGCAGATCGCATCCAACGTACCCTCGAAGAAGAGTCGCTCATCCAGGCACCCACACACCCCACCACACCGGTAACCCCGTTCCGTGGCGACGTGCGACTCGAGAATGTCCACTTCCACTATGTGACCGACCAGCCCGTCCTGCGTGGCATCACGCTGCATATCCCCGCTGGGCAACGTGTGGCCATCGTCGGGCCAACTGGCGCTGGCAAATCGAGCCTGATTGGGCTCCTCGCCCGCTGGTATGATCCACAACAGGGACGTATTTTGCTCGATGGCATTGATATTCGTCAGATGGAGCCAACCGCACTGCGCGGACTCGTCTCCGTTATTCCCCAAGATCCAGTCACGTTTATGGGAGATATAACGTTTAATGTGCGCTTGTACCGTGAACAGGTGGCACAACAGACGATTGTGGCCGCCGCACACACCGCCAACGCAGCGCCTTTTATCGAGCGGCTCCCTGCCCAATATGCAGCCCCAGTAACACCCAACGGGGCGAATCTATCCGCCGGAGAACGCCAACTCCTTGCCCTGGCACGTGCAATCGCCTTGCAACCACACGGAATATTGATCCTCGATGAAGCCACGAGCAGTATTGATACGACTACCGAATCTCTCGTCCAGGAAGCGCTCGAACGCCTCTTCAAGGGGCGAACCAGTATTATCATTGCACACCGCCTCGCCACCGTGCGGAGCGCGGATCGTATCCTCGTGGTGCAAAAAGGGCTGATTGTCGAAGACGGCACCCATGAGCAACTCATCCAACAGCAGGGTGTGTATGCCAAACTCTACGCACATCAGCTGATTGATACGGCGTGAGCCACATGACACCACACTACTCGCACCACCAGTGTGTCATCTACTACTTTGCATAGTAGTTGCACATGCTACACTGGAGTGTTGTAATGGGTGGGGGGGAGTACCATGTTTATTGCGCGTCATGATTTGCTGTTCCAGAATGACGACCGCCTCAGTTATGGTGTAGCGGTATGTGACATTGATGGTGACGGGCAATTCGAATTTGTGGTGACTGGATTCGGCTATGCCAATTTAGCCTTGAAATGGAACGGACGTGGCTTGCTCGATACAGCAGATGCGGTCTTTGCCGATCAGCAACGACTATCCATCGGCGTGGCAGCCGCAGACATAGACGGTGACGGTATCGAAGAGATCTATGTGGTCAACAACGACCCATTTGCAACCAACACACAGGCCAACGATCGGCTCTTTGCGCTACACGGAGGTCAGCGTGTTGATTTATTTGACCAGCCAGAAACACAGCTAATTGCGAATCGCAACACGGGAAAATCGGTGGTGGCCGTGGATCGTCACGGATTTGGCCGGTATTCGTTTGTGGTGGCCAATTACGGTGCCCTGATGCGCGTCTACGAGCTCGACGGGCAATGGCAACTCTGTGAAAATGCCCGGGGCGCGGGGGTCAATTATGCGGTAGGAGCGCGTGCCCTGTGTGCGGCGCCACTCTTTGGCAATGACGTAGATATCGTAGCCATCAACGAACGTGGTGCCAACCTGCTCTTCCGGAGCAACAGCGATGGCACATTCCATGATGTTGCGGTCAGCATGGGTATTGCTGACAGGCACCAGCACGGTCGTGGTGTGGCTCTCTTTGATGCCAACGACGACGGCGCACTCGATCTGGTCTGTGCCAACTGGGAGGGACCACATCGGCTGTGGATGCGCACACCTGAAACGTCGTTTTTCGATTATGCACCGCATGTCTTGGCCACCCCTGGGCGCGTGCGCACCGTAATTGCCGCTGATTTCGACAATGACGGGAATCCGGAGATTTTCTTCAATGTGTTTGGCAGTGAAAATCGCCTATTTGGGCGACGCAACTTCGAGTGGGTCGAGCTCGACATCGGTGACGCACGTGAAGCAGACGGACTGGGCACAGGGGCTGCCATTGCAGACATTGATGGTGATGGTCGCCTCGAGTTACTCATTGCACACGGCGAAACAGCACCACAACCGTTGAGTTTTTATCAGGTGCCTGCCAACACCAATCACTGGTTACGTGTACGCCCATTAACACGCGCAGGGGCACCAGCACGTGGAGCCTTGGTAACGATTAGTTATGCGCGGAAGAAGGTGGCCCGTGTGATTGATGGCGGCAGTGGGTATTTGTGCCAAATGGAGCCAGTGGCACATTTTGGCTTGGGCACGCACACCAGCATAGATGAACTCACCATTCAATGGCCGAGTGGTGCCACGTCCATCATCCGGCATCCCCAGGTTGATCAGCTCCTCGTCATTCCCCACCCGGCAGTAGACGACGACCAGATTTTGTAGGAGGAGAGATGAGCACGCCATCCAGCAATGAATTCAGCGCCGAGGAACGCGCCGTACTTGCACCATTTGTGACCGATCTCGACGCACCCATCTTCGGGTTGCGCAACCTCCCCGAAGTCGTCAAAGGGGCACTTTTTTCGCGCTATAGTCGCAGTGAAAAAAGTATCCGCCGCATCCTGCTCGACGAATTTATCAATCTGCCCGAATCCGGTTTTGCAGCACTCGTGGCAAATGTGCAATCTGCGGGCATGGAACAGCTGGTGGCGGTAAGCCAAGCAGAAGCGTTCTATGACCGCGTCCTCGTCGGATACGGCGATGATTCCGTGGCCGAACTGGGGGGAGCCCATGTTGCCTGTGAAGAGATCAGCAATGTGGCAGCCAAACTCATCGAGGATGCCCGCATTGGACTCAGTCCACTCGAAAAATCCACGCGCTACGTGAATTTCAGTCAGAAAATCAATGGGCAGTACCGCTACGTGCGTGAGCAACGCATCATGCAATCGCGCTGGGCATCGGCCTACGAAGCCGCCATGGATGGGTTGTTTGACACCTACGTGCAGCTCCTCGAACCAACCATTACCTGGGTACGTGCCCGCACCCCCCGAGATGCGCAAACGAGTGAGCGGGCCTACAATTCGGCCACCCGTGCCAAGGCATTTGACCTACTCCGTGGGCTATTGCCGATGGCGACGCGTACCAATGTGGGGGTCTTTGCCAACGGTCGCGCCTTTGAATACCTGATTACCCGGCTCGGTTCACACGATCTCGCCGAACTACACCAGGTCAGCGACCACCTCCAACAGGCACTCGACCAGCTCATCCCGTCTTTTGTGAAACGTGCCAAAACACCACGTGGTACCGCCATGCGCAACTACCTGGCAGGAATACGCCAGAATCTAGCCACTGCGGCCAGCACCCTCGCCAAACCCGCAGCAACAGATGCAACACCCCAGGTCACATTGGTCGCATACGACACAGATGCCATGATACGAGTGGCGAGTGCTGCTCTATACCCGCATACCACGCTCCCATTGGCCGACGTCGTGGCACATGTGACTCAGCTCCCACACGATGCCCGTGTGGCCATCATCACCATGGCTGCCGGGGAGCGGAGTGTGCGCTTCCACAAACCAGGACGGGCCTTTGAAGAAACCTACTACACGTTCGACATTATTGCGGACATTGGCGCGTATCGCGACTTGCAACGCCATCGCATGCTCACACAAACGCGCCAACCCTTTGGCGTGGATTTGGGCTACATGGTGCCAGCCGAACTACGCGACGCTGGGCTCGATGGCGCATACTGCGCGGCCATCGAGCATGCCAGTGCATTTGTACGGCAATGCTACGCAGATGTCGGTGAAGCCAGCCAATATGCGGTACCGATGGCATGCCTGATGCGCTGGAGTGTGACGCTCAACCTGCGTGAAGCCTACCATTTGTGTGAACTGCGCTCGAGCCCACAAGGACACCCCACCTATCGCGCCGTAGCACAACAGATCTATCACGCCATTCATGCGGTTCACCCCGAATTAGTGGCTGCCATGCAGTTTGTAGACCTCAACAACTACGAGCTCGAACGGCTCGACAGCGAACGCAGACTCGACAAAAAACTCGGCCTCCAGTAGACGACACACACACACAATCCCCCCATCACATTGCGGTGGTGGGGGGATGTGCGTTGTGGCTTGTGGCAATTACGCGTCGGTGTCGTCGCCGTCATCGCTGTCGTCTGCGTCATGCGCTGACAAAAAGATGCAGTCGCTGGCACGGACGGTAGTGCGGTACATGCGCTTGCCGGATTCTTTGTCTTCCCACGAGCGCGTCACCACCGAACCGGTAACCAATACGCGGCTCCCCTGGCGCAATGCCTTGTCGCAGCGTTCGGCCAAGCGATCCCATGCCTCCACGTTCAACCATTCCGTCTCGTACTGTGGTTCGCCGTTGCTGCGACCGGCCATACGCTTGGTGCCGACGCTAAACGTGCAGACCTTACCATCCTTGCCTACCGCCTTGATTTCCGGGTTTTGTCCCAGCCAGCCGATCATTTCGATCCGATTGAGTGTGCCACGAATTGAACGCATCTCATACCTCCTCTTTGCTGATGTCGTATCTTTCACAGATGCGAAAGACACTCTACCACCGCTCTACGGTTGCAAAAAGGTACGCACACTATTTACGCGGTCGTGGACGCTCGTTGCGCAGGAGTGCCAATAGCTGTGTGGCCTCGCCGTAGGTAAGTTCGGCTAATGGTACGTCAATATTGAGATGGTGACGAATCGCCTCCGCAATATCGATTTGACTACTCGTCGCCACACGCTGAATCATGTCGTATTGCCCCTTGTTGATGGGGCCTTCGTCCCGCTGTTGTTCATCGAACAGTTTGCGCAGATGTTCGATGAGCGTGGATGCTTGGCGACGTGTGAGTTGCGTGATATCGAGGCGGCGCTCTGTTAGATAGGTGGCAAGTTGTGCTGCATCCCAGCCCAATACGCGTTGCAGATTATCAATGGTGCGCAGTTGCGACGGCAGTACGGCGCGTTCTCTATCGCTCCCATAGGCGTCACGTAATTCGCTGATTTGTGCTTCGACCGCTTCGCGTTGTTGCGTGTAGACGCGCCACCCAAAGGCGACTGCGGCTTGGATATCGGCATCACTGGCATCACTGGCCAACGTGATGCTTTCTTCGATGGTCACATAGTCTTCACCGATTTTGAGGGCGGCACGCAACGTACGCGTCACACTCGACGCAGGATGGGCGGAATCGGGCATAGTTGGGACCTTTCTAGCGAATCGGCATCTGCTCGAGATCAATGACCGCCCCAGAAAATGGCGCCGCATCGTCACTGGCAAAAAAGAGAATCGCACTGGCAATATCATGGGGATCAAGGAGTTTGCCTGTGGGGCGAGTTTGGCCGGCACGTACAGCCCAGTCTTCACCATTACCCAGGCGCACCTGTAACTGGTGTTCGCCGTCGCTGTGGGTCCAGCCCACATTGAGCACCTGCACACGGATGCCTTCGGCACGGTGCGCCGCAGCGAGATTGCGCGACATGGTGACCAATGCGCCTTTACTCGTCGCATAGGCGAGCAAATTGGGTGCTCCCACATACGCATTCAACGAGCCAATATTGAGCACCACTGCGCCCCGTGGATTTGCTCGTAAGTAGGGCAACGCCTGGCGGATAATCAGCATGGGTGCGCGTACATTGATGGCCATCATGCGATCAAAAAAAAGGGCATCGGTAGTTTCGAGGGTGCTCCGTGCCACCGAAGCCGCATTGTTGATGATGATATCAATGCGCCCCACCGCAGCAATAGCCGCATCCACGAATTGGCTCGGCGCATGTGCATCTGCCAGGTCAACATTCACGTAATGTGCCCGGCCATGGCTGGCAGCCACCATCGCAGTTGCAACCGCATCGTCAAAGCCACAAAAAACGACGGTGCCACCTTCGTCTAGCATTCGCTGGGCGGTTACCCGCCCGATGCCACTCGTTGCCCCACTAATCAAGGCAACTTTGTTTGCAAAACGCTGCATCATCCCACTCCCATTCTGGAGAACCACGATACGTCTATTGTATATGCGATGCACCATTGTACTATCAGGTATGACTCCGCTGTACACCACCTGCATGCATACAAAAGCTGATGCATTGACGACACCATGAGCATGGTATAATAGACTATATTTCAACTGTCATTAAGGAGCTGACGCATGAAGCTCACCTGTCTGCAAGAGAATCTCAAACGTGGTCTTTCCATTGTCGGGCATGCAGTTGCCGGCAAAAGCACGTTGCCGGTCCTTGCCAACATTTTGTTGGCCACGGACAACGGTCGGCTGAAACTAGCCGCCACCAACCTCGAATTGGGCATCACCTGCTGGATTGGCTCCAAGATTGACCGCGAAGGTGCAGTCACCATCCCCGCCAAGTTGATGAGTGACCTGGTAGGGAGTCTGCCCAACGACCGCATCGTGCTCGAGCTTGATTCTGCGTCACAAAGTGTCAAGGTCTCATGTGCCCGCTACGAAAACAACATCAACGGCATTGACGCCGAAGAATTCCCGGCTTTGCCAACGCTCGACGAGCGCGAACCGATTGCCGTCTTTGCCTGCGAAATACTACGCGAGGCGATTGACCAAATCGCTTTTGCTGCTGCCACCGACGATTCACGCCCCGTGTTGACGGGTGTGTTGGTGCGCTTGCGCGACAACCAGTGCACGTTGGCATCAGCAGACGGGTTCCGGTTGGCACAACGTGCCATTCAGCTGGCAACCCCCGTCAAAGAAGCCGTCGAAATCATCATCCCCGCCCGGGCATTGACAGAGCTTTCACGCATCATTGCCGGTAGCGAGGGCCACGTGGCCATGACCATCACTGCTGGTGGCGGACAGGTACTCTTCCACACCGAAGATATTGATCTGGTGACTCGTGTTATCGAAGGCAAATACCCCGACATCGAGCGTGTCATCCCCCACGATAGCAGCACACGCACTGTGGTTGATACCGCCGAGCTGGCCAAAGCCGTCAAAATCGCCTCGCTCTTTGCAAGTGCCTCAGCGAGCATCGTACGCTTGACCATCGAGCCCGGCAACGATAACGGCCCTGGGCGCATCCACATTGCGGCCAATGCAGCCGAAGTGGGCAACAACAGTGGTGTCGTGGATGGCAGCATCAGCGGTGAAGGCAACAAGATTGCCCTCAACGTCAAATATCTGCAGGATGCCATCAATGCCATTAAAACGGCCCAAGTATCCATCGAGACGAAAACCGAGCAAAACCCTGCCGTCTTTCGCCCAGTTGGCGTTGATGGATATATCCACATTGTCATGCCGATGATGGTACGCTAAAGGAACATTATCCATGACCGAAGCCAAACGCGCCCTCGCCATTGGTGCCCACCCCGACGATGCCGAATTCGGTGCCGGTGGTACGTTGGCACGCCTCGCCCGTGAGGGATGGGAAGTCACCTATATCGTCGTTACCAACGGCAACAAAGGTACCCACGACCGTACCCTTAGCCCATTTGATTTGTCGGCTGCCCGTGAAATCGAGCAACGCAAGGCGCTCGATGTGCTCGGCGGCAACACGCGTGCCATTCATCTACGCTACAACGACGGCGAGCTCGAAGCATCTGCCGCCCTGCGCCTCGAAATGGCACTCTATATCCGCGTGCTCAAGCCCAATCTGGTCTTTAGCCACGACCCGTGGAAGCAGTACATGTGGCATCCCGACCACCGTGCTGTCGGCTTTGCCGTCATTGACGGCTTGGTGTCTGCCCGCGACCACCTGTTTGTGCCTGGCATGATGCAGGTCGGCATTGACCTGTGGCGCCCCGAGACACTCTACTTGTGGGCGGCCGAACAACCCGACCACTTCGAAGACATTACCAGCACGCTCGACACCAAAATCGCCTCGCTACGCGAACACCACACCCAGCTCGACAACGCCAACGGCTGGGAAGAACGTGTACGCAACCGGGCCGCTGAAGTAGGTGCCCCGCACGGGTTCGCCGCTGCCGAAGGCTTCAAAAAGATGATCGTGTAGCGACCACTACACAATCTCAATATCGCTGTCCAACCATACTAAATCGGGGCGCGTCTCTTCGATAAAACGAAAGACGGCCTCGATTTGGTGTTGGGCGTGGTCGGCACGCGTTGACACAGCCGCAAATCCGAGCGTGGTGCGACCATGGATGTCGTGGTCGCCGACTTCGGCCACCGCCACGTTGTAGCGCGCTTTGATGCGCTCCGTCAGCGATTTGACGACGGAACGTTTTTCTTTCAATGAAAACACGACGGGTAAATGCAGTGATGCCGTGCCAATGGCCACAATCATTAGTTCCAACTCCACGGCACACGAAACGGCGTCGGAGGCGCAACCAGGGGGAGGGTATTGCGTTCGGCACGCAATGCGATAATCATGCTCCGCAAGCGCTGAGCGGCACTACTTTCCAACCAGAGTTGTTTGCGTTCGTTGTCCACCTGCATCAATTGCGCGAGTTGCCAACTCAGTGCAATATCATCTTCGACCAGGGTGGGCGCATCTGCGGGTTGCTGACTAGCACGCTGCATGGCTCGCCAGTAGCGTTCGTGCATCTGGCGCAACGCGAATGCGGCCGCTTTGGCGGCAGGAGTATGTGTATCGGGGATACTGCGGGCAGTAGCCACCAAATACGGCGCACGCTGGGTGAGTCCGGTAATCTGGATGCGCCGGCCACCATGGCACTGTAATCCGTAGCGCCCATCGTCGAAGCGCACATGTTCGTCAATGATTGCCTCTGTGGCAATCAGGTGGGGCAAGTATTCCGGGTATTCGTCGTCGCCATCATCTGGGAACTCGGCCAGGTAGTCACGCATCTGCTGCATAGTCACCAGATCCGCGCTGTGGGTGGCACTATGTTGCACCAGCACCACCGCAAACGTGCTACGCTGTGCCACACACGCTGCAATCATGGCACGATAGCGCGCTTCGAAGACATGCAACGTGAGGGGCGCATTGGGCATCAAGACCAACGGCAAGGGAAACAACGGCAACGACAACACATCACCAGACACGACACACCAATCCTTTGAGGTATTCACCCTCGGGAAAACTCAACAGCACCGGATGATCGGGTGACTGCGTATGCCGCTCGATAATCTGCACATCACGCTGTGCGTCAAGCGCCGCCCCAAAGATGACCTTTTGAAACAAATCGGCCGACACCAACCCCGAACACGAATACGTCGCCAGAATTCCACCCGGTCGCAATAGTTTAAGGGCCAGCAGATTGATATCCTTATACCCGTGCGTGGCACGCTCTACTTGTGCCTGCGAATGCGCAAATTTGGGTGGATCGAGCACAATCATGTCAAAGCGGCGCTCTTGGTCGCGGTAGACGCGCAACAACTTGAATACGTCAGCTTCCACGATTTCGTGGGGCGTCGTCTGGACTGCATTGAGCGCCATATCGTGTTGCAATGCGGCCAAGGCTGGGGCACTGCTATCCACGGCCACCACTGATGCCGCGCCACCACGAGCCAATGCCACACTGAATCCGCCGTTGTAGCAGAAACAGTCCAACACGTCAGCACCTTCGGCATACGCTGCCAGTGACACACGATTGAGCACTTGGTCGAGATAGCCGCCCGTCTTTTGACCACCCGTCAAATCCACCGTCTCGCGCAATCCTGTCGGATGCGTGACCGTAATAGGTGCACCGGGCGCACTCCCCCACAAGACCCCAGCACTTGGTGCCAGCCCCTCAAGGGCACGCATGTCGTCATCGCTGCGGTCAATGATACCTGTGGGGCGCAACACATCAACGAGCACATCAACAATCATTTGCCGACGCCGATCAACCCCCATTGACAAGAGCTGAACCACCACGTAGTCGCCGTAGCGATCCACGATCAAGCCGGGGATTCCGTCGGATTCACCGTGGACGATGCGCATGGCGTTGGCATCGGTATAGGCGGGTAAGCGCATACGAAGTTCGAGTGCCTGACATATGCGTTGATGGAAAAAGAGCGTATCAATGCGGGCTTCGGGATGCCACGTCAAAATACGCGCCCGAATCTGCGAATGTGCACTCCACAGGGCACGCGCCTGCCACTGTCCGTCATCACTGTAGACGTCAACTTCGTCGGCATGTGGTGGTGCACTCTGGGCAATCGCCCCCGAAAAAATCCACGGATGACGGTTGCGAATGGCGCGCTCACGACCCGGCTTTAGGACGATGGATGACATGCAACAATCCTCTCATGGCAATCTGCTCATTCCATTGTAGCGCACTCCACCATTTAGCGCAGATGCGGTGTAATCCAACCATCACACAAACTCATCAGATTGGCAATCATCGGCGTGCGGTCAACGTCAGGCGGCTGCAAAAACATGTCACTCAAAATGAAGACCACATAGTCAAAAAACTGGCGGTATGCGGCTAAAAGCAGATGGTACGGGTCGGGGCGATAGCCGCCCGTCGCGTGGGCGTAGGCATCGAGAAAGATGCGGTCATGCTGAAAGACCCACAAATCACGCTCAGGGTGCGCCAGTGCCGTGTAATCCCAGTCGACGATGGTCAGGTCATATGGCGTGTTGTTGATGACGTTGCCCCCCGCATCGCCGTGCGTCACCACCCACGGATGATTGGCGTGCTGGGAATAGGCACGTTGCAGTGCACACAGGCGCTCGTAATAGCCTTCGAACTGGTCGCGGCGATGGCCGAGTCCCTCCCACAAATCATATTGCCAGTGCGCCGTCCCGCCGCCATAGGCGCGATTCATCAGCTGCGTCAACACGGCATCATGCTCGAAGCGCGTCACCCGTGCCATGGGCACCTGGATGCGTGGCGTCGCCTGATGAATGGTCGCGATGGCCGTGGCAAAGGTGGCGATGTCGTAGTCTTCGCGGTTGGGGGCATCCACGTAGCGACTCACCGTCACCAGGGCATCGCCGTGGCTCGCCACCCAGGCCCCACTACGCGTCGGCACCGGTTGATTGACCAGCGGTCCCACCACGGCAGCAAGTGCGGCGTGGGCGGGGGCACTCTGGGGCAAACGACATTTAAAGAATGGTTTGCGCGTGATTTTGATGAAAAGGTGCTGCTGCAGACTATTGTGCGCGGTAAAGGTTTCCGCCACGAGGCCACGGGCGGCAGGTTGCAACGATGCCGGCACAATGTCGTAGGATGCCGCAAGAAAATCGTACACCGGTGCTCCTTTTCATACCACACAAGAACGTGGTCTATACAAACAGCTGAAAGACCTGATTACCGAACATGCGTCCTTGCGCTGTCAAGCGCAAGCCGACATCATCAACTACGAGCAAGCCTTGGCTGGTCGCCTGGGCAATGGCAGCCGCATGTACCTGACGCACATCAACACCACAGCGGTCGTGGATATGGGCAAAGCTAATCCCCGCATTGAGGCGCAAGCCCATCATCATCGTTTCGGCCAACAGGTCACTATCAGCGAGCTCCGTCGTCTCGCGGAGTGGCGATTGCTGGGTGCCGGCACGGGCAATATAGTCGTCAACTCCCAACGCCACCACGTAGCGCCGGCCGGCCACATGCCCGTGTGCGCCGGCACCAGCGGCATGATAGTCGGCATTGAGCCAGTAGGCCACGTTGTGCAGGCCGGCATGGCGCGGCAAACCACCCACGCCACTCGTACCACGCGCCCAGTTCGAAATTTCGTACTGATTGTAGCCACGATCGGCCAGGTAGTCCATCGTGTAGGCGTACATCTGTCCTGTCACATCGTCGTCGGGCACACTCCAGCGCCCGCCCATGACTTGGGCGTAGAGGGGTGTGCTTTCTTCGAGGATGAGCGAATAAATGGCGAAATGATCGACGTCCCAGGTCACAGCCTCGTGCAGCGTCTGTTGCCAATCGGCTAGCGTTTGCCCGGGCAGGCCAAAGATGAAGTCGAGATTGACGGAATCAAAGCCGACGCGCATGGCATCCTCGTAGCTGGCTCGTGCTTCATCTGCCGTATGAATGCGCCCCAGCATGCGCAACATCGGGTCACTGAGACTTTGGACGCCCATACTGATGCGATTCACCCCCAGGCTACGTAGGTCGCGCAGATAGTCGCGCCCCAGCACCGTCCCCGGATTGCACTCCACGGTGACTTCGGCGCCCTGCAGGGGAATCACCCGGTCTGTGGCCTGCAGAATCTGCGCCATTTGGTCAATGGGCAACATGCTCGGCGTCCCCCCACCCAAAAAGATGGTCGGTGGTAAATCGGCACGCATGAGTGGATGCGGTGTAGCCGGTGCGGTCACCGTGGGCATGGGCGGCAAGGCATGTAATTCGTTGCACAAGGCAGCGGTATAGGCCGCCATGCGGTCTTCCATGTTGGCATACGTGTTGAAATCGCAGTAGGCACAGCGCCGATGACAAAACGGAATATGAATATATACATGTCGTGCACTCGGTGCAGTCTGTCGCCAATCCATGATGGTCATGTCCTTGTTGTTGCGCATCCATCCCTATTGTAACGGGTATATGTACTGCGTGTTGCCGAGTGCAGGTGCACCGTTTATACTAACGCTATGAGTACATATCGTGATGCGATTACCGTGGTCTTGCACCACCCCATGCGCCAAGTCAATATTGCGTCGAGTGTGCGTGCCATGAAAAACATGGGACTACGCCAGTTGCGCCTGGTCGCCCCGCGTGAATATGCCCCCGAACTTATCGAGCAAGTGGCCCATCGCAGCGAAGACGTGGTGTCACGCATCACCGTCTACGACACGCTGGCTGCCGCCCTACACGACATGCACTGGGTGGTGGGCACTACTGCGCGCATCCGCGATACACCCCTCCCTCCCGACGATATCCGCACCGCCATGCCGGCCATCGCCCACAAAGCGGCTCACGGCCAGCGTGTGGCACTCGTCTTTGGCCCCGAAGACAACGGACTACAGCAGGCTGAACTCGATTTGTGCCACCAATTTATCACGATTACCACGGATCCTGCATATGCGTCGCTCAACTTGGCCCAAGCCGTGTTACTCGTCTGCTACGAGCTGCACATGGTGGCGCCACCTGTGCGTGAATCAACGCGCATCACCTACCCACCAGCGAGTAGTGCGCGCATCGAAGAGTTTCTACAGACGCTCGAACTCGCCCTGCGCCAGATTGATTTCTTCAAGAGCCCTAGTGCCCACGCCAAAATGCGCTCGCTGCGCAGCATGACCCACCGCGCCCAACCCAACGGCCGCGAAATTATGCTCTTGCAGGCCATTTGCCGCGAGGCCATCAAGGTCATCCAACGCCTACAGGCGCCCAGCAATCCGCGCAAATAGTGCATCGTACTGCGGCGCCAGCTGCGCCCAATCGAACTGTGTGGCCCAGCGCTGCAATGCGCTACGGTCTATGGTGTCGAGTTGTGCCAACAGACGCGTCAGCGCCGGCACAAGGTGTGCATCATCAGCATACAGCAACAAATCATGGTAGGGTGCCGGTAAGAGTTCGGGGTAGGCCAGGCGCTTGGGCAACAGCGGCACTGCTCCCGTGTACGTGGCCTCGATGACCGCAATCCCAAAGAATTCTTGGATGGCCGCACTCACCACCACATCGGCCTGATGCAACAAATCACGGTAGTGCGCCGCATCGGGCACATACCCCCAGTGGCGCGTAATCGGTGCCAGCACCTCGCGCATACGCGCAAAGTCGTCGTTACCCGGGTCCACGTATTCTCCCACCACAATGAGTTGCAGCGGGATTCCCTGGTGCATCATCTGTGCCATACTGGTAAAAAAATGCAGCGGCTGTTTATCGTAATCCCAGCGACTATTCCACAACACCACAGGGGCGCCGCCAGGGTGCGCTACGGCGGCACCATCAAAGCGGCGTAAATCAATCCCCGGATGCAGGACGTGCGTTTTGGGCGCAATACTCGCCACTGCATCGAGCTCGTGGTAGTCGTGGAAGCGCCGTGGCAAGCCGGGCAGGGCGGCGAGGAGCGCTTGCCGGTGGAAATCCGAGTTGAACAGCACTGCATCCGCCGCCAGCATCCCCGTGTAGTTGAGCCACGGCCAGGTGAGATCGAGTTTGCGCCCCGCAGGGAGCGGGTAGGTCAGCTGATTTTCGTGCATATAGATAGCCACAGGCACACCTGACATGATGTCACGTGTCAGCGCCAGGAATGTCGCCACGTCGAGCATGTCGGTGGCCACCATTACATCGAAGTGCTGACGCAGCTGACCACTCCAGCGTGCACGCACCATGCGTGCAAACGTGACTGCCGCACCTCGCATACGCCAGCGCCAGCCACCGTCATGGGGCAGACCCAGCACCGTCACCTGAGCGGCGCTGTGCGTGGCGTATCCCTGTGAAACCGCACGATGTGAGCCTGCATGAAAGGCGTCGAGCCAGAGGATGCGCATCACAGCCCTCCTTGCCACCACTGCCAGACCAATACCAATAACCCAATCAGTGCAATCACCCACAAAATCCCTGGCACTTCGAATGTGACTGCTTGCGCTGGTACCACCACATCATCACGCGCATCAGTGGGCGATACACGGGTGTCACTGGACTCGTCACTCACGTACCACTCGCTGGCCAGTGCGGTGGCAACCTGTGGTGACGCCAAGGCGGCATCGGTGACCGGAATCTGTGCAACCTGTGTCCGCCAATCACGCCCAGGCACAGCACGCGCCTGATGCCACGCGCGTAAATAGGCCATCAGCACGCCGATATGCCCACGGCTGTGCTGGAGCATCCACGTGTGGTCAGGGCGCAACAGGCGTGGCGCATCATCACCAAGCTGGGCACTTACCACATCATCGAGCATGGCCCCATCCACGCGGTGCATGGGTACCGGCTGCCACGGCATCAGCGTTGGGGGAATAGCCACGGCGGATGCCAACACCCGCAACCGACCATCGCGCACCAGTGGCAATAATTCTAGCCACCAGACATCTATCGTATCTGCGAGCTGTGGTGTATCACTGTTGTCAAACGCAAGCAGCGGAGCAGCCACGAGGTCGGCCAGGTGCATCTGCCAACGTGTGGGGTGTTGCTGAAAGGCAGTTGCAATGGTCGTACGCAACGTATCAATGTCTGCGCAATCATGCAGGTCAATGTAGTACGACTGCATGGTCGGCTGATCAAAGAGGGCTGGGGCCGCATGTACCACGTGATAGAGCAACGACGAGCGGCCGCTCTGGCGTGGACCAGTGACCAGTGTCGGGCTACGGCGGTCGAGGGCCGTGCAGATGTGTTGGATTTCGCTCCAGCGGCCCGCAAAGCGGGTATGGTCACGTACCATGTCAGGGGCAAACGGTTGCATGGCATCACTCTTGTACGGGAGCGGCGCAGATGCGACCATGTCACACCGTGCGCCGGCTCATTGTATACTTACACACAGAGACGGGAGCCACGAGGAGTCTTGTACGATGTTGAAGCGCCACGAAATCGAACCAGCACTGACCATTTTTTTCTTTAGCCTGCTGATTACCAGTGGGATTACGTACACGCTGAGTATCAGCTACCACCTCATATTCCTGTGGCCCATCTTGATAGTCATTCCGACAGTGGCAACGATTGCGCTTATCCGGCGCGCTCGCGCTCGCCGCGGTGCAGCGCCAACAGATCGCCAACCACCGCAAACCCCGTAGCTACCCCACCCGCACCCGCCCCGATGACGGTCACATCGCCCAGTAGGTCGGTGGTATAGGTCAGTGCGTTGGTGGCACCAGCCACCCCCGCCAGCGGGTGCGTCACCGGCAGGCGCATCGGTTGCACCGAGGCCGTCACGCCGTGTGGCGTGCGTGTGACTTCGGCGATGAGCTTCCAGCGTTCGCCGGCGGCTTGGGCGGCCGCGACATCGGCTGCACTAATCTGTGTAATCCCCTTGCAGGCCACGTCACTCGGGCGCAGACCGGCGTTCATCAGTACATTGGCCAGAATCGCAGCCTTGCCGGCAGCATCGTGTCCTTCTACATCACCGGTTGGGTCGGCTTCGGCGTAGCCGAGACGCTGGGCATCGGCCAAGGCCGCATCGTAGTCGAGCCCCTGCTCCATTTGCGTCAAAATATAGTTGGTGGTGCCATTGACGATGCCACGCACCATGCGCACATCGCACCCCTGCAGACTACTCCAACCGAGGCGCAACGAGGGCGTCCCTGCCATGACAGTCCCCTCGATACCCAGGAACAGCCCCTTGCTGGCAGCGAGTGCACGCAATTCCTTGAGGAAGAGCGCTGCCGGTCCCTTGTTGGCGGTAATCACGTGCACCCCACGCTGAAGTGCGGTGCGAATATGACTAGTGGCGGGCTCGGCGGTAGCGAGATTGGTCGGGCTGAGCTCGACAAGCACATCGGCGGCCCGCGTCTGGATCATCGTCAGCGCATCGTCGCTCACGGCCTGTGGCAACGCCGTCAGTGAGCCCTGTGCAATTGCATCGAGCAACGCTCCAGCATTGATACCATCGGCAGCATAGGCACTGCCACGGCGGGCAGTTGCAACTCCCACGATGCGGATGTCGGCGCCAGTGCTGGCCGCAATACGCGCACCATGGTCGCGTATGATTTGGGCGAATCCCTGACCGGCGGCGCCAAATCCAACCAACAAAACACGGTATACTGTGGGCATGGCGTGATTTCTTTCGTTGATCATACAAGTGCGACACGGCGCATGGCCGTGCCGGAACGTCTCGCTTGTATTATACACGGCTGACTGCATGCAACACGCCGTGCCCGCTGCCAATATGCAATCGCATCTACACTATAAGATTAACCGTGATGATTACCATTGCACCACACAGTCCATTTGCCCTCACCCTCACCCACCCCTACATGGCAGCGGCTGGCGCACTCGGATATGGGGTGCACACGGCGAGTACAATCCAACGTGTTGCGCCTGCTGCACTCGTTACACCCAGTGTGACCCATGCCGGGCGCACTCCCGATGGACCGAATCGCATGCACGAATATCGGGGAGGATTATGGGTGGGCGAGCCATGGCACGATCCCGGCGTACAATGGGTCGGGCGGCGCGCCACCCCCGTCTGGGCCCAGTGGGATATCCCCGTCATCGTGTCACTCGCTGGCGACGATGCGCATCTCCATCAGGCGGTACGTGATCTCGATCAAGTCGAAGGGATTGCAGCGTTCGAGCTGAGTATTGCACCGCAACAAACCGACCTCAACGAGCTACTTGCCCGTGTGCGCAGTGCGTGTTCGTTGCCACTTATCGTCAAATTACCCCTGGCCCATCCGAGTCTGCTCATCCCCCTCGTACAGCAGTGCAATACACACCAGGTGGATGCCATCACGTTGTGCGGGGCAGCACATGTGGCCGATGGGCGGTACCTCAGTCCTGCGCTCTTTCCACTGACGCTCTATGCCTGCCAAAGCATCATCCCCACGACGCCAATTCCAGTGATTGCCTGTGGTGGCATCAACGACGACGCCAGCGCGCGCGCGGTGCGCGAGGCTGGCGCCTGTGCCGTCCAGTTGGGGAGCGTGCTCCTGCGTGACCCCGATATCATCATGCGCTTGCACCAGGGATAATTAGCGGCGAATTTGCCCCTCGCCCTGTACCACCCATTTGTAGGTGGTGAGTTCACGTAGCCCCATGGGACCACGCACATGCAGTTTTTGCGTGCTAATCGCAATTTCAGCACCGAGCCCCAGTTGCCCACCATCGTTGAAGCGCGTCGAGGCATTGACCATAACCGCCGTTGCATCCACCTGATGCACAAAGGTGTCAATGGTCGCTTGATTTTGACTGATAATCACCTCGGTATGGCCGCCATGGTCATTGATATGCGCAATGGCTTCGTGCACGTCGGCCACCACATGCATGGTCACAATCAGCGCCATGTATTCGGTATCAAAATCATCCGCCCCCATGGTAACAATCTTGTCGTTCTGCATGCCCATGTGCGTCAATGCAGTCAGTACCTCGGCGTCACAGCGGAGCTCCACGCCATTGGCGAGCAATGCGTCAGCAATCACTGGCAACATGGTGGGGATGGCGGCACGTTCGATGAGCACCACATCGAGCGAATTACACACACTCGGGCGTTGCACACGGCCATTGACGACGATATCGCGCACAAACTGCGGGTTTGCCGTCTGGTCAATGTAGGCATGCACGATGCCAATCCCACCCACAATCACCGGCATGGTGGCATGCTCCACACAAAAGCGATGCAAGGCGGCACCACCACGGGGAATCACCACGTCCACATATTTGTCGAGGGTGAGCAGTTGTTCTACCAGCCCACGATCCGGATTATCAATGACCTGCAGGGCATCTGCCGGCAGGTTCACGGCCTGCAAGGCGCGCTGGAGCACCCGCACAATGACCGTTGACGAGGCCACGATTTCTTTACCGGCCCGCAAAATCGCCGCATTGCCCGATTTGAGACACAGGGCTGCCACATCGAATGTCACATTCGGGCGTGCTTCGTAGACTACCGCCACAACGCCGAGTGGTACACGCACTTTGTGCCAGTGCAACTCATTGGGGAGTACGCCACGTTCAAACACGTCGCCCACGGGATCGGGTAACGCGATGACCGTGCGGATGTCGCTGGCAATCGCATCGAGGCGCTGTGGCGTCAGCAACATGCGGTCGAGCAACGATACTTTGAGCCCAGCCGCTTTGGCGTGTTCCATGTCTACCGCATTCGCAGCCAAGATGACCGCTTGTTCGGCGGGATCCGCAAGCAACTCGGCAATGTGCGCAAGCGCCGCATTCCGTTGTGCCGTGGACGACGATGCCACTGCACGGGACGCCACACGAGCGCGTTTGGCCATTGCAATCATATCAATGGTGGTCATAGTTCTTTGCTCTCCGTGCGTGCCAACAACACCATATCATCACGGTGAATGGCTTCGGGACCGTAGGTATATCCGAGTATATCAGCAATTGCGCTCGAACGTTGCCCCATGATGCGAAGCAGATCCGTCGCACTGTACTGCATCAAGCCACGTGCTATTTCGTGTTCACCGTGGTAAATGCGCACCGTCTGACCACGCTCAAAGTCGCCACTCACTGCGATCACCCCTGCCGGCAACAAACTTTTGCCCTGCTTGGTTACCGCACGTGCGGCACCATCATCCACGGTGATGCGACTGTTGCGCACTGTTTCTGCCAATATCCAGCGTTTTCGGCCCTCCATGCTGTTAACTTTAGCGGGAAAGCGTGTGCCGATACGTTCGCCAGCCACGGTGCGGAGCACCACATCTGGGAGTGCGCCCGGGGCGATTACCACGTCAATACCACTCTGCGTGGCTAAATCAGCAGCTTGAATCTTGGTAATCATGCCACCCGTCCCACGGTTACTTCCCGTGCCGCCGGCCAAGTCATATATTGCCTGCGTAATATCAGTGATTTCAGGAATTAATGTGGCATCGGGATGACTGCGTGGGTCGGCAGTGTAGACTCCATCAATGTCCGTCACAATCACCAGCAGATCGGCATCAATCAAATTGGCCACCAGGGCCGACAAATTATCGTTGTCGCCCACTTTGATTTCGTCAACCACCACCGCATCATTTTCGTTGATAATCGGCAACACGCCATACGCAAAACAGGTCATCAGCGAATTGCGCGCATTCAAGTAACGGTGGCGATCGGTGAGATCGGCTTTGGTCAGTAGTGTTTGCCCAACGGGGACTGCGTACAAGCCGAAGAGTTGTTCGTACAGATGCATGATAAAGCTTTGACCAACAGCGGCCAACATCTGTTTCTGTGAAATATCACGTGCCCGTCGTTGCACACCCAATCGCTCGATGCCTGCGGCCACGGCTCCAGAGGTCACCAGCACGACTTCGTGACCACGTTGGCGTAACATGGCGAGCTGCCGCACAAAATCAACCATGCGTGGGCGGTGCAAGCGCTCACTCCCCGCCGTCAGCACGTTGGTGCCAAATTTGACGACGACCCGGAGTGTATCTGCCGGTCTACTCATCTCCCAACCCTCGTGTTACTGCACAAGCCGATAGCCGACCCCCCATTCTGTCAATAACAGGCGTGGCGAACGCCCGGAATTGGGTTCAATCTTGCGGCGTAAGTGCCACATGTAGACCTTGAGGTAGTCTTGATCGTGCTGTGAATTCGGTCCCCATACAGAGTGTAACAGGGTTTCGTGGGGAACCACGTTGCCCGCATGCTCTGCTAATACCGATAATAACGCATATTCGGTTGGCGTGAGTTCGACATCCACTCCTTTGACGGTCACTTTGCGCGTATGCGTGTCAATTACGAGCTCGCCAGCACCCACAATACGCGTGTGTTGCACCACATTACTCCGCCGCAACAAGGCCCGCACCCGTGCCAATAACTCGTCCATGTCGAATGGTTTGAGCATGTAGTCGTCTGCACCACAATCGAGCCCCATCACAATATCGCGTGATTGGGTACGCGCCGTCAGCATCAACACCGGCACCATGTTTTTGGCGTTGCGAATCTGTTGACAGACTTCACGCCCATCCATCTCTGGCATCATGATGTCCAACACAATCAAATCAACTGCAGTCGTCTCCAGTTGCTTCAGACAATCAGGGCCACTGTTCGCTTCAACGACACGATATCCCGCATTGCTAAACAACAAATTCAATAAACGGCGTAACCCGGGTTCATCATCTACTACCATGATTAACTGTGATTGCGTCATGTTACCTCCGTTGTGAAACGCTGCAATATAATTGCATTCATTATTCTGCGAATTTATTCCGTATAATCTTACCATGAATTTATTTAAAACGTACTCGTGATTTCATCTATAAATAACGGTTTTCTTTATTCTAAACAAATAAATACGATAATCATGTCACATTTCAAGTGTTATTATTCAAATATTTATACAAGATTAATTATTCTTTATATATTTAACTATCTTGTAGTCGTCTCACTAATTCTAATGTATCCTGGGTAGTCAGTGTGCCCACATAGACGTAGCGCACATTGCCTTGGGCATCGACAAAGTAGCTGACTGGAATCGGTGAAATCTGGTATTTCTGGGATATTTCCCCCTTTACGTCAAAGACGACCGGGTATGAGACGCCATAGTCATCAACAAAGTTGGCCACATCAATATCGCCCTGGATACCGGGGGCTTCTTGGTGGCGCAGATTGATGCCAATAAACTCCACATTTTGGGATTTGAGCTGTTGATAGGCGGCTTCGAGGGCCGGTGTTTCCGCTTTACACGGCTCACACCATGTCCCCCAGAAATTCAGCACAACTATTTTGCCACGATAGGCACTAAGCGTCAGCGTATCACCACCAAGGAGGGGCAACGTGAAGTCGGTGGCGGGGCGATTCGTTTCAGCAGCGGCTGGCATTATTGGTGTGGCAAGGCGCGCACTCGCCACCCACACAATCGCCACGATCACGATCCCAATGAGCCCACCGAGGATGACCATCATCAATTCACGGCGGACGGGATTTTCATCGGTGGGGGCTCCTGGCTGCGCATCGCTATGTGGGGGTGGTTGGATCAACAGTCCCAACGAGCGATCATACAAGTAGCGTTGCCGGGGGTCAAGCAGTGTATCGCGTATCTCTTCGATAGCGGCGATGCGTTGCATCGCCGCATTTACGAGCTCGCCACTCGGATCAGTTTGCAGATCAGCACGATAGCGCATCGTGGCTTGCTCACATGCTGCGACAATCTCGCTTTCAGTTGCATCTACTGCCACGCCCAGCTGCTCATAGTATGTTTGCGCAGTCGCCATATCGTGTTGCCTTTCGCCCCATACCGCCTCAACGGTTGCTGAGTTGTGCAATAAGTTTGGTTGCTTGGATAGCAAATGGTGAGTCGCTCGGTTCGATGTCAACAATTTGTTGCCATGCCTCAATGGCAGCATCAATCTGTTGTGGGGTGATTTCTGCCAGGCAGTACCCCAGATTCAGCAACACGCGCGGCTTTTCACTATCAGGAAGCGTCGGGAGCGCTTCACGGAGCAGTGCGAGTCCTGCTGCAGAATCAGGGCTGCTCCCAATCCCGTTGCCATAAAAACAACGGCTCGCCCCCATATCCGCTTGAACTACCACGTTACTCGGGTCAAACGACAGGGCTTTGGCATAGGCATCAGCAGCCATTTGCCAGCGTGCCAAGCGATTGAAGTAGAGGGTGCTCCCCGGCTGTTGCTCACGCACAATCTGCACGCTGTTGTAGAGCAGATTCGCATAATCGACCCATGCCGAAATACTCGTCGGATTCTCTTCGGTGGCACGTCGTGCAGTGAGAATCGCTTCTTCGAATTGGTCGCTCACTGCAGTTGCAACTGCCACTGGAGGTGCATCGTTGCTCGGTGCAGTACGGCGTCCACCATCAGTGATGATATATGTGGCCAAGACGATTACGAGCGGTATCACCACGGTCAGCCACAGCGCCGTCTGTCGGTCACCAGCTACACTACGACCACTACGGAGCGGTTTGGTATTAAATTCTGCGGTGCGTTCTTGCTGTTGTGCGGCAGGGAGTGGGCGATAATCGTAGATGGGATCAGCCACAGGGATGGCACGTTCAACGACACTCGTCACCCCGGCATCATAGGCGGCACGCATCGTCACATCACCCAGAATTGCATATGCTTGTTCGAGTGCCAGCGCTCGTTCGCTCGCCAATACGCGTAATTCTTCGCTTACCCCCTGGAGTGCATCCGGGTTGTACGCTTGCCGTAGCCGCTGATATGCGGCAGTGATTGTGGCCTGGTCGGCATCCCGTGCAACCTGGAGCACGGCATAAAAATCAACCATGACGTTCCTTCTATTTCACACGGGAGAGCGCATCTTCGCGACCAAGACCACGAGCCCACAACGACGCAGAGCTCCACACCGTCCCGAGTGTCATCCCAGCTTCGAGTGCACGGCGCAACACGGCGAGCAAGCCACCCAACACCCCAATGATGATGCCACTCCACACCAGTACCACCCCCGGCTTGACAGTCACCGTCACTACTGCACGTGCTGGCTCCACCGGCAGGTTCAGCCCACTGACGTTGATGATGACTCGTTTTTGAGTCGGGTCAAAGGCAGCAAGCGATGCCTTGTGGCCACCTGGCAAATCAACGGGCATCTCTTTGATGGCTTTGGCGGGGTCTGGTTCGTCAGCAAGAATGACAATCCCCGGCACAATTTCGGTGGTTTGCCCCTCGTAATTGACACTCAGACGCGCACTAATGTCCGCATTCGAGCTGTGGTCGGTGGGTACCACAAACCCATTAAACGTAATCGTGTAGGGTCCAACTTTCTTGGACTGCCCTTCTTCGAGATCCGCAATATTACGATCAAACGCAGGCGTATATTCTACCGGTGAGATATACAAATCTTGGAAAATTTCACTCCGTACCGATGGAGTGGCCATCGTCGCACCCATACGACTATTGAAGTAGAGTTGCGGAGTAGCCGGTGATTCGTTGCCGCCACGATTGACGGTCATGTCGAGCACACCACGGCCGTTGGCATCCATGCGCCAGCCGTTAAAGGAGATGTCGTAGCCGTAGATGGCCATTTTCTCACCTTCGGGGATGACCACACGCGTCTCGGGAGTGGCATACCACGTAGAGGCAACTGCACCCACAATAAAAAGCATCAAACCGACATGTGCCATGTAGCCACCGATGCGGAGCCAGCCACCTTTGAGTGTGCGAACAATCATCAGCACGTTGGTGCCAATGGCGAACGTGGCCAGTGCCACATAGGCAACCGCATACAGGCTACGGGTGCCCAGCACGATGGCCACACACGTAACCACGACAGCAACCACACCCGGCCAGCGAATAGCACGGAGCAAATGGCGCGGATTACTATCACGCCAGCCCAACAACGGTCCAAATATCATTAGCACCGTCATAATCAGCCCGAGGGGCGCCACAGTGGTGCTATAAAAACTGCCAACCAAACCAAAGCGCCCATCTTCGAAGGGCTGGGCGTTCATGTCGTAGGTGGTACCATCGTCGAGCTGAAACATGGAACCGAAAAAGCTTTGCAGCGACGAGCCAACCCCTGGTATGGCCGAAATCACGGGCATCGAAGTACCCAGCGCCACCACACCGGCCATCAACATGACCACCAGAATCATCAACGCAAAAAAACTATCGCGTGACAAAAGCTTTTCAGAGAGCGCCTTGGAGGGAATGTCGCGCCAGCGCCATGCAATGAAGCCACCGCCGACCAATGCCAAACTCGCCAAAAAGCCAGTCATCAACCACTTGAGCCCTTCTGCGACGAACGAGTGTACCGAGAACGACGACAATACGCCGCTCCGTGTCAGAAATGTCGAATAAAAGACGAGGACGTAGGTCACCACAGCGAGCACCACCGTGGTGCGGCGCATGGCACCGCCAGCACGTTGCACCAACATGGCATGAATCAGCGCAGCAACCGTCAACCAGGGCACGAGCGCCGAATTTTCGACGGGATCCCAGCCCCAGTAGCCACCCCAACCCAATGTTTCATAGGCCCAGTAGCCACCCAGCAACAGGGCTAGCCCCAATACAGCCCACGACGCAATCGTCCACGGCAATGCGGCCAACACCCAGCCGTCGTAATCGCGGCGCCACAGCCCGGCAATCGCGTATCCGAACGGAATCGCCATCAGGGCAAAGCCAATAAAGAGAATCGGAGGGTGAATGAGCATCCACATGTTGTGGAGCGTCGGATTCAAACCTTTGCCGTCAGTGGGCGGGACCCCATCGGGAGTAATATGCAAAATGAACGGATTACGCACCAGCATACACACCAATAGACCGAACTGAATGGCCATCACAATCCCAAGCACATAGGGCTCAGCGTGGCGTGTGCGGCGAATCAAGAATTGCGCGCCAATCACTCCCCACAAGACCCAGATGACAAACGAGCCAGGCTGACCAGCCCATACCGCCGCCACACGGAAGTAGGGTTCGAGTTCTTGGGAGCTGTAGTTGTATACGTACTCCACATCGTAGCGTTGCGCCACAAACAAATAGTTGAGCAACACCACCACGGCCAATACGCCAACCATCGTCAAACGCGTGCCGATTCGACCATAGGTCAACGCCGATTGCCGCCCCGTTGGTACAAGCAAATAACTAATGCTTGCCATGGCCGCCATTGCGATAGTCGCAACAATCAACAATGTCCCAAAGAAATATACTGACATCCCAGCCTCACTTTTCCAGCACTACAGCGAATACTCAGCCATCTACGAGCTTGCCTCGGTCTTCATTTGTTCTTGGTATTTGGAAGGACACTTGACCAACAAGTTTTCAGCCATGAACTCACCGGTTTTCTCGTCGTACTGGCCAATTGCAACGATACTTACTGCCTGCTCAAAATTCGACGGCTTTGGTTCGTTGGAGACGACCGTCACCATGTTGCCCGCAGAATCTTGTAACAAGAAGGTGAATTGTCCGGCATCGTTGTATTCACCCTTGCTACCTAGAAAGCCTGCCAATTGCACCCCACGGCTGGTCGTTTTGGCTTCGGCCACAGAGGTCGTGTAGGGACGCATCGAGGCACTCAGCCCGTAGTACCCTAGTACCACCGACAATACGATGATGGCAATACCAATCATGTGCAACGGCTTGAGGGCAAAGCGCGATGCAGTCGTCATGCTACTCATGTGAGTCCTCTTTCTTTACGTCAACACGAGCCCGTGGCGTGGGAGTGGGTTCTTCGCGCATGGCAACCTGTGCCGCCAATGCCTGTGTGGCTTTGTCAATGCGCCACATAAATACAAACACACCAATCCACACCACCAATGCAGCAGCCATCGCCACATAAATGGCCACACCGGCATCGAGTAATATCGTCATACACTTGCCTCCCATGGGGTGATACGAGTCTGCAAGACCAAGACACGCTTGCGAATCGCAAACAACCAGGCAGCCAATCCAGCAAAACCAATATTGCCCGCCATAAAGACCCACAATGTGCGTGGATTACTCAACAACCCTGTGCCTGGAGCTTGCATGTTGACACGCACTGTGCCCGCAGCCACGTCAGCTTCGAGCAGAATCATACGGAACTGTTCACCGGGGAATTCGGGGCGATCAGCCACCTTGCCTTCGGCATCGAGTGAAGGCTGCAACGTGGCAACGTCCTGTAGACCGGGCATGCGCACCTCGACGGTGGCAACGGTCAGATTATTCACCGTTTGCAGCGCTTTGAGTTCGACCACCACATCACCGAGTTGCCCAATCTTGGCACCGTTGATGTCGAGAAAAATGCCTTCGCATTTGCTCCCTTGTAAAAATGCACAGTTCGGATGCAACGTACTATCTGCAACACGCGGCGCCACAAAGAGCAAAAACGGCATCGTAACAGCAGCAAACAAATTGTATACCGCAGCCAAACGCCGGCGCCGTTCACCGTCGTCAACAGAAGAGCGCAATGCAAAGTAGGCCGCATAGATGAGCAACAAGACGAGGATTGATGTTTCGCGTGGATCCCAATTCCAGAAGGTACCCCACACTACTTCCGCAAAAATTGACCCAGTGACTGTAGCAAAAATGCAGTAAAGTGTGCCGACTTCGGCAGCTGCCACTGCGGCCATGTCGTCACCGATCCGGCGCTGGCGGAGATACTGAATGCTATACCATGCGGAGACGGCATAACAGGCAGTTGTGACCCAGGCCACTGGCACATGCACAATGATGATACGCCCCGCATCACCGAGGCCTACATACTGCGGTACTACCAGAAACATGGCATAGATGACACCCGCCATCCAGATGCCGAGGATTATTTTGGCACTTTGTGCAACGTTTGTAGCCATACCCCACTCCACCACAACACACGGCTATCGTGTGCATCATACTCCATAGATGGTATATGAGCAAATGGTGAGAATAGGCATTTCAACGCCAACTACACAATATTTACACAACAACTCTACAAATAATACGAGCCTATAACCGACACCTATCTCGGCAACGCGTTGCCAGTTTGGCGGTGCATTGACAATCACGCAATAGACACACATTGAATGATGAATTGTTGTGGACATACACACGGTGTATGCAATTAACGGGGGTAACTCCGCGCCCCGAACGTCATTTCATGGCTTATTCCCACACCGTAGCAAACAAAAACAGTGACGTCACAAACATCGTCACCGCATACGCAATCAGTGCCTGGATAGGGGATGCACCCCGTTCCCACCCTGACCCAGCCAGTGCCAACGCCGTACCGCGCACAGCAGTGACCAGCATTGGGATGAGAATCGGCAACGACAACACGGCAAACAGCGCCCCACGCGAGGTCGAACGTGCAATAATGGCAGCCACCAAGGTTGTCCCAGCCACCAATGCAAATGCACCACTCAACAGCATGACTACCGCCATCCCCGGGTTGCGCACCTGCATGCGAAAGAGGACGATAGCCAGTAGCGTAACCAACACGGTTAAGCCAAGCAATAACACTAAATTGAAGCACAGCTTGCCGAGATAGACGGCGGTCGGGGGGGCAGCCAAGCGCAAGGCCGAAGCCGTGCGTTGCTCTTCTTCGATCACAAACACCCGTGCCAATGCCGTAAACGCGGCAAAAAGCAGTACAATCCACAAAAACGCCGCATGCACGAGTGGGAGTTCGGCAGAACGATTCAGTGGTCCGAGCCCGAGGCTGACCGCAACCACACTACAAATGGCAAACAGCGCTACCGCATTGAGCGCTTGCCGGTTACGCAATTCGCTCCGCCATTCACGCACAAAAATCGCACGGGTGGCACGCCACAACACGGGGTCTATCATACGGCTTCCTCCAGTGCCAACGTGATATCCGCAAAGCGTGTCTCGCGCGGGTCGTTGGTGGCAATCACGGTGATGCCACGCTGGCGCTGACGCGCCACCACACGCTCAAGCAATTCATGCCCACTCTGGTCAAGCATCACACTCGGCTCATCGAGCAACAATAGCGCTGGTTGGTGGAGCAATGCATACGCATAGCGCAAACGGTGCGTCATCCCCGAAGAATAGGTGGCCACTAGATCGGCACCACGCCCAGCAAGCCCCACATCGGCGAGCAATGCATCGAGTGTGACATCAGATATATCCAAGCCACGCACATCGGCAAAGAAGCGCAGATTCTCGTGGCCCGTCAACTCACGGTAGAGCATCAAATCGGGTGCCATCCAGCCGATGGCGTGGCGCATTGCGAGCGGTGCCTGTCGGGCACCGTCATCGTGGAGCCACACTTGCCCCTCACTGGCTGTTTGCAACCCACAAATAACCCGCAACAGCGAACTCTTGCCGCTCCCGTTGCGCCCCGTGACGACCAACACCTGTCCGTGGTTGACCCGCAACGACACGTCATAGATGACCCGTCGGCGCCCATAATCGAGTGTTATGTGTTCGAGCTCAAGTGCCTGCATGGTGTCCTATCTCGGTAGACAACCTCATCACTGCTATTATCACATACTCACACCCAGGTCGGGCAATACCGGCAGCACTCCTGTTATAATCGCTCTCGGAATAGCTGATTGTTGCGAGGAACGTGGCATGCGCACGCTTACCACCCGCCGACTCGTGCTACGGGACTTTGTCACTACAGACTGGGATGCGCTGTACGCGATCATCGGCGATGCCCAGACGGTGCGCCACATGCACTTCCGCGACATGGACGAAGCCGCCTGTCGTGACTGGTTTCTCGGCAGCGTCGCCAACAGCACCATCGCACACCCCGATGCCTATAACTGGGCGATTACCCTGCACGAAACCCCGCACCACATCATCGGTTGGCTCGGTATCGGCTCGGCATCGCATCCACGCTATGTCGGTGAACGTGATTTCGGCTATGTTCTCCACAAGCACTATTGGAATCAGGGCATCATGCGTGAAGCACTACACGCCGTGCTCACGTTTGAATTCCACACCCTGGCCACCCCCTGGGTGACGGCCACACATAGTATTCTCAATCCTGCCTCTGGGCGCGTCATGCGCGCCGTAGGCATGCGCTATTCACACACTATCGCTGATACGGATGCAGATGGGAATCCATCTGCAGAAGCATGTTATGTCATGCAAAACCCAACCACAAAGGAGCAACCATGAAGTGGCTGACCAAATCACACATCAAAGTTGGACGCATCGGCTGTGCCTGGCTCATCATGCGCTTTGTTGACCATGAACCGCAATTCATCTTCAGCGACAGCGATGACCTCGGCGCCGAAGCTGACCGCGCCGGTGCTATTTTGTTCCACGTGGACGGTAGCACCTACGCCCGAGAAGGAGTCGAATCATCGTTCGAAGTGCTCCTGCGCAAAGCCAACCTCAGCAACGACGCCGCCCTGGTGCTGATGGGGCAGATCGTGGGTACCGCCGACATCAAACAGAGCCCACACCAGCATCCCGTCGGCGCCGGATTACGGGCCACCTGCGACGGGTTGGGCTGGCGCTACCCCGACGACGACGAACGCATCCTCCGTGAGGGTGTTGTCGTCTACGATGCCCTCTACACCTGGTGCCAGCGCCAAGTAGCACTCGGGCGCAACTAACACGACGGGGTGGGTGCCGTGGCACCCACCCCGTCCCCATGTGCGTCGTGTTTAGGCGACGACGTTGCTGACTCCCGCCGCTGCGACTTTCTTGGCAAAGGCGGCGATTTCTCCGCTGGCCAAGCCGCGCATCCGACTAAAGAGTTCGTCAATTTCTTCGGACATGTTGCTAAAGACGGCCACTGCCTGATCGGTGGGCCGGTAATTGCCCACGGACACGGCATCTGCTATCGCTCCCAATTTGGCAAAGAGTTTGGTGCCGTGGTTCATCTGTCCAGGCCAACCCGGCTTGAGGTCGGGGACTTGGATTTCTTTCTCCACTTCGAGCACCTTGTCGTAGAGTGCCTTGGCCTCTGTCGCCAAATGCGCCGTCGCCGCATCACGCCCGAGGCGCTTGTGCCAGCCGTCGAGCTGGGCACGCACGTCGCGCATGTGGTTGAGCATGGCCACCGTTTCGCCAGTACGGTTGTAGATCTGCATCAACATCTTGAATTGTGCGTCGAGATCGTCCTGCGTGGCGTCAGTAGCGTAGGCATCTTTCACAATCGTAAACGACTGCGTCAGCGTCTGCCCACCAGCAGTCAACTGTACGGTGTACGTGCCAGGGGGCACCTTGGGTCCATAGATGAGCGAGCCTGCGACCGGGTCTTTACCGACAATCTTGGGCAACGCTTTGACGCGCATATCCCACACAAAGCGGTTCCAGCCGGCATTGGCCGTGGTGCGGCGCAGGTCGTGCTTGTCGTCTGACTTTTCCACCTTGGTGCCCTCGGGGCGGCTAAAGAACTCGTTGATGAGCATGCCCTTGGCATCGTAGAAGGCCAAGCGGATCGGCTCATTGGCTGTTTCTTTCAACCAGTAGGTGATGATGGCACCACGGGGTGGATTGCTCCCCGAATCGAGGAAGGTGCGATCGATGGCACCCTCTGGTGATACCTGTACCGTGTGGGCACACACATCACCCAGGCCGGCCATGTAGTTCTTGCCTGGTTTGCCCGTGTCGTCTTCGTTTTCGAACAAGGCGGTCAAAATGCGCTCACTGGGGCGTGGCGCAAAGAGATGTGCCACACTGTCACGAATGCTGGGGTTGAATTGGCGCAGTGGCGTGATGTCGTCGAGAATCCACATAGCGCGACCATGCGTGCCACACACCAAGTCGCCATTTTTGATGATGAGATCGTAGATGGGGCAGACGGGCAAATTGAGCTGGAAGAGCTCCCAGTGTGCACCACCATCAAACGAAACATACAGATTGGTCTCGGTCCCCGCAAAAAGCAAGCCTTTGCGTACCGAGTCTTCACGCACGATGCGCACGAAGTGGTCGTTTTTGATACCCGCCACCAGCAACGTCCACGTGGCACCGCTGTCGGTGGTGCGGAAGATGTAAGGGCGATAGTCGTCCAGTTTGTGCGCTGCGACCGAGATAGTCACGGTGTTGGCATCGTGGGGTGACACTTCGAGCGATGTCACCATGCCCCACTCGGGCATGTTCTTGGGGGTGACATTCTGCCACGACTCGCCACCGTTGCGCGATACCTGCACCAGGCCATCGTCGGTACCGGCCCACAATTCGCCGCGGCGGTGTGGTGATTCGGCAAACGAAAAGACGGTGCAGTAGACTTCGGCACCCACGGAATCACGGTCAATGGGACCACCGGTGACCTGCAGTTTGGCCGGGTCGTTGCGCGTCAAATCGGGGCTAATGGGCGTCCAGCTCTGGCCTTCGTTGGTCGTCTTGAAGACCACATTCCCGGCCGCATAGAGCACGTTGGCGTCGTGGGGCGAGAAGACGATTGGGTAGGTCCAAGCAAAGCGGTATTTGTGCTTGATGGCACCTTCGCCCGACATCGCCTCTGGCCAAGTGGTGACCAAACGGATCTGCTTGGTGCGTTCGTCGTAGCGTTGCAGACAATTCCCACCACCCGACGATGAACCGATGGCACCCAAGTAGACGATGTTGTCGTCTTTGGGGTCAACAGTGATGTAGCCACTCTCACCCGTGCCCGCAATAATCACCGCACTCCACGGAATAGAGGTGCTGGGGGTGCGGCTGGGCACGGCCAGCGAGCTGTTGTCTTGCTGGGTGCCGTAGACGCGATAGGGGGTGCGGTTATCCACACCGATGTGGTAGTACTGCGAGGTAGGCTGGTTGTAGATGCTCGTCCACGTCATACCCGTATTAAACGAGATGTTGGCACCGCCGTCGTTGCCCTGAATCATGCGGTAGTTGCGGTTGGGGTCAATCCACAAATCATGGTTGTCGCCGTGGGGGGTGTCAATCTGATTAAAGGTGGCACCGGCGTCGGTGGATTTCCAGAAAGCCAAGTTATTGATATAAACGGTGTCCGGGTCAACGGGATCAGCATGCACATGCATGTAGTACCACGCCCGTGACACCAGCAACTCGCTGTCGCAGACGTGCGTCCAGGTGTCGCCGCCGTTATCGGAGCGGTAGAGGCCAGGGGCTTCGGCATGCTGAATCAGACACCACACACGCCCAGCCTTGGCCGGTGATGCGGTGATGCCCATTTTGCCGAGGATGCCACGGGGCAGGCCGGGATTGCGCGAGATGTCATCCCACGTTTCGCCGCCGTCTTTGGAGCGATAGATGGCCGAGCCTGCACCACCACTCGAGATGTCCCAGAATTTGCGCTGTGCTTGCCAGGTGGTGGCGTACAAGATGCGTGGGTTGGTCATATCCACGGTCAGGTCAATGGCACCGGAATTTTCGTCGCGGTAGAGCACCTTGCGCCATGTTTCGCCGCCATCAGTGGTCTTGTAGATGCCGCGCTCCGTATTGGGGCCAAAGGCATGACCAAAGGCAGCCACCCACACCACATCGGGGTTATTGGGGTGAATGCGCACTTTGGCGATATGGCGCGTATCGGTCAAGCCCATGTGGCGCCAGGTTTTGCCAGCGTCGGTGGAGCGATAGACGCCATCACCGTGCGAGACGTCAATACGAATGGTGCTTTCGCCGGTACCCGCCCAAATCACGTTGGAATCGGCATCGGCCACAGCCAAGGCACCAATCGAGGAGGTGGTGAAGAATCCGTCGGATACATTTTCCCAGTACTGTCCCGCATCGGTGGTCTTCCAGACACCACCAGCACAGGCACCAAAGTAAAAGATGTTGTTGTCACGTGGGTCACCGGCCACGGCGAGCACACGACCACCGCGAAACGGCCCAATACAGCGCCATTTCAACAGCCCATCAAACTGACCACTCATGTCCTACCTTCTTTCAATACCAGCGGGGAAACCGGAATCTGTGCCCATATTATATACTGCAACCCCATTGTTGTCTGCAACTCGTGGTCATGCGCTCTCCTCAACAGCGTGCAATACATGAATATTTTTCGTTTTTTGTATTGTGTATATATTCATGTGTACTACGCAGACACAATGTTTCCTGTGGAGGGTGTGATGTATTCACTTCTACGTGCGGTTGGACTGCGTGCCATGGCCATTCAGACAATCGGTGCGCCATATAACGAGTATTACACACGCGTAATTTGTTGTTCAGGATTATGAGGTCTGCTGCGCCCGATAATAGGCGACCAGCGCGTTGGCGTGACCATGTCCCATCTTGTATGAGGTTTTGAGTGTGTTGACCATTTCCATGTGGGCTTGACCCTGCATTCCATCAAGAATGTGAAGCCAGTATGCAATCGGCTGGCCGTACTTTTTTTCAATGGATGGAAAGTATGAGGCTGGACCGGTCAGTTTTGCCGCATCATCTGTCATCTCGTTCTCCTTTGTAGATGATCGCTTTATCATACACATCTCGCACGCTATGCGTTACGCAATGCCCGCAATGGTGGCACAAAAAGCCCAAGGAATAGGACGTTCAACACCACATTCCCCGGGAGCCCGGCGGCCAACGAGCCGATGCTGTCTACCACAAACCAGGCATACAAGGCGTATTGCATGAGGCGCGGCAGGGTGGGGATAGCCGCGAAGTGTTGCGGTGTGGCCAAAAGATACATCAGCACACCCCAACCGACCATGGTCCCCCCGAGCACCGCATTCACGGCACGGGTATCGGCAGTGAATGCAGCTGGGTCACCGTCGAATGGCCATTTGAGCAGATCAAACAACGTGCGCCATACGATGTCGGTGGCAGGATGACTGGCCATGGCACAGGCGAGGCCCGTCACAATCGTAATCAGGCAGGATACTTTGAGCCACCGTATACTCTGTGATTGTGTCATATGCAACTCTTTTTATGTCAATAAAAAACATGCACCCATAAAACTATACCACGGCCGACATTAATCCCATTCGATGCCGATTTTTTCGCCGACCACACGCACCATTTCCACCGCAAAACGATACGTCGCCGCATGATTGATGTCTAGCTCGCGGTAGTCATGGCGCCACACCAAGGCATTGGCGATGATACCGGCGTGCGTGGGCAATTGCTGCATCGCCCATGCGGCGGCGACGCGTTTGGAGGCTTGTTGACCGGTATTCCAGGCATACAAGGCACGACACATGGTGAGAATCGTGTAGGCTTGGGACGGGCGCGAATCACGCGTGTGGCTCACCCAGTCGCGCCACTCACCGACCTGCCGGCGCACGCTATCACGGAATTCATCTGCGCCGATGGCGGGGATGACCGTTGCTACTGCCGCCCCATATAGCACCACACTCTGCTGGCGGATGGTGTACCAATTGATGAGCCAATCAATGCCGGCCTCTTTGATGTTAAAGGGTTCACCCGGACTGATGACGGCGATCGGGCTATTGTGCGTGCGAAACGACTGCAGGGCGGCGGTGCTGATATAGGCGATTTCGATGCGGCCAGCCCATTGCGCATAGCGCGTCTCCAGTGACTGATGCCAGGCATCGAGGCGGGCAAACAGGGCATCGTCAATGTCGCGGGTGAGTACCACCAGCAGGTCAATATCGCTGATGTCGTCGTCGAAATCACCCCATACTGCCGAGCCGTACAGATAGATGCCTACAAGTGCATCACCGAGCTGGTTAGGGAGTTCGCTAGTTATAGTTATTAGCACCGGTTGAATGGTCGCTGGCGTGTGCATACGGCGGTACCTACTTTTTGAGCCCGGCCAGACCACCATCCACGACCACAACTTGCCCTGTCATCCACGTAGATGTCAAGACGGCTTCAGCCACCTGCGCTACATCATCGGCCGTGCCAATCCGCCCAAGTGGGTGCATCTGGCGCGACGCTTCGAGTGCGGCGGCGTTGGTTGTAATGGGCTGTGCCAGCGGGGTATCTACCAGTCCCGGGGCAATCACATTCACGCGGATGTTGCGGGGGGCATAGCTGGCTGCGGTGGCGCGTGCCAAGCCCTCGACGCCCGCTTTGGCCGCAGCAATGGCCTCGTGATTGGCGAAGCCGATTTGGGCGGCTGCCGTCGAAAAGAGCAAGATGGCGCCACCACCAGCCTGGCGTTGCATTTTTTCGGTGACTGCACGTGTCACATAAAAGGCCGCATGCAGGTTCTGCGTAATAGTGGCATGCCATTCATCAAGTGACGTACGGTGGGCACTTTTGAGCAGAATACTCCCCACAGCCAGTACCACATAATCAATGCGTCCATACGTGGTAGTTATGTGAGAAAGTGCCTGCTGGATAGAATCTGGCTGGGTTGCATCCACTGGCACGGCCTGCGCCGCCAGCGCCGTAGCAGTGCGCTCCAACGGATCAGGAGTACGCGCAGACACCACCAACTGCGTGGTGGTGGAAAGCCGAGTCGCGAGTGCATGCCCGATACCGCTAGTGGCACCAATCACCCATGCAACGGGGAGGCTCGAGGGGCTGGCAGGCGATTCACTCATTGGAGTCTCGTTTCTCGTGATAACAATACTTCTTTGAGTATACCAAGAATCACCGCACTGCCCCATCATGCTGTGTATTTTCCCCAAACCATGCAAATCAGCCTACAACAATCACATACCAAAGTTACAATGCCTACACCAAAATACCCATTGCATAAACACTTTTCCGGTGTGGTTCTGGAATTTCACCCCCAACAACTACGGAAAAGCCATACACTGCTTCGCACGCTTTTATACCGTGTGTCGCGTCGTCAGACAGGGTCTGCGTGGCTACGTGCGCATGTCTGTTTACTGCTCGCGCAGAAAACGCTAAGGCGCGTAGCTACCCCGCCAATGAGACACAACTCACGGCCACAACCACCTCTGCGTCTCTGCGCCATCTGCGTACGCTTGTCTGTGCATCGATGGCGCACGTGTATCAAGCACCGCCACACAACCAATGCACTGCCCAAATTGACGTAGGGATCGAAAGTTATACAAAATACAGATTGTGGGCGTATATTCACATTAACTATGCTAAAATACCACACAAAGGAAATCATCGTTACTATCAATCGTTCCAGACTGCAAGGAGTTATCATGACTCGTTTGTTGCTTATCGTGTGTATGTGCGTAGTGTTCGTGGCCTGTGGGAGTGGAAACAACGCATCTACAGTATCTACCCCAGCCACCACAGCAGGGACACCCCAAAAAGACGGTCCGTGTGAGACGGCCGATGCCCGCACCACCATCGATGGCGGAGACGCTGTCTGCATGCGCAACAGCGCAGGTGAGCTGTCGTGGCAGGTGCAGACGAATGCACCACCAACACCATCCACAGACAGTGCCACCCCTCGTAAAGACGGCCCGTGTGAGACAGCCGATGCCCGCACTACCATCACCGGTGTGGACGCTGTCTGCATGCGCAACAGCGCAGGTGGACTGTCGTGGCAGGTACAGAGTGGTCAGTCCAACAATCAGCCCAGCGGTACCCCAGCCACCATGGCACAAGTGGGGATGGCGTGTGACACGCCCGGACAAACCGTATTCGCGAATGAGCTCTACGTGTGCAAAAACGGCAAATGGAGCTACCCAATCCCCGGCGACTTGCTCATCCCTCGCGATGGTGGCAAGCCAGATTGGTACCCATCGCTCGATGCGCTCTCGTCGCAACCAGAAGCCACCTGCCCCAACAGCGATATCACCTTCACGCATTCGTTTCTGCCAGTCGATCAACTCGACGCCTCCATTCCCAACGGGGCAATGATCTACGACCACGTCACCCCCATCGACCATGCCTATATCGGCATCAAAACACTGCGCAAAGCGGCTGATACGCGCACCGAGGCCGACTACCTGCCGATTACGGCCCCTGCAGACGGCGTCATCATGAATGCGGGCAGTCTCGGGAGCCCAACTTCACACCGCGTGGTCATCAGTCACGGCTGTGGTGTCTACACGGTGTACATGGTGGTCAACCGCTTGAGTGGTGTGTTGGCCGCTGTTGCCGACCAAGTACAGAGCCAAGGTAACCTGCAACTCGCCATCCCCATCAAGGCAGGTGAGGAGTTCGGTCAACAGCGTGACAACCCGCTCGACTTCAATGTATGGGCATCTGAAAGCTGGTTGCGTGGCTTCGCCAACCCACTCTCCTACCTCTATGCGGAAAACTGGAAGCCGTATACCGCTGATCCGAGCCCATTTTTTACCCCTGATCTGGCTACACAGTACGCCAACATCATGCAACGCACCAGTGAGCCACGCTGGGGCAAAATCGACCATGACGTGGCAGGGAGTGCCAGTGGGAATTGGTTCCTCGCTGGGACATTGGGTTATAGTGGACGCTCCATTGCCGAGTACGCCACTGCCACAGCCCCCATCCCAGGTGGCCAAATCGCCGGCAAGAATACTTACGCCTACGGACATTTGTCCATTGCGCCACACGAAGTAGACACCAGCAAATGGGTCTTTTCGACGGGATGGTGACAAGACCCGGCCGGTGACCCGCGCCAAGTGATGCTCGTGATTGCTGATGGGCAAAAGACGCCCGACCAGCTTACTAGCGCCGACGGTGTGGTGGTCTACGGGCTCGCTGACGGCGGTCGTGTAGATGCAAACGGCCAACCTGTTGTGCAAGGCGCAGGTTCGATGGCACCCATGCCCGTCGGGTATATGCTGGAGCTTGGCCAAACCTGGGGGAGCGTAGCCTTGCAGGTGAACGCGGATGGCAGCCTAGCGGTAGAACTGTTCCCCAACGAGCCTAGCAAGACAGTCAGCCAGCTCAGCGACCAGAAACGTATCTATCAGCGCTAATGGAATCTCGGATATATGTGCGGAGTCATTGCACGATGGTGCAATGACTCCGTAGTGTTTTACCGGTATTGTGTAGCACACCTACACTGGAGTACCCGCCGAAGGGACATGCTGAGCGTCAACATAGTGCGTGTGCCAGGCACCATTGACCACCCCAACGATAACGGTGTCTTCGTCACTCCCGTCGAAATGCACGGCAGCGGCAGGCACAATCACATAACTCCCCGCCGGGTATGCAATCGCATGGCGTTTATCCATCACAGTGCCATACCCCAAGTAGAGGGTCCCCTTCATCACAAAGACATGCGCCGTCTGGGTATGCCAGTGCGCCGGATCCCAAAATCCAGCGGGAATGGCAAATGCATAACTAAATGACGCCGTTGAGCCATCCCGTACGCCATCCAGTAATGCGTATTTGCTCCCGTCATGTGCTACATCTTGCCATGGAATCGTATCAACATACCAATGCATATCATCCTTCGTCTGTTCTCTACGTTCGCCACCAAAAGCATACCGAAGATGGTGATGCGTTATCTCCTAAAAATTGCGCTCTGCCTGAGCAAATCTAGGCACACAAGGACTGTTAGCGAGTGGCGCATATACCACCGGCACCACGAAATCGCTCACTCCGCAAATGCGTGTATGGCCGATGCATCATTCCGTGGATGTATCGGGTGTGCTGGTACGTTGCCCGAGGTACTGTGAGAAGCGGAGCAGGTAGCCGTCGGGGTCTTGGACGAGGAACTCGCGTACACCTTCGGTGACCCCTGGTTGCGTGTGATACCACACTTCGCATACTGGCCGATACAGGGTGATACCGTGTGCCGCATACGTAGCGATGAGCACAGCCACATCGGTGACATCGATTTGGAAGTTGACCCCACGCCCAAACGGGTGTACCAGCGTGTCCGTGTGCCAGCCTTCGGCGTGATATGCTTCGATCATCAGCTGTGCCTGCCCCAGTATGAGATAGGCGAAACGCGGATTGTCGCGTTGGAAGCGCACATGGAACCCACTCAGCTGGTAGAATGCCAGCGACGCCGCAAAATCGCTGACGGTGAGCTCGGGAACCATGGCGTTCCAATACGTTGTATCCGCAGATGTGTCGGTCATACCGCTCCTCCTTTCGTACACCCAACACAAACAAATCGCCCACGTGTGGCATTATGCCGCACGTGAGCGTTGGCGTCATACGTTAGCCGATTAGCGCAACGTAACCGTCACATCCGTCTGCACAAAGGTGCGATTCCCCAGCGTGTCGCGTAACGAGATCCACACCGTATAGGTACCAGCAGGAGCATGGGCATTCCAGCCAATGGGCTGTGTGTACTGCATGGCCACACCGCGCTCAGTCGGGATCACAACTCCCGCTGATGGGGTATACGCCTGATAGGCACCCTGGCTCGCATTGGCAAAACTATAGCCGTTGTAGGCCAACCACACACCGGTACCGCTAATCCCCGTCTCATCGTCAACACGCCACGAAATAGTGAGCGGGTCATCGCGATTCACTGCTGACGCAGAGGCACTCAGCTGTGAAAATTCGGGTGGTGCCGCATCTGCGGCACCGTTGTTGACCATCAGGACGATGCGTTGCGCTGTGGCATAATTGCCAAAGACGTCGAGGGCGTTGAATTCCACCATATATTCGCCATTGACGGCAGTCGCCGGAATCGGACAGTTGACGCGGAACGTGGTACTCGTGGCAGTCGGCTGACTCACCGCCGATGCAATCGCCGGGAAGCCACACCACTCGCTCACCCAGCCAGATGCACCACCAATGAACAGCCATGATATCTGGATGGGTGATTCAAGGTAAACATTGGCCGACAGTCGCATCTGCGGGATCAATGGCACAGCGATTGTCCCCACGCCCCGGTTGCAGGCGATCGCGGTCACTGCCACCCGACAGCGCATCATCACCGTCGCCCGCATTGAGCTGGTCACTGCCACCGTTGCCGTTGAGGGTGTCATCACCTGCACCCGCATCAATCACGTCGTTGCCCGCATCCCCACTCAATGTGTCGTTGCCATTGCCACCAACAATGCGATCGTTGCCGGTGCCACCGTCAACACGATCATCGCCAACACCCGCATCAACCACATCGTTGCCATCACCGGCAAGGATGATGTCG
>JBEANH010000006.1:0-64319 GCA_041165505.1 Chloroflexota bacterium | reverse complement strand
GTTCTTGACACCAGCGGCCCAGTCAGCACCCCACCAACCGATGTTGGCGTCGAGCTCTTGCTTGCGGAAATCAGCAGCCAATTGTGCGGGGCGGGTGGCCTTTTCTTCGATCATGACCTTCATGCCATCGAAGTAACCTTCACCACCCTGGCGGAGGGCGCCACCGTAGATGTCGGTGCCGGCATCGGCTACCAACTTGGTCTTGCCACCACTCTTTTCTTTGACCTGTTGTGCCAACGCAAAGAAGTCGTCCCAGGTCTTGCCCTTGGTGTGTGAAATCAGCTCTTCTACGGCTTCGGGCTCGGTCGGCAGACCCAGCTTCTCGAAGATGTCGGTGCGGTACCACACGCCAGCAGGACCGATGTCCCAAGGCATGGCAACCAAGCGGCCGTCAGCGGTTGAACCCTGCGTCCACTTGTAGGTGACCATGTCGGCTTCGTACTTGCCACCATCGAATGGGGCTGCCTTGAGGTCTACCAGACCACCCTTGGCAGTGAAACCACCGACGCGGCCGATTTCGAGCGTGGTGATGTCTGGTGCCCCGGTGCCTGAAGCAAACGAGGTGAGCAACTTGTCGTGCGTGTCGGCGAATGGCGTGTTGATGAAATTCACCTTCGCACCGCGATTCAAGCTGTTGTACTTGTCAGCCCAGAGCTGCCCGGAACCGTCCCAATACCAGAAATCGAGCTCAACCACAACCTTGTTGCCCTCAGCTGGTGCTGCGGCATCTTCGGCTGGGGCTGCTGCTCCACCACATGCGGCGAGCACACCGGCTGCGCCTGCTACGCCCAAACCGGCGGCAGCATAGCGCAAGAAGCGGCGACGTGAGAGCGCCTGTACGCTAAATTTTCAAATTGTCAACATGTAATTATCAATTGATACGTATATCTATAAACGATGCTACATGTCGGATAGCTGTTGGAGTGCATCAGAGTATGACACGCTTCCACCAAGGGCGTTTGCGACAACAGTGTGTGCGTCTTGGTTGCGTTGCACCCAACGTGCACTGAGCGCGTGTCCTGTCATCGTCTTTGCTGCGTATGTCCAAAGTTGTCCTATTTTTTGTCCGGCACAGAATGGTTCCATGCGCTGAAACCGGCCGTCAGTGTACGTGTCGGTGCGTGCAGGAATCAACTGTTGATTATCACTCACAATTAGCTGTGTTTCCTCGTCAAACACCATATCACGCATGAATCGCAAGGCGTCATCGCGTTGATTTGATGCTTCACTTATGGCAATCGCTAGGCATGCACCTGCAATACATCCGTTGGGAGGAGCGATTACGCGCCACGGAAACTCACCCGGGCGCGTGGTACGTCCTAATGTGGCTTGCATCCAGCTTCCCGCAACCACCATTGCCACACGATCACGTTGCAATAAATCGAACCAGGCACCACTGTTGCGTGTTGCTGCAAAATCAGCATGCTGACTGCGTACGGCAAATGCGAATTCTGCGGCAGTCCGTAAGGGTGTTTGCGTCCGGGTCAATGGCGTAAAGACATCACTCATTGCATCGGCACACCACCCCACATCGGGCATATTGGCATGAATTTGCATGCCAAAGGCGAGAAACTGCTGCCAATCGGTGCCAATTTGTGCGGCGACGGTCTCTGGTTGTTGTGGCAGTCCGGCATGCTGCAAGATATCGCTGCGATACCAGACCCCCAATGGATTCACAGCGACTGGCAATGCGAGTAGCCGATTGTCTTCGCTACGGCATTGTGCTACACCACTCGGAGCAAGTTGTGTCACTGGGAATTGCTGATCGTCAAGCGCATGCCAAACGCCTGGCTGGCTGAATCGTGCCACCATATCTGATGGCGCCACCACGACATCGGGAACAGGTTCGCCCCCTGCGCGCGCGGCATCGAGCCGTGACACAAAGGTATCCGCCGTGACGGGGATGCGTGTCACCGCGATCTCGGGATGGAGCCGGCGCCAGCGTGCTAACCCGTCATCAATGATGTACTGTATCGTCCATACCGTTAATGCGCGTGACACACGGATGGCAGGAGCCACACCACATGCGGTGGCGAGTGCCATCCCCAAACCAGTACCACTCAGTTGGAGAATGTGGCGCCGATTCATAGGCATCGCTGTTCGATGACTTCGCAGACAAAGTGCACGATTTGCATGTGCATCTCTTGAATGCGTCCCGAATCATCCGACGGAATGATGATTTCGTGCTGTGCCATACCGCGCGCTTTTCCACCACCTTTGCCGAGGAGTGCTACGGTTATCATCTTTTTGGCAGACGCAGCTGCCAACGCAGCCAGAATGCTCGGTGAATTGCCACTCGTGCTAAACACACACAACACATCACCGGCACGCCCAAGAGCCTCGATTTGGCGCGCAAATACTGCATCATAACCAAAATCATTGGCGATACAGGTAATTGCGAGGGCATCAATGCTCAGAGATTGTGCAGGGAGGGCGCGCCGATTCGTGCGGTAGCGTCCGCTCAACTCTTCGGCGAAATGTCCGGCGTCAGCGGCACTCCCACCGTTGCCACAGGTAAACAACGTGTGTCCATCGAGTACAGCTGATGCAATGACATCTGCAATAGTTTCCACGGTTGCACTCTGTAGGTGGAGTGCGGTAATCAAGGCATGTGTGGTGTCGAGTTGGTCGCGAAAGGTTGGTTTCATTGCGCCTGCTCCTCATTCACAAGTTTCATGACTTTGAATGATTCTGCATACGTCATTCCCTGAGGTGCACCCGTTTCTGAGGCCCACTTCCTGATAAATTCACCGTCACCGACTTCGACTTGGCTCTTGTGATGGCGTAAGGCGTCTATTTTCGTTTCGATGTCTGCGGTAATGTCAACCCACGTGTCAGGCTGGGGGTGACCATCAATCCATACCTGGTGCACTTTGTGTGGTGGTAGATCTTCGTCGAGCAGTTCTCGAAAGATGGGTAATGTTTCTGCCGAAGGGAATACGGCTTCGAGTGCCGCAGTCGCCGCAGCACGATGGTCGGGATGATTGATGTATCCGCTCCCATAAAACCACGACGTGGGGTCGCCACAGACGACAATTGTGGGCTTAAACCGCCGAATCAGCCGTGTCAAGTCTCGGCGTAGCTCGAGGGTGGCTTGTAAAACACCATCGGTGTAGCCGAGAAAGATGAGCGATTGTACTCCCGCAGTATCACAGGCTGCCCGTTGTTCGTGCCGGCGTAATTCGACGAGTGCATCTTTGGTCATCGTAGGGTCGTTGCTCCCCGCACTCCCATCGGTGATGATGACATAACAGATATTGGCACCTTCACGAGCCCATTTCGCGATGGTTCCACCAATCATGAATTCGGGATCATCTGGATGTGCAAAAATTGCCATGACACGTTGCGTGGCCATTTCCATAGCTACTCATCTCCCCATTTGTGATGTATCATGCGCATTATACTTCTTTCATCAACAGCAGTGGACGATGCAACAATTCTGCGTCATCTGTGGTCTAACACTCGGCATTCGCATACGTAGGAGTTTGTTTTCATGACAACCAAACGACGTGCCCCATCTTTCGTGGCAATCATCGCAGCTATTTTCAGTGTCATTTACTTGACCAATCCGACGGGTGGTTTCATCGAATTTATCCCGGACAATTTGCCGTTTTTCGGAAATTTGGACGAAGCGGGTGTGACCACGTTGTTGCTTTGGGCGATTAACGAACTACGTCAGGGAGGCAAGACGACCCCACCTCCGCCGCGTGATGTGACCCCACCGTACGACCGTTAATTGGCATCGTTTGACGACGTATGCGAGGAGCATCAGATGAAACGATTGACGTGGTGGTGCATGCTCTTGTGTGGTCTGCTGAGTGCCTGCCAACTCTTCACCACACAATCTGATACCCCTACAGCGCCGACGACCAAACCGCAACTCTCGTTCGAGTTGGTCGCCCGTGCCCTCGATCGTCCTGGGTTGGTATTCGCACTTCCCGACGGTCGTCTGGCTGCCATCGAGCAGGGTGGCACCGTCACCCTGCTCGCCGACGGCACCCATTGGCTCGACATTCGTCATCGCATCGCGGATAACTCGTCTGAACGCGGGTTGCTCGGTATCGCATTTGATTTGGAAGCACGATGGGTGTTTGTTTCGTATAGTCGCATGAGTGATACTGCAACCACGCTCGCTCGCATTCCCCTGAGTGCGGGTGTCCCCCAAGTGGACGCGTTACAAGAAATTTATGTGGCCGCACAACCCTACCCCAATCACAATGGTGGGCACATCGCATTCGGCCCAGACGGCTTGCTCTACCTGGGTCTCGGTGATGGCGGAGCGAGCAATGATCCCGACCGAGTGGCACAAAATCCACAGTCACCCTTGGGGAAGCTCATTCGTCTCGATGTGCGTCGTGCGGAGGTCCCCTACGCCATTCCAGCTGGGCAACCTGTGCGCACCGATTGGCTCCCAGAGGTGGTCGCTCAAGGGTTGCGTAATCCGTGGCGCTTTGGATTTGGTCCAGATGGAACATTCTGGGTGGCAGATGTGGGGCAAGGACGCTACGAAGAACTCAATGTTGTGCCACTTACACAGCTGCCTGGGGTGGATTTTGGCTGGAGTGAGCGTGAAGGTGCGCACTGCCGTGATGCGCAGCAACCGTGTGCCACTACAGGGCTCACTGACCCGGTGACCGAGTATGACCACAGCGCCGGGCACTGTTCAATTACTGGCGGTGCTGTGGTGCCACCCGTGTACCCTGCGCTCGGTGGTGCCATCATGTATGGTGACTTTTGTGCCGGCACAATATCGGTGTGGGATCCACTGCATGGCGCCACACTGTTGGTAGACACCGATTACTCCATCTCGTCGTTTGGCAGTGATGCTGACGGGAATTTGTATGTGAGTGATTATGCTGCAGGTGCCGTGTATCGCATCGGCGTAACAGAAACGCAGACCCCGTAGTCACGCGTATACGTGGCTCCGTGGTCTGCGTCGGGGATCTATCGCTATGCGGTGCCCACGATGGTAGGGTGCTCTCGCAAGACGTGCCGTAATACCTCGTCTATGGTGTCTACTGCAATAATTTCGAGTTGTGTGCGTACATGGGCGGGAACATCGGCAACATCGCGGAGATTGCGTTGTGAAATGATGATTGTTTTTATACCGGCACGGTAGGCGCCGAGGAGTTTTTCGCGAATCCCGCCGACTGGTAGCACCCGTCCACGTAGCGTGATTTCGCCGGTCATCGCCACATCATCGCGCACCAAGCGCCCACTAGCTGCAGATGCGATTGCGGCAGCCAAGGTGATACCTGCGGATGGTCCATCTTTGGGTACCGCACCACCGGGTACGTGGATGTGCAGTGCATGCGTGTCAAAGAGGGTGGCGTCTATACCGAGGTGATGACTCCGACTCCGTACACATGACAATGCGGTTTCCACACTTTCACGCATCACACTGCCGAGTTGACCGGTAATACGCAATTCCTTGTTGCCGGGCATGATGGCTGCCTCGACGTAGATGATGTCCCCACCGACGGCGGTCCACACCATGCCTGTTGCAATGCCGGGGAGTGCAAATTGTTCGCGGTCTTCGTAGTGAAACCGTGGTTGTCCGAGCTGTGACAACAGCCATGTAGCATCAACGCTCACCGGCAGTGCGGTATCCGGGTGGACTTCGAGTAGATGTGCAACTTTACGCATCACACTGCCAATTTGGCGATCGAGCCCACGTACACCGGCTTCACGCGTGTAGCGACTGATGAGTGCGGTTAAGGCATCCTCGGTGAACGTGACGTCGCCCTCTTGTAGCCCGTTTGCCCGTGCTTGTTTGGCAACGAGATGCTTGAGGGCGATGGCCTGTTTTTCCGTATCAATGTAACTACTCAATTCGATGATTTCGAGCCGGTCACGCAACGCTCCAGGAATCGTATCCACGGTGTTTGCGGTTGCAATGAAGAGGACACGACTCAAATCGAAGGGTACGTTCATGTAGTGATCGGTGAACGTGTCGTTTTGTTCGGGATCGAGCACTTCGAGCAGTGCCGAGGCGGGGTCACCACGAAAATCATTGCCCAGTTTGTCAATTTCATCGAGCAAGATGACCGGATCCGCACTACCGACGCGGCGCAGTTCTTGGATGATGCGTCCAGGAGCCGATCCGATATAAGTGCGACGGAAACCTCGTAATTCTGCTTCATCACGAACCCCGCCGAGACTCATCCGCACAAAATTGCGCCCGAGCGCCGTGGCAATTGATTGACCGAGACTTGTTTTGCCCACACCGGGAGGGCCAATCAGTGCTAAAATCGGTTCGCGTCCCCGTGCCTCGGTTGTCGTGGCTTGCTGTTGTTTGCGCTTCTGGACGGCCAAGTATTCCAAAATTCGTTCCTTGACAGTGGTTAGACCATCGTGGTCTGCATCGAGTACTGCGCGTGTATGCGCAATATCAATGGGAATGGCACTGTACTGTTGCCACGGTAGCTCAGCCAGCCATTCGAGGTAGGTGCGTATCACGTGCGATTCGGCCGCGCTACTCCCCATACGCTGTAGCCGCATCAGCTCGCGATCGGCCTCTTTGCGTGCCACATCACTGAGTTTGGCGTTGGCCAAGCGTTGACGCAACTCTTCGATGTCATCCAACGATTCGCTGTCTTCGCCGAGTTCTTTTTGGATGGCGCGCAACTGCTGGCGCAGATAGAACTCACGTTGTTGCTTGGCCGTGCCATCTTCGACTTCCTGGCGAATGCGCTGTTGGACTTCGAGTAAGTTGAGTAGTTTGCGGTAGGCGTCGCGCACAAAGCGCAAGCGCTCGTGGATGTCGAGCGTAGTAAGCAACGTGATGCGCTCTGCCAACGTGTAATCGGGCGAGTATCCCGTGTTGTCGGCGAGCTGACCCGGGTCTTCGATGTTGCGCACAAAGTTGCGTATCTCTTGGGGGATTTCTGGCCGATGGTCGAGAACCGCATCAATGGCAGCATGCACTTCGAGTTTGAGATTGGTGAGTGCCTCATCATGTGCATAGACTTCATCAATGTCGCGATAGGCAACCATGGGCAATGCATCTACGATTTCGACTGCAGTAATGTGTACCCGGCCAATGCCACGCACAACGATGGCATTCCCCCCATTTGGTCCGGGCATGCGTCCAACTTGTTCAATTTTGCACAGTGTAGCGACAGCGATTAAGTCACTGTAATCGGCCTGTGCGTCTTGGTCGGGGTCACGGATGGCCACTAGCACGCGCCGGTCATACTGCTTGCTGGCCTCGATAGCGACACTATTTTCGTCGGTAAGTGGAATACTGACGACGGTGTGTGGTAGGACGACGGTCGCCGTGGTACAGATGAGCGGGAGGGTATGTGCTGCAGTGATGGTGGTCACTGGGGTATGCATGTCAGGATTGGGTGTTGGTGGAAAAAAGGTAACGTCTTCACTCATTGGTGGTGCCACTTTCTGTAGTAAGCCTAGAAGGGTACGGATGTTGCTACTACTTTTGGTATTATCGGTAGCTTATTCTGCAGTGTCAACGCATTTGCATGAAATCTAACACAAGTCTAATAGGCGGTATAATGCACACGAACATGATGAATTTTGGGAGGATACATGCCACGATTTTTTGCACAGATAACACTCCTGTTGAGTCTCAGTCTGCTGATGATTCCGGCTCTACAAGCCCAAGAGGCGAGTCCAATATTGGCACGAGGCACCGTCATCAAACGCCCGATTACGGTCATGGTTGATAATCACATCAATGCGGTGCCACAGAGTGGGTTTAACCAAGCGGCGATTGTCTTTGAGGCACTTGCCGAAGGTGGAATCACGCGCTTCATGATGCTCTTTAATGCGGATATGGCGCTGCCAAGCACGATAGGCCCTGTCCGCAGTACGCGGCTGTACTACGGGCAGTTGGCGCAGAGCTTCGAAGCAGTACATGTGCATGCGGGTGGCTCACCTGCAGGCTTGAATCTGATGGCGACGAGTACCATGGTCTACGACGTTGATGGGCTCAAACGAGCGCATGCTGCACCCTTTTATCGGAGTAAAGCCAACGTTGCTCCGCATAATTTATACACGAGTGGTGATGGTATCGCCGTGCATGTGGCCAATAATACTGCCACTTACACGCAACCGGCAGTGACCAACGCTGACGGTACGCTCAGTCAGCCTGTTGACGGGGATATCGGCTATCTGTATCGGGGGGATGCTGATGCTACGCAACGCCCCGCAGGGATGCAAATTTCATACTACTTTTTGAGCAAAGCCACAGGTGCAGCATGGGGATACGATCCAGGGTGTAACTGCTATCTACGTTCGGTGCGCGGCAAAGCGGCCATTGACGCCAATGACAAGCAACAGATTACAACCAAAAATATCATTGTGCTCGAAGTGCCCAGCCAACGAATCATGGGGGACCCCAAAGGGCGCATGGATGTGAGCGTGATAGGCAATGGTCGGGCGGTGCTCTTCCAAGATGGGCTCGTCTTTGACATTGAGTGGCGCAAAGAAACAGCCGAAGCACCGCTCCGGTTCTACTATCTCGATGGAGTCAGCGAAGTCAGCTTGGTGCACGGTGGCGTGTGGATGGCGATTATCCCCACCCTGACTCGGCTCAGTATGCGCTAGGGAACGACACTGACGGGAAGACGCCAGCTTCCTTCGCTACTGTTGCTGATAATCATGCGTGCACCATCACTGGGACGAAAAAAGCCGAGTTCCAGGGTGTAGTCGCCTGCTGGCAATGATACGGGCAGATCGGCGTTAACTACGACCTGTTGACCAGCTGGCCACGTAGCAATGGCGTAGTCGCTCCGTGGCGGGGTTGCCCGTTCGGCGACTTTGTTGCCTTGAGCGTCGAGGATATGCACAAACAACCACCAGCCTGGTTCACTCACCGGTACCGTGACTGTGAAATACGCGTTAATGTTGAGCACTTGGCCGCCAGCTTGTACACGTTGTGTGGCGTAGAGTGGTGTGATGCGGTCACGCACATTGGTATAGCCGAGTCGTACGCCGTCAATCTGAAGCCCGTCACTGGTTGTTTCTGGTTGTCCAACAATTGTGGCGCGAGTCGTTTCGTCACGATAGATGTCGTACGTTTCTCCGTTGCCCCCCGCTTTGCTTCCAGGTATTTCTGCCACGCGTTGCCAAGATGTGGGGAGCTGCCAGGCTGGGTATTGTGTGCGATTAATGACGATTTGTTGGACGCCAGCACCGTCCCAGTCCGCAAATTCCTGTTGTTTGGTGACAATGGCGTCACAACTAGGTGTGACAGCCACAGTGATGGCTTCGAAACTACACAGCATGATGCCGCCACGCCGTTGTGATGCGGTGAATTGATCTACCTGCAACATGTTGTATGGCCGTTGCATGAACGTGTAGTATGCTAATCCTTGGGATAGTGGTTGTGCGAGGAGTGCGATGTAGACAACGGCTACGCGTACGGTGTGTGGGCGTATCCAGCGCTGGAGCAGATCAATCAGCCAAGTAGCACCGATGACCATGTAGACCACGCCGAAGACCACTAATGGCATCAGGTTGCGCATATAGTGGCGTTCACGTGACATAAAAAAGAGGAGCTGTATGGCAAAAAAGATTAGGAACGTGATATCAACGAGTCGGCGTTGTTTGATGGTCACGCCAATTCCCACGAGTGCGACGATGCTCCCCACCCACAGCCACGCTTGATGCTGGAAAAACCACACGTAGTATTGCCAGTCCCACGGATTGGTATTGCCTTCGGGGCGACTGTAGTGATACATCTGGTACCCCAAATTGTTTTGGAGCTCGTTTAACGACAATATGATGCCTGGGGTTGTTGCTAAAAATCCGAGTAAACTGCCCACCGCGGTGATTAGCCCATTGCGTAACAGAGGACGCCATAGGCGCGCACGAAGTAACGGCCATTGCATCACAATCGGAATCATGACTGCTGCGCCAATGTTGTATTTGGTACCAGTGGCCATGCCAATTACAACAGCGAGTATCCATAAACGGAGAGTGGTTGCTTGATGTGCGTAGTTCCAGGCACAGATTGCCATTAGAAAGGTGAACAAACCAACCATGATGTCTGGGGTAATCAACCCACTCTGCTCTTGATGCCAGGGGAGAAATACCAACCAGAGCATGCCCACCCATGCACCCCAGGTAAATTCACGTTGCCGGAGGTGCCAGTATGCGGCTACGATGCTGGCGACGCCGGTGAACACCATGGCGATGCGTGCATCAATGAATGCCTGGGGAACCCGCGTGATCCGGTCGGTGGGGATGGCAAGCAGTGTGGCATCAATGGGGTGCCACCATGAGCCTATCCAGACTGCGATATAGGCAAGGTACACAGAGAGGTGTGGGCGTTCGAAGTTACTTGGAATCAACACGTCCTTGCGAAACATTTCGAAGATCATGTTGACGACGTATGGTTCATCGGGATGTGGTGTGTAGGGTAGAGCGAAGGTGATTGTTGGCCAACGCAGTATGGTCGCGGTGATGACGACTGCGATGAGGCCAACAATGGTAAGCAGGTTGCGCCAACGTTGAGAAATAGCGTGTATCATACGAATACTCGTCCCTGTCTATGCTCATTGTATTATATGCAATCCCTCACGGCTGTGTCGTCCGTCAAAAGGAGAATGTTATGCGACTTGGAGGGCCCGTATTTACGCCGTTTACTCATCCAGATACGTGGATAGCAACGCTACGCCAGCACGGCTATAGTGCCGCATATGCACCAGTAGACCAACATGCATCTGCGGCGACCATTGCTGCAATCCGGCAAGCGGCCACACAGCATGATGTCGTGATTGCAGAAGTGGGGGCTTGGAGTAATCCGATTGCGGTGGATGCCACACAACGTGCAGCAGCAATCACGCTATGTCAGGAACGTTTGGCACTCGCAGATGCCTTGGGCGCACGCTGTTGTGTCAACATTGCTGGGTCACGAGGTACCGAATGGGATGGTCCTGACGCCGCAAACTATCATCCCGATACGTTCGCACTCATCGTTGACTCGGTGCGCACCATCATTGATGCTGTCAAACCCGCCAACACATACTACACGCTCGAAACCATGCCATGGATGTACCCGGATTCACCTGAAGTCTATCAGGAACTTATTCGTGCCATTGACAGACCACAATTTGCCGTGCATTTTGACCCAGTAAATCTCATAAACAGTGTGCCCCGGTTCTTTCAGCATCGTGAATTTATTAGCCACTGTGTTGCGCTTTTGGGACCGTACATCAAAAGTTGCCATATCAAAGATATGCGCATCGAACGGCCATTTGTGGTGGCGCTCCCCGAATGTGCCCCCGGGCTCGGCATGCTCGATTATGGTGCTATTTTGCGTACTTTGGCGCCACTCGGTGATGTGCCGTTGATGCTCGAACATCTCCAAGAGGCACACCAATACGAGGCTGCTGCCGCCTATGTGCGGACCGCTGCCCAGCTTGCCGGAGTAACGCTCCGCTAAGTGCACAACAACGGTGATGTATGGAGCGCAATGAGCGTACCCCTGCTGAGCACACAGCAGGGGTACACACAGCATTGTTACGTATGGTGTTGCCGATATGCGTTATGTGGTGATAATTTGTTTGACTGCTTCGATTAAGCGATCACCATCGTTGGGCGTGTTGTAGGCTTGGATAGCCACGCGCAAGAACGTATGTCCTTCCCAGCGCACTACGGGTACTTCAATCTGGAATTCATCCCATAATCGGGCATAGTTGAAGCGTTCGTCACTCGGTACGGGGCAGAGTGCCATCTGATTCCACCACTGTTGTGATTCATCGGACACTGGCTGAAGTTTGGTGACCCCTGCGAGCTCTTGTCGGATGTGCGATGCGAGGGTATGACAAGCCGCACGTACTGCTGGCCAGTTGTGTGACCGTTGAAATTCAATGGCGGCAGGCACTGCAAGCCACGGGCACGGGTCATTGGTGCCCACATTTTCATAGAGGCTGGTATAGCGTGATCCAGTCATGACGGCCCGACTGAGATTCCAGCTACAAACGAGCGGCTCGAGCATGTCTTGTTTATCACGGCGTGTATACAAGAAGCCGGCACCTTTTGGGGCACACAGCCATTTGTGACAATTGGCCGAATAGAAGTCGGGATCGAGTGCACGCAAATCGAGATCGATGTGTCCGGGCACATGGGCACCATCTACGATGCTCAATATCCCTGCGGCACGTGCCCGTTTAATGATTTCGGCAATTGGGAATATCAGTGCCGTTGCCGAGGTGATATGACTAATCGAAATCGCTTTGGTGCGTGGGGTCACACCTGCCCAGAAATGTTCCACCCAGGCATCAGGATCCGACACGGGAATCGGCATCTCTCGTATGACCAATTTGCCACCACGACGGGGTAAATGGTAATTCCAGGTGTTGTTGATGGCGCCGTATTCATGATTGGTAGTGAGCACCTCATCATCGGCGTCGAGATTGAGCGAATTAATCACGATGTTCATGCCGTAGGTGATATTGGGGATGAACACCACGTCGTCGGCATCTGCATTCACATATGCGCCGAGGGCAGCACGAGCCTCTGCGAGATACCCTAGGCGATTGCGCCCAAAAAAGAGACACGGCTCGGCTTCGAGCTCGTCTTGCCAGCGCCGATACGCAGCAATCACTGGTCGTGGACATGCCCCAAAACTGCCATGATTGAGAAAAACGATGTCACGACGCAAGTTAAACTGTGACGCAATTTCAGGCAACGGCATCTGCAACGGAGCACTCGTCATTGGGTTTTCTCCTCTACAAGTCGAGAACACGACCTATTCTAGGCGTAATCGAAACGAACCAACATCAACAGGGATTGACGGATCATACCCGCGGCGATTCCCTGGTGGTGTACGATACAACGCATTCATGAATTCCAACCAGCGGCGTTCGTTGCTCTTGTAGCGCCGTTGTTTGAGCACGTCACTAATCCAGGTGCGATCACTTGGTCGTACGTGCAGTGGAATGCGTCTGATTAAATCACAGACTGCGATATCCCAGACGTTGATGGTGCCACTAATGTCGGCACTCACCAACGTCTGTCCATCAGCACTTATTGTGAGTGCACTGATGCGATGGTCGTGTGCGGTGAGTTCTATGGCTTCGAGTGATTCATGGAGGCGCCACATGGTAATCGTGCCATCGGTGCTGCCACCGACCACGATGCCACGGTCGGGCACACTCGTCATTACACTGGGGATTCCATGTTGCAATGGTACGTTGGCCACCAGTTCACTGCTATATGTTTGGCGAATCTGGAATCCTCCAGTGGCGGAGCCACTGAGCAATTGCGTGCCGTCATGCAGAAAGACGATGGGCGCAGTCCCGGGGTATGATTGCTGTTGCATGCCGTCGAGCAACCGCCAGATACGCACATGCCCGTCGCCACAGATGGCAGCGATGAGCTGGCTATTCGGGCTAAACACGACTTCTTCGGCTACGGCTGGTAAATCGAGACGTGCAATCGGGTCGCCACGATCGAGCCAGCGTGCGAGCGCATCCCCTGCCAGCATTTCGCCATTGGGCATGCGCCACACACTAATACCGTGATCACGCGGTGTACTTTGATTGATTGTTGCGAGTGCCGGTGCTGAACCTGCTACGGCGTAATACTGACCATCGGGACTAAGCGCAATTTGTGCGACACGAGAAGCCGGGGTGCGAATGCTGCTCAAATGAGTGCCACGCAATGACCAGAAGTGAAAGGCTTCCTCGCCGCTCGACAAAAACGTATCACTATCTGGGATGAGCTGTATGGGCATGCGCCCTGCGAAGTGGTGATGGACGGTGTGACCGTGGATGTCCCAGATTTGCATCGGACCCACACTCGATGCACTGCACAGGTACTGCTCGTTCCGTGAAAAAATGAGTGATCGAACTGGCCATTGATGTGCTTGTGGTGTGGGGAGCGCTCCACCGTGACTGAGATGCCAGATAAACACTCCGCCGTTGCCATCGGCTGCAGCCAGAAAATCGCCACTGTGACTGAGTGCGAGCTGGTGAATGCCGCGATTTCCTGCGCGTAGGGTCATGCGTTTGAGTGGCTGTGGTTCTTGGCCAGCCAGACAGGTTTCTGCGATGGAACGGAGCACGCCCAGTGGCATCGTGTTGGCACGGGCAGCGGGTTCGGCCCCCTCATCGAGATGCACGAGCAGTTGCGCTGCCCAGCGTGCAGGCGCATAGCGTGCCACCACTGCTGCCACATGATGGTTGAGAGGCGTACTCAAATACTGCACCGCTTCATGCCATTGCGCATCGTTGAGGTCGGCCACGTAGACCAGTGACGGTGGCATGATTGGTGGTGCGTTGGGCTCGTCGTACAATGCGCGGGCAATTCGTTCTCGGAGCTGCGGTGAACTCAACGCATAGGCTTTGATGACATGCTGGCAATCGGGATCAACGGCACGATACGCATCCCGTTGGTCGGTCAACAGCAGATACACCGCACGCCAGATGGTATCGTCGGGGAGATATCCGGCTCGACGTGCGATGTCGAGTGCTATGGGAATTTGCTGTTCTACAGCAAGCATGCATAGCGCTTGTCGCGTATCACTGCGCTGGAGTGCCAGCAACGTGCGTCGTGCCCGTTGGGCAATAGACTGATTGCGGTCGCCCGTGGCGATGATCAACGCAGGCAAGAGTCCCGGACGTGCACTCACGAGTAGCTCGAGCTGTCCGATATGTAGGGCACTGAGCACACGTGCATCGGGTGGTGCATTTGCAATCCAGCCATGTTGCGAAATCAGCCGGCCGAGTGTGGGGTGTCGTGTTAGCGCCCACACACTACAAATGATGTTGATGTGACGCCAATCAGCATGTTGACTCAGTGCAGTTGCAGCAGCGTTGACTGCCTCGCCGTCGCCACCATTCATGATGACTTCGAGCAACACATCTAACGCCCGCACCGACGCATCTCGTGCCAATGCCACCGCTGCCCGCATGCGCCGTGAGCGCCGTAACAGACGTGTGTTGCCATGCAACAGTGTTTTGTAGTGGTTGACCCGTTCAGTACTCACTGCTTATCCGTTGGTGCTGATATGTGCTGGTTGTATTGTATAGCGAACCCGTACTTCGCCGGGTGCTGCGAATTGGTACGTCTTGTTGCCCGTGTAACGAAACGAAAGTTCGTTGATATGGGTCTGCCCAATATCGCCGTCACTGATATCAATGACTGGCCCGCGGATTGCCACATACCGATACGGTTGCGTTGTATCCACAATCATCAACGCCACATACGGACGCGCCTTGATGTTGCGGTCTTTGATTCGTCCTGCCGCTGCATTGACATAAAACAATCCATCCGCATAACTAAACCACACTGGTGTAACTTGCGGTGTGCCATCTGCCATCGTGGTTCCAAGTGACGCCACTATTGGCCGTGTGATGAGGTCCATGAATGCATCTGGGATCGTGTTCATTCGTGACTCCACTTGAGTGCGGGGATAATCTGTTCACCAAACATCTTGATAAAGGCGGCCTGATTGCGCCCCACGTTGTGCACATGAATCTCCGTAAAGCCGAGATCCACGAAACGTTGGATATAGGCGAGATGCTCTTCGATGTGTGGAGAAATCAGCATGCGATTGACGAAGTTGTCTGGGCGAACGAGTTTCGCAATTTCCGCAAAATCCTCCGGGCTACGGATGTCTTGCTTTGGAAAGGGCATACCCCCGTTGGGCCATTCGGTGAGCGCATTCTGGAGCGCTTCCTCTTGGGTTTCCGCCCACGACATATGGAGTTGCAAGAGTTTGGGCATCGTCTGCGGGTTTTTGCCAGCCGCGCGTGCGCCATCGGCAAATTTGCCGAGTAACATTTTGAGTTTGTCGGGGGATGCTCCTGGCGTGATAATGCCGTCGCATTCTCGCCCTGTCCAGGCCGCGGTAATCGGGCCAGCAGTTGCCACATATATTGGCGGAGGTGCGTCGGGTAGTGTCCAGAGTTTGACTCGCTCCATGGTGAAATATTTGCCGTTATCGTGTTTGGCTACATGCCCACTCAGGAGCTGCTTGATGATGGCGATGGCTTCTTGCATCATGGCGAGACGCACATGTGCTTCTGGCCATACACCCCCTACCACACGCTCGTTGAGGGCTTCACCGCTGCCAAGCCCCAACCAGAATCGCCCTGGTGTCATGGCAGCTTGTGTGGCAGCAGCTTGTGCGACGACTGCGGGGTGATAACGAAAACTCGGGCAGGTGACCCCCGGTCCAAAGGTCATGGTGCGCGTCTGCGCCCCGAGTGCCGCCATCCAACTCCACACAAACGCATTGTGTCCTTGTTGCGGTACCCATGGTTGGAAGTGGTCTGCTGCCATGACCGCTTTGAAGCCGAGTTGTTCGGCATAGACGGCATGCTGGAGTAGCTCGGTGGGATGAAATTGTTCGAGTGCGGCCGCGTATCCGATAATCCCCATAGTCTACCTCTGCTCCGTTTCATGCGTCCTATGTATGCATACTACTACTCTACCACCGATGGTGGTTGGATGCCCAGTCGCGTTAGGAGCCGCCCGGTCTGCCTGCCACCTGGATCCTTGCATAAGCGATAGAAATCAACTGGGCGGTCAATGTCGAAGGTGATCGGTCCTTCGCGCACAGTAATCACCGGAATATTGGCAGCACGAGCTGCAGCAGTATGGCGTTGCAGGCTCCCTTCGCCAAACGACCAGTGCATGCGGGTTACCGCATCACATGCAATGGCGGTTGTGCCGCCATCATGCGAACCCGCTAGGGCAATCCCACCGGTGGGCATGCGGTTTACAAAATCATCAATATCATCGGCTTCGACCAAGGGTAGGTCTGCGTGCATCACCAGCACTGGTGACGCATACTCGAGCTGTTCAAGAACGAGCTGAATGGAATGATTGAGGTTCACCCCGGTGTCGGTGAGACAGTGAATGTTGCGTGAACCTGCCAGTGCGTGTGCAGCCCCATCACTCGCTGTTACGAGTACGGTGCTCACGGCGTGACTTTTGGCTAGTGCCGTTAACACGTCGTCGAGCATGGCGAGTGCCAAGGCACGCCGGTCTGCGGGTGAAAGCACCGACGACAAGCGACTCTTGGCTTCTTCGAGTGTTTTAAACGGTACGATTGCGGTAATCATTGTAATTCAGCCATAAATTTGAGGCAGGTGGTGGCGAGCTGTTGTTTGGTGGCACTATCACGCATAATCGTATCAGTGACACAAACCTTGAGCCCGAGTGCAGCAATCCGTGGTGCAAGTGCCGCATCAACGTCGTCAATCACCATGCCATCAATACACTCGCGATAGATTGACGCAATGCCATATGCGGATACTTCGACGCCAGCGTGATGCAACATGGCCACTGCGGGACCTTTGATTGCTGCACCACCCACAATCGGACTAATGGCAATCCGGGGCACTGTGGCCTGCATGAGTTGGTGGCGCACCCCAGGTAATGCGAGAATGGTGCCCACGCTGACAAACGGATTACTCGGTGCAATGATAATACCCGTCGCCGTGCGTAGTGCGTCCATCACGTATGCGGTGGGTTGAGCCGTTGCCATACCGTGATATTCGATACCTCGAATTTCTGCCCGGGCGCGGTCACGTACCAGGTATTCTTGGAAGTGGAGTGTTCCTGTAGGCGTCACAATGTGTGTGTGCACGTGGTCGTGGGTCATCGGGAGCAAAATGGCGGTAACCCCCAAACTACGGCGAAAATGCTCGGCGATGTGGGTGGCATGCCACCCGGCGCCAAGGAGCGCACTCCGCTGTATGTGAAAGGCCATATCTTTGTCGCCGAGCATGAACCATGTGGGTGCCCCGAGTTTGCCGAGCATGTGCATGCAGTGATCGGTATCATCAACGACGCCCCACCCTTGCGTCGGGTGTATTAACCCGGCGAGTGTACACAGGACGATGTCAATGTCGGGGCTGATGTGGAGTCCGTGCATCTCGATGTCATCACCCGTGTTTACAAGCGCACAAACGGTGTCGTCGGGGACAACTTGGATGAGCCCTTCGAGAAAGCGTGCTGCACCAACGCCGCCTGAGAAGACGACGGTTTTGTGTGTGATGTCGGGAATCAGTGGTGGTGTTAACATGCTTCCATTCTACCAAACTTATGCGCGCCGTATTAGCATTCGCTGAGAACCAGCGAAAGTTCGTTTCCGGTACGTTTCGCACGACGACGTGGTGGCTGTGCCATGTAACCAAACGGAATCAACGCCTGTGGAATGAGCGTCTCTGGTAACCCGAGTGCAGTGCGCACGGTCTGCTGACAAAAGAGTGGTGCACACATCCATCCCCCAGCGATGCCCATGCCAACGGCAGTGAGGAGCATGAGTTGAATCGCACATCCAATGCTCTGGACGGCCATCAAATATTCGGCATGCTGGCGATCCTGGTCGGGATAGTGGTCGAGGACTTGCATGTCTACACAGGGCATGATGAGTAACGGCGCACTGGTAATGCGTTCGTTGGATGCAGCGATGCGATGGTGAATCTGTGATGCATCACCCCCGTCGAGGGTGAGTTGTGTCTGCCACACCGTGCTCATCGCCACGCAGATGTGCTGGCGTCGTACCCCTGCAGGAATCACCACAAACTGCCACGGTTGTCTACCGTGCGGGGATGGTGCAAGCGCTGCTGCGGCAATCAGTGCATCACGCTGGGCATCGGATATTGGTTGATCGCTGAATCTGCGAACCGTTTGTCGCTGTTGTATCGCATCACGTAACGTAATATCCATGTACACACCCATTTAGCGAAAGAGATCTTTGTTGGCTGGGCGAATCAGCAGTTGGGCAGTTGCATCGGTGTCTACCACGTACGTGACTCCACGCACGATGGCCACAGGCACTCGGTCAATTTTGCCCATGACAAGCTCCGCAGCCGCGGCAATTTCATCTGCGATTGCGAGCACACTTGCTTGCATGCGGTAGCCATATGGGTCGTCAATCCCCGCATAACTGTCGAGGGGCAACATGCCGGCTACTCCGATTGCCACATTGACCTGACCATCGCGCCAGGCGCGCCCAAAGGTGTCAGAGACGATAACTGCACAGCGTATACCATGCTGTTGCATGAGTGTGGTGCGGATCTGCTGTGCGGATGCGTCAGGGTCTACGGGGAGGAGCGTGATATGCCGCCCACCATCCACGTTTGATTCATCCACCCCTGCATTCGCACATATCAGCCCATGATGTGTCTCGCAGATGAGTACACCACGGTCCATTTTCACGATACGTTTACTTTCTTGCAGGACGACTTCGTAGTAGTGTGCATCTTTGTGGCCTTGAGCGGCAGCCATGTGTGCCATATGCGACGGCGCGTAGGTGGTCGGATCTACGACGCGACCTTCTGCTTTGGAGATGATTTTTTGTGTGATGACGATAATATCATCCTGGTGAAGTGGGAGTTGTTGTGCTGCAAGTGCATCGGTGATGATGCGTGCAATATCAGCGCCGACTGGGATTTCACCAATCCCGTCAACGGGAATGACACTGATTGCCTGTCGCATGTCTACCTCGGTTTACCATTAAAAAACAGTGTGTCTAGTGTACCATGTAACGACATGACGAATAATGAAGTATGCCCATACAAGGTGAATGTTAAAATCGGCTATAATAGGAACGGTTTTGTGACGTATTTATCAGTGTAAGGAGTCAATGATGGACTTCACCGCCAATTATGATATGTTCCTCAACGAGGAACACGATATGTTGCGTCAGACGGTGCGCGAATTTGCTGAGCGCGAAGTGCTTCCCCACATTCGTGAATGGGATCGCAGTGGTGCTGCCCACGGCGAGGGTCCTGAAACGCGCACGTACATACGTCCGCTCATCGAAAAAATGGGCAAGCTGGGGTTCCTCGGTATCTGTATGCCAGTGCGCTACGGTGGTGCCGGCATGGACTATCTAGCCCTTGCTGTTCTCTGCGAAGAGCTCGAGCGCGTTGACAGTTTCTTGCGTGTGGTGGCCAGCGTGCATATCGGGTTGAATTCGATGACCATTTTTCAATGGGGCAACGAAGAACAGAAACAACGCTTTTTGGTGCCCCAAGCACAGGGTCGCAAAATTGGTGCGTACGGGTTGACCGAACCCAACAGTGGTACGGATGCCGGTGCCATGGAATCAACTGCCCGCCGTGACGGTGATCACTATGTGCTCAACGGGGAAAAAATCTGGATTAGTCTGTCTGACATCGCAGACACCTTCGTGGTCTTTGCCAAAACTGACCCTGCCAAAGGCAATCGTGGTATTTCGTGTTTTGTGCTCGAACGTGGTATGCCCGGCTTGTCCACCTATCCGCTCCACGGCAAACTCGGTGTGCGTGCCGGCAACACGGGTGGTGTAGTGATGCAGGATGTACGCGTCCCTGTGGCGAATCGTCTCGGTGAAGAAGGCGAAGGCTTTAAAATTGCCATGACGGCACTCGATAGCGGCCGCTATACGGTGGCTGCGGGTGCAGTTGGGCTGATTCAGGCATCACTCGAAGCATCCGTCAAATATGCCAAAGAGCGCCATACGTTTGGGGTGCCGATTGGTGACCATCAGTTGGTCAAGCGCATGATGAGTCACATGGTGCGCAAGATGGACATGGGGCGGTTGCTGGTCTACAAGTCCGGCTGGATGAAGAATGCTGGTCGTCGCAATACGCGTGAGACGACACTCGCCAAATGGCATGCCACGGTCTCTAGCTGGGAATCTGCCGATGATGCAGTGCAAATTCATGGCGCCTACGGCTTTTCCGACGAATATCCGGTAGAGCGCTTCCTGCGCAACTCGCGTGGTGGGGTCATCTACGAAGGAACGCGGGAGCTCCAAGAGTTGTTACAGGCCGATTATGCACTCGGGCACCGTGAAATCGCTCCAAAATTACGTTGTGAATTGCCCGCCTACAACAAGGCGGAGTGGGAGGCTGAATAACCATGAATATCGTGGTATGTCTCAAACAGGTTCCTCGTGATAATTCGGTGGCGATTACCGCACAAAAGTCCATTGATGCGAGTGGTATCGAGATGATTACCAACTTGTTTGACGAGTATGCACTCGAGGCTGCGTTACACATCAACGATAGTTTGAGTGGCGCAGTTACCGTGCTTTCACTCGGTCAGGATGATTGGGTTGATCAGATCCGCCGCGCATTGGCGATGGGTGCCACCGATGCCCTCTTAATCAATAGTGACGCCGAATATGATGTCTATACAGCGGCCACTATTTTGGCTGCTGCAACCAAACGCACGGAGTCACCACAGCTAGTCGTCTGTGGACGCAATGCCACCGACGATGACAGTGCGGCCATGGCACCCATGCTTGCACGTATCCTCGGGTGGTCCCATGTCACTTACGTGTCGCGTATTGTTGCGGCGAGTGAAACAACGCTCGAACTCGAGCGCAAACTAGAGGACGAACAGGAAATCGTGCGTATTAAATTGCCCGCAGTCATTAGTGTGGCAAAAGGGGATACGGAACCGCGCCATCCGCCGTTGTTGCGCGTGCGTAAATTTGCCAAAGCGGAGATTCCTACTCTGGCAGTCTCCGACGTGGTGGCGACGCTACCGCATCAACCACAGCTCGTGGATCGTGTGCCACCAGCTGCGCGCAAAAGCGGGGAAATCATCGAAGGTGCCGACGTGGCCAGCAAAGTTGCCACACTTGTTGATCGGCTGATTGCCGATCAAGCGTTGTAGGGAGGAATCAATCATGACAGCAATTTGGGTTTTGATTGACCAAACCGCAGACAACGCACTTTCTGCAGCGCATCGTGAAATCATCGCACGTGCGAACGCACTCGGCACGTGTACCGCAGTCGTCATCGGACATCAGGTGGATGCCCTCGCTACTGACGTTGCCCGGTACGGAGTGGCCAACGTGCTCGTCATTGATGATGCACAACTCGCATCTCGTGCCGCTGATGCACTCACGAGTGCCTTGGTTGCAAGTATTCGTGGCCAACAGGTAGATTTGATTCTGACGACCACCACATTGCGCATGCGTGATGTGAGTGCAGCAGTTGCCGCCGAATGTGGTGGTGCATTGGCCGTAGATGTCAGCGATGTGCGCATCAACGGCGCCCATGTCGAAGTGGTTCGTGCATCGCACGCCGGTAATGTGGTGAGCACGTGGCAGTATGCACACAAACCCGTGGTTATTTCTGTGCGCAAGCAAACACACGCCGAGGCGCAGGTCGGCGCCGCAGCTGCACCCATCCAACGTGCGGCAGTCAGCGGGATTACCAGTGGCGTGCACGTGATGAGTCATAGTCGTGCCAGTGGTGGCATCAATCTCAGCGACGCAAGTATTATTGTTTCAGGTGGGCGTGGTCTCGGTAATGCCGAAAACTATCACCGACTCATTCCCGCCTTGGCGGATACACTGGGTGGCGCCTATGGTGCTTCACGTGCAATCGTGGATGCAGGCTGGGTGCCATACGAGCATCAAGTTGGTCAGACGGGGAAAACCGTCAGTCCCAAATTGTATGTAGCCGTAGGTATATCCGGTGCCATTCAACATTTGGCCGGCATGCGTTCGGCGCGTACCATTGTCGCAATTAACAAGGACGCTGACGCCCCCATCTTCCGTGTTGCTAGTTATGGCATCGTCGCAGATGCCCTCGACGTGGTTCCCGCCCTCATTGCCGAAATCAATAAACGACGCGCCTAGCCGATGCGATAGCCGTTGGCAAGCGTCGTGTACTGCGAGACCTGGGAGTTTACCCAGGTCTCGTCGTGTCCGAGCTCTGTGGCGATGAGATGGGCTACTTTTGGCGCACACGCAATACTCGCCGTGGCGTTGGTGATAAGTGCGCGTAGCCGCCGTGACAGCACATCTTCCACGGTACGTGCCTGTTCCATGCGTACCGCCCAGACGACTTCTGCGGCCAAATACGGCAGTTCGGGGTGGAGCCGTTCACCGAGTGCGGCGTGCTGATGGATGAGGGCGTGGATGTCTTGGGCATCGCTACCATATACTTGCAAATGATCGTGCGTTTTGTGCGTGCTATAGCCGTGTAGGCGTAGATTCTTGGTCACCGATGGGCGTGGTGTGAGTCCCGCAGCCGCTTCGATACGATTCACTGCATCTTCGCCCATGTGGCGATAAGTGGTCCATTTGCCCCCGGTAATCGTCATGAGGCCACTCGCCGAAAAGACGATAGTGTGATCGCGCGAAAGTGACTTGGTGTGTGCACCATCACCACTCGCTTTAACGAGTGGGCGTTGCCCGGCAAAGACACTCAAAATCTCGTCTGCCTGTGGGCGTCGGCGCAGGTATTTTTCTGTGTGACTCAGGACAAACTCGATTTCTGAATCCAACGCCCGTGGTTCGAGTTCGACCGTTTGCATCGGTGTATCGGTGGTGCCAATTACCACACAATCGTGCCACGGTACCGCGAAAAGCACCCGCCCATCTGCGGTTTTGGGGATCATTACTGCGTGGTCACCGGGGAGGAATGACCGGTCAACCACAATATGAATACCCTGACTAGGTGCAACCATCGTCCGTGCCGCAGGATCGTCGAGCGTGCGCAGTTTGTCTACAAAAATGCCCGTAGCGTTGATGACTGCTTTTGCGTTGAGTGTGAAGGTAATGCCACTTTCGCTGTCGGTGGCTACCACACCATTGATGCGGCCAGTAGCATCATGGGTGAATTGATGGACTGGCATGTGGTTGATGAGTGTGGCCCCATGATTGCTGGCGGTGCGTAGCAGGGTGATAGCCAAGCGGGCATCATCGAACTGCCCGTCGTAGTAGACAATCCCCCCTTTGAGCCCGGTGTCCGTCAATGTGGGGGCGAGTGTGAGTGCACGGGCAGCACTGATAATCTGCGAAAACCCAAAGCCGAGTCTTCCCGCTAACACGCTGTAGAGAAGTAGACCGGCGCCGTAAAATGGCATGTCGAACCAGCTGTATGCGGGTACCACGTTGGGCATCACGCGTACGAGATGCGGTGCATTATCACGGAGCCGACCACGTTCGTGTAACGCTTCGTAGACCAGTGAAATATTACCTTGTGCGAGATAGCGCACTCCACCGTGTACGAGTTTGGTCGAACGACTCGACGTCCCTTTCGCATAATCGTGTGCTTCGAGTAATAACGTTTTGTGTCCGCGACTCGCCGCATCCACGGCAATACCGAGCCCGGTTGCTCCGCCGCCTACGATGATGATATCCCACGTGGGTATGGTAGTGAGTGATTCGAGAAGTTGATTGCGTGACATAATAAAATCTACTCCGACGATATATATTCTTCTTATTGTACTCGTAAAATGGCATGATTGGACGTACTAGCGATGGTGCATATCGAGCGGGAACGAAAACTCGTTGGGCCGTTTATTTCGATATCATAATATTCGGCGCCACAGGGGTGCCGAGAAATGCCGTATGATGGAGGTATGCGGGAGTACCTTTCTGCAACGACGCTGCAAGGAGCATTACGATGAAAGTAAAAGACGCACCCGTGGCTGGATCTGTGCCAAGACCCAAAATGACACGGCAGCGCCTGCGCACCCTTGAATCCATTCAACAGCGGATATTGTGGCTGGCTACCAACATGATTCATCATGCCAATAACGTGCGTCCAAACATGGACGGCACCAAAGTTGGTGGGCACCAGGCATCTTCGGCCTCCACAGTCACCCTGATGACTGCGCTTTATTTTCATTTTCTCAAACCAGGCGATCGCATTGCGGTCAAGCCACATTCATCGCCGATATTTCATGCCATTCAGTATTTACTCGGGAATCTGCCAAAGCGCTATCTGACCACATTGCGCGAATACGGCGGTCTCCAGTCATACCCGAGTCGCACCAAAGATCCCGAGCGGGTAGATTTTTCGACCGGTTCGGTTGGCTTGGGTGTGGTAGCGCCGCTCTTTGCATCGTTGACACAGCGATTTTTGCGCGATCACAGTGCACCAATACCCGAACGGCGATTTGTGGCGGTGGTTGGTGACGCAGAGCTCGATGAAGGGAACGTTTGGGAAGCATTACTCGACGAAGCACTTGACGGCATTGGGCAGGTGGTGTGGGTCGTTGATCTCAATCGTCAAAGTCTAGATCGCGTGGTGCCGGGAATTCGTGCGGCACGCTTGAAGAAGTTGTTTGCCCAAAACGGATGGCGTGTACTGGAAGCCAAGTACGGTCACAAACTCCAAAAACTCTACGCCATGCCGGGTGGTGACGCACTGCGGCGGCGCATTGATGACATGAGCAACGAAGAGTATCAATCTTCGATTCGCCTCGGTGGCGCCGAGTTACGCGAACGTCTGCTCAATGCCAACGACAGTGATCGTGCCACATTAGCGCTCCTGTTGGCCCAAGTCCCCGACGAAGAGCTCCCTGGCGTCATCGCTAATCTGGGTGGGCACGACTTAGACACCATGTGTGACATCTTCGACGAAGTCGAACGCGATATGAGTCGTCCGACGGTGATTTTTGCGTACACCATTAAAGGGTGGGGGTTGCCGATTGCTGGCCACCCGCTCAACCACTCCATGTTGCTTAATACCGAACAAATCGAAGCCTTGCGTCGAAAAATGGGCATTGATGGCGACGATGTGTGGGCCGGTTTTGCCAGTGACAGCCCAGAAGGGCAGATGTGTGACGAAGTCGCCAAACGTGTTGCGGAATCCGCACCACTGCCGTGCCCCATTGTGCCCATTCCTGCGCGTGTCGATCTCGGTATGCCGCAACAAGTGAGCACCCAAGATGCGTTTGGCCGGTTGCTAGTGCGTTTCGGTGATATACCCGAGTTGGCGCAGTACATGATGACCACATCACCAGATGTGTCCGTATCCACCAATCTGGGTGGTTGGATTAACCGCTTTGGTGTCTACACGCCCTTCACCGATGTGCCCGACTACGAGAGCGAGGCACAACGATTGCTCAAGTGGCAGCGCTCATCGAGTGGGCGGCACATCGAGCTGGGTATTTCAGAAATGAATCTGTTCATGATGCTGGCGGCAGCCGGGTTGTCGCACGAGTTGCTGGGTTCACCCCTCGTGCCCATCGGTACCGTCTATGATCCCTTCGTGTTGCGTGGGTTGGATGCCTTCATTTATGCCGTCTATTCTGGGGCAAAGTTTATCGTGGCGGGGACGCCATCTGGTGTCACATTGGCGCCCGAAGGGGGGGCGCACCAGTCCACCATTACTGCGTCGGTGGGTATCGAGTTGCCCAAGTTGATGATGGCCGAACCGTGCTATGCCGGTGAATTGGAGTGGTATTTACTCGAAGGCGTCAGGCAGTGCTTCGACCGTCTGCACGGACGCCCACTCTATCTGCGTCTCAGCACACGACCAATCGATCAAGCCCCATTCCAGGCGGCCATCGCTCGTATGGGTGTAGACACGCTCCGTGAGCATGCGCTTGCAGGTGCCTATGTGCTGGCTACATGGCGCGACACGCATCCCGAATTACACGATGCACCGCGTGTGATGCTTTGTGCGAGTGGAACGGTCATCCCCGAAGCCTTGGCGGCTGCAGCACAGCTTTGGCACGAAGGCGTTGCCGTAGACGTGGTCAACATTGTCAGTGCACGCATGTTGTATGAACGCTATAGTCAGGCGCGGCGTAATGGCGAATCTGATGCGCTGGCGTGGCTCTTCGCCGATGAACAGCGGCGGATGCCAATGGTGACCGTGCACGATGCGTCGTCCCATGCACTCGCATGGATGGGGAGTGTTTATGGGTCGCCATTGACGAGTCTCGGTGTAGATGATTTCGGTCAATCCGGCTCGCGTGATGCCCTCTATCAACACTTTCACATTGATACGGCGAGTATTGTTGCGGCGGTGTTTGACGCCATTGACAGTAGTGAACGCTAAGCACTGTGCATGATATAATTTTCATCACACAGCTCGGTGTGTGCATGAAACGAGGAACCCGTGGCGCACTTTAAACGAACACTCACGGTGTCGTTGCAGGATTTGGCAAAAGTGGTGCATGGGGTACAGACGATTTCGACCATCGTTGCCACCCTCACCACAACATACCAGATCCAACACGCCAAATTGGCACACATGGTGCGCGTGTTGCTTGCGGCCAATGCGCGGACCCTCGGTTGGGTGCCAGTTGCAACGGATGAATACATGCCATACCGGCAAGCAGTAGATGGCGTCGTGTTTCGTGTGATTCCTGACCAGCTTGCAATTGATGGCGAATACGTGCTCCGCGAATGGCTTGAGCCATTCGTCCCCGAAGACATGCCGATATACATTGATACGGCGCCGCGTCCATGCCAGACCCAAGGACCCGACGTGTTGGTGTTGGACGGATGGTTTGCCTCACATGCGTTTCGATACGGCGACCACCTGATCGTCCAAATCCACTGGCAATCGCGCTGTGAATTGCGCTTGCGCATCGATCGGCGTGCCGCCCAACGCATTCCTGATACCGTGTTCATTGCCGGTGATATTGCGGCGCAGCTCACTACGCACTGGCATGCGACGCATGACCTCGAATTAGTGCAGACACGCTTGTTAGTGTTGTATGCCGACGCACCATGGCGCAGTGCATACCCCCCGATGCCGTGGCAAGCGCTGCTGAATGCGCAATCTGCGGCACCTGTGGTTGTGTCGCGCCTCGATTTGTTGCGCCTACGCATCAACGATTTACAGCAACTGTTGCGCCAGCGGCGTAAGGTGGATAGTCAGCATGGGCTTTGGGATGGCATCGCCTTGCGATACTCGGCGGTGCGCATGTTTATTGATACCCAGTACGACGATACCGTCACGCCACGGGTCGTTCCCGTGGATACGTTGCTCGACCATACACACGCCATTGATGATGCCATTGCACGGGGAGTATACGATGTGCAATACGCAGACGGCGATGACGATGATGCATGGACCAACAATGAATTCGATGCTGACGCAGAGCCGTACACGGCAGCCTTGCAGAGTGCCGACGACGAAGATGCATTCGATGACATGTCGTGGTCCGACGAGGATCTCGATCGTGAAACGTTCGTAGCACTTTTTGCACACCGCCATCCCGCATTACACGCATGGTCGGTGCAACTGCTCCAGGCACTCAACGACGAAGAACGACGCATGATGCTCCGTGCAGAGACCGATGAAGACCACACCGCAATTCTGTCAGCGGCCATGCAACGCATTCTGCCGCTCCACCCTCACCTGATGCAGACCCTGCGTCCGACGCCATTGCACTACACGGATGAGACCCGTGGCGGGCTGAGTTACGCCGCGTTTGAGCTCGCCGAATTGCGTGCCGCCCAACACGTCGAAGATGCTGCATACTCAGCGATCCCCGAGCACATCACCAAGTCCATAGACGGTGATGCGGTCTTTGTGATAGAACTGGCATTGCGTGAGAGCCATGCGCACATCCGTGCCTACGAAGAATGGTGTAGCACTGCGCAACCACGGTGTGGCGCACTGCGACAACGTATCCGGGTCATGCAGGAATTTGCGTTGTTTTTGGCACAGTACTACACGACATCACTCACCGATGCCTCATATGCCATGCTCGACGAATATTTGTTTTTCCACTATCCGCGCCACACGACGAGTGGTAGCGCGCGCATGCTCCGTTTGCGGATCGGCTATATTCGTGATTACTACGCATATCGTGCCCGCCTCGGTGATACACGGGTGTTGCCGTTTGCACAGGCCATGTATGCCTGTCGCCACCAGGCCGGTGATGTGCTTGACTTGTTGTTACGCATTCAACAGTACCCGCGTGAACTAACGGCACTCGTTGTTCATTTATTTGCCCCATACACACTATGACAATGCTTCACTACCAGATTTCGACATTGCGGCATACCGCGCATCTCTTGGAAGTCACGTTGACGATACCAGTACCAGCAACGGTGGTGGTACTCAAGATGCCAGTGTGGACTCCCGGATCGTACATGGTACGCGAGTATGCACGACATGTACAATCGTTTCGTGTGACGCAGGATGGTCAGTCTTGTAACTGGCAAAAAACGGATAAGTGTACGTGGCAGATTGATGTGCCACAGCCCCATCAACCCATCGTAGTACACTATGCCGTGTATGCGTATGATCTGACCGTCCGTACGAATCATGTGGACGACACGCACGCCTTTTTTAATCCGGCTGCGGTATGCATGTGCTTGCCCGCATACCATGGGCAGATGCAAATTTCGCTTCTCACCCCCGGACATTGGCATGTTGCAACACAACTCGATACAAATCAAGCCGTACAGCGTCACGCCGAGGTGGCAACCTGGTCGTTTGTGGCCGAATCGTATGATGCGCTCTACGACGCGCCATTCGAATGTGGTACGCATCAGTTTGTGCAGTTTTTTGTGGAAAATATCCCACACGAAGTCGTAATCTGGGGGCACGGTAATGAGCAGATTGCTCTACTCGTGCGCGACATCGAACGCATCGTGCGGGCGGTGCGAGCGCATTTTGCGACCATTCCCTATGCACGATATACCTTCATTTTGCATCTCGCAGATGGGATGTATGGTGGGCTCGAACACTGTAATAGTACGGTTTGTTTGTGCGATAAATGGGGCTTTGCGAAACCACGCGACTATGAAAAAGTCCTTGGACTCATCACCCACGAATTTTTCCATACATGGAATGTGAAACGCATTCGACCGGCACCACTCGGACCGTTCGACTATTTCCAAGAAAACTATACGCGTCAATTGTGGTTGGCCGAAGGGGTGACATCGTACTACGATAATCTGATAATGTGCCGGGCTGGACTGATTACACCACAACGCTACCTCGAACTGTTGGCCGATGATATCAACAGCGTGGCACGCACACCTGGACGACAACTCCAAAGCTTGGCAGAAGCGAGTTTTGATGCCTGGATACGTTACTATCGCCCCGACGAAAATAGCCCGAACGTGAGTATTTCGTACTACATTAAAGGGGCAGTGGTTACCTTTGCACTCGACATGTTCATCAGGCATGTGAGTGCAGGTGCACGTAGTTTCGACGACGTGTTGCGTCTCCTCGAACAGCGCTATCCACTCAGCCAACCCGGCATCCCCGAAGATGATACGATGGTCGCGTTAATTGCGGAGGTCGCCGGAGTGGCAACGCAACCAGTGGCGCAGTTTTTTGCGCAGTACATCTATGGTACGGCAGAACTCGATTATGCCACCATTGCGTCTGTTGTGGGCCTTGCAACTCACTGGGATATGAGCGACGATGGGGCGGTCAGTATCGGTGTCCGAGTCAAATCCGATGCTGGGCGTCTGGTTGTGACGTCGGTGACACCCCAGGGCCCTGCGGCAGTGGCGGGTATTTCACCCTTCGATGAAATCATCGCATTCAACGATACACGTGTTGACGCAGTACGCTTCAAATCGCGTTTACAAGAATGTGTGCCAGGTGCCACAGTCCAAATCGCCTACTTCCGTCGTGACGAACTCCGCATCGTGTCGTTGCAAGTTGAATCAACTCCATGGCATAATATTCGATGGGTACGTGATGCGGATGCGTTGCCTGTGCAATCTGCACAATATGCGCAATGGTTGGGTAGCCCGTCAGTGGGTCAGGAGTGATACAATGCCGACGGTTTTAGTGGTCGATGATGAAACACCGCTCCGCGAGCTCATTCGTGCGTATCTCGAACGCGAAGGCTACACGGTGCATGAAGCACCGAATGGACGAGAAGCACTCACGCTGATGCCACAAGTGCAGCCGGATGTGATGGTACTCGATTTGATGCTCCCTGAAATAGACGGTATCGAAGTGTGTCGGCGTGTGCGTGCTACATCCGATGTCTATATCATCATGCTCACGGCGCGTGCCGATGAAGTTGATCGGGTGGTGGGTCTCGAAGTCGGAGCCGACGATTATCTGACAAAGCCGTTTTCGCCCCGTGAATTAGTGGCACGGGTGCGTGCGTTGTTGCGCCGTGCACGCGCACCACAATCCCCCAGCAAAGTGCTGAAATTCGATGATTTGACAATTGATGTCGAAGGCCATGAATTGCGCATGGCTGGCGAAGAAATTGCGGTTACGAGTACCGAGTTTCGCCTCGTCGTGTTGCTTGCAACCACACCAGGTCGGCTGTTTACGCGTGCTCAACTTCTCGAACAGGTATGGGGAGGGAGCTACTACGGCGATGATCATGTGGTTGATGTGCACATTGCCAATGCGCGGCGTAAACTCAAAGAAGACCCAACGAATCCACGGTTCATTGAAACGGTGCGCGGTGCTGGTTACCGCTGGAGACAGTCGTGAACTCATTACGCACGCGTTTGCTTTTGGCGCATTTTTTTGTGATTGCGGTGACGATGGCATCATTCATGCTGGTTACCTACCTAGTGACTCCGCGCATCCGTGATCGCATCGTGAACGATGAACAGTTCCAACACAATGACGGCATGAATGATGGGCGTGGCCCGATGCCGCGCATGACCGTAGAACGTGTCTACAATGCGGCTGTATGGCGTGCCATGTGGATTGCCGCAGGTGTTGCGTCAATTGCGGCAATTGCAGTCAGTATCACACTCGCCCGTCTGATTGTGGCACCGCTGCATACCGTCATTGCGGCGAGTAGACGGGTTGCCGCGGGGAATTTTACACCCATGGATGTACCCACTGGTACAACAGAAATCCATGCACTTGCCCAACAGTTCAACTACATGGCCGCTGCGCTCAAAGATGCAGAGCATCGCCGTGCCACCTTGATCGGCGACGTGGCACACGAGTTACGCACTCCGCTTTCATCTATTGGTGGTTACGCAGAGGGTTTAATTGATGGTGTGATTCTCCCCAACGCCAAAACGTTCGGTATCATCCGCGACGAGTCGGCGCGCATGCAACGCCTCGTTGACGATTTGCAGTCACTGTCACGCGCGGAATCTGGCTCGTTGTCGCTTAATCTGTACACAACCGATCTGCATGTGATTGTGCAGCAGGCCAACGATGTGTTACAGCCACGTTTCGAGGAATCATCGGTCACATTGACAATTACGCACCAAAACGCCACAGAACCCGTCTCCTGCGATAGTGATCGCGTTTGCCAAATTGTGATGAATTTACTGACCAACGCCCTGCGTGCCGTACCGCCACACGGGCTCGTCGAGCTTACCACGGGTCACGATGCTCACATGGTGTGGTGTCGTGTGCGTGATAATGGCATCGGCATAGACGCCGCACACATTGCACACATCTTTGAACGCTTCTATCGCGTGGATCCATCGCGTACCCGTGCCACTGGTGGAGCCGGGGTTGGTCTAACGATTTCACGTGCCATCGCCGAGGCGCACGGTGGTACACTGACTGTCACCAGCCAGGGGCTCGGTCAGGGTGCCACATTCACGCTCCAACTGCCGCGCACCTAACCGATGTGATAACGAATTTGACTCGGCCAGGGGCGTTCACCACTGCGATAAAATGCACGATTCCCGTGGACATAGCCCATGTAGTCCTGTGGGAGTGCTTGGCGTGGATCGCACTGCGTGTAATCGCACCAATTGGCAAAGAGGGCTGGACAGTGTGTGGCCATTGTGTGTGGATTACGCCAAAACATTTCCCAATAACCCGCAATAAATTCGCCATCGGTTTGAAACACATACGGATGTCCAAGCGGATGTTGTCCATCAGCGGGTGGACGACCATGGTAGTGCGCCAAATAGCACGCATGCTCTGCAGCTTTGGCGGCTGCAAAGGCACTGCGTTGCGTAGCAGTCATTCCCGGTAGCTCTCCACGACATTCGCCATACTGCATGTGACGCATACTCGTGCCATCCAACATGTGTCCAAACTCATGTAGAAGCGGACATACCCCAGGAATTGGCGTAAAAAATCCCTCGTACAGGCGTGGCATATGCAACATGATACGATGTGCACGGAGGTCGTAGCAGCCACCCCCCACTCCCCCGCTCCGCTCATACTCAGCCACCGTATGAAACAAATCAAAGGATGGTTTGGTACTGAGCAGGGTCGTGACAACATCGTATCGGTAAAAAAAGCACATGACGATTTGCCCAACAATCAGGGCACGAGCACTCAACGGAATTCCCTGCATACGTGGCTCATTTCGCAGGCAAATTTGGAGGTTCGGATCACGGAGCAACCCGTTGATGCGCTCCATGAAGAGTGTGCGTTCAGCACCCACGAGTATGGAAATAAGGGGCAAAAAATGCCCTAATGCCTCGAGTTCATGATTAACGTCAAAAACCACTGCGGCTACCGGCACACGAAACGGTTCGCCGTAGACGTGTGCCGACCCTTCAAGGAAGCGGTGTACTGCCGATAGGCTGAGTTGCCATTGTTGACCAACAATCATCGTATCGAGCGAATACGGTTGTTCACCAATAAATACCTGATTTTCGCGCTGGCGAATGCGTAGTGCTGCGATTTCTCGGAATAGTAGTGTTTGCATGGAGTTCTTCTCACATTCGTGTTGTCTCTATTATACCTGTTGTACTGTGCTGTATCGTGTGCCCGAACGTGCGACCGCATGTGGCACCACATGAGTGTGGGATGAGCACTCCGACGAAACCTTGATGTAATCTTGAACAAGTTCCGCATAGAATGTTTATCTGCACCATCTATAGTAGTGATGTCAGCCACGTAGTGGGGACAAGCGACGTAGAGAGGAATGGAACGTAATGACAACGGTAATGATTGTAGCGTTAATTTTTATGATTGCGCGTGTGAGCATGCGTATCGGTCTGATTCTGCTGCTCATCTGGGGTGTGATTCGGTTGGTTGATCGGTGGCGGTCAGCGCCCACCGCTCCCGTACAGGCGGCACCAGCTCCCGCCCCGGTTCCAGTAGTTGTCCCCGCAGAAGCATCCGCCATTGAAACGCAGTCAGAGACCAAGGAAGTGAAGGAATAACATGACAACACCACATCGTAATTGGGTCCGCATTATCGGTATCACTGGCGCCGTACTTGTTGTTGCCAGTGCACTCACTCTGGGTGGGTTGTTTTTGGCCAATGCCACGGGTGTGATAGCGCTGCCTCAACCGTCGCGTGGGATGCACATGGATGGCACGAATGGCATGATGGGTGGCATGTTTGGCGGGCGTGGCGGGCATGAGGGGCGCACTCGCGATCATGGTGGCAAACGTGGCCGTGGTGGTGACATGATGCCCTCGGGTGGAATGGGCATGCTGGATGGCATGGGAGGGATGCAGTTTGGTGGCATCCAAGCGAGTCCCGAAGCCAAGTCGCTCGTGCATACCATCGAAGTACTTCAGTACGAGCAGGCATTGGCAACCGCTCTTGCAGATACATCGCCTGCTGCCAAAGCCATTGCTGTCACTCGGGCAAGTGAAATCGCCACGCTGACTGCATGGGCCACGGAATGGTATCCTGACGTGACTGTGCCCACTGCGCCAAGTGCGAGTGGTACCGTTGCTGATCTGCGTCAATTGGTCACCCACAATACCTTGCACATTGACAAAGCGGCTACCAACGTGACCTTCACACACGCCGAATTGCAACAGTGGTTGATGGATTCATTGCCACGCCGTGCCACTGAATCAGCCACCCTGATTGACGGACAGACCTCGTAAGCGGGCGTTTCTCGCGTACCCCCCGGTCTCTGGTAGTTGCCAGAGGTCGGGGGGTATTTTAATTACCAGTGGAAAAACAGTTTGGGGGGAGCCGCATTCCGCCATTGTTCGGCCACGTTGGCTGCCTCGAGTAAGAGGGCTTCGTGCCATGGACGCGCCATAAGCTGGAACCCGATGGGAAGACCGTGCTTGCTGTACCCTGCGGGGATACTGATACTCGGCACGCCGCTCAGATTTGCGGCAAACGCATAGCGCATGATTTCAAAGGTACTACTCAGATCGCTCATTCCATGTGGAATATGTGCGGGCGTGATTGGCGGCGCTAGCAGTCCGGCTGTGGGGGTGGCAATCAAATCTACACGTGCAAATATATCGCGCAGTGTGCGTGTGAATGTGGTGCGGGTTTGTTGGGCATGCCGTACATCGTCGTCACGAAATTCACGTGAAATTGCCAATGACAGCCGTGTTTCATCGGCCAGTAAATGGCCGTGCGTCTTCAGGTCTTGCTCCAACGCTTTGAGCATTTCGGTGGTGATGATAATCGTATGTGCAACACGGGCTGCTTCGAGTTCTGCAACGGAGATTTCTTGGATGTGGGCACCCGCACCACGATAGTAATGCAACATGCTGCGACACTGTGCCACAATTTCACTATCCGCATGCTCAAACCAGGCTGGCATGTACCCAATACTCACCCCACGTAAATCCCGCCGAGTGAGATCGGCAGCTGTTGGTGTGGGCTGCTGCGTGGTACGTGGATCATGCGCGTCAGCACCTGCCATCACCATGTATGCGGCGGCCACATCTGCTGGTGTTGGCGCAATCGGACCCGGGTTTGACATACTCCACACCACACCCGCAGTGCCATGAGAAGAGATGCGTCCATATGTGCCCTTGAGACCGACCATGCCACAAAAACTTGCCGGGACACGGATCGAGCCGCCGCCATCTGCACCGAGTGCAATCACGGCCAAGCCACTCGCACTGGCGGCTGCGCCACCACCCGAGCTCCCACCTGCGGTGTGTGCAGGGTTGTACGGGTTGCGGGCTGGACCATGAGCACGGCTCGTACCCACGACACCTAGACCAATCTCGTGCATTTGACCTTTGCCTACAATTAGTGCACCTGCAGCACGCAGACGTGCGACGGCACTAGCATCAGCAGGAGCTGGCTGTTGACCCAAAAACGACGTGCCATCGCCACTCACATACCCGCTGACTGCGAATTCGTCTTTGATAGAGACCGGGATACCATCGAGGATGCCACGCGGAGCGCCCGCCCGGTAGCGTGCAGCGGAAGCGGCAGCATCCCGGCGTAGCGCGTCGTCGTCGTACCCGATATACGCATTAAGTTGACGGTATGCATCGGTTTGACGTGCGGCAATCAACGCTTCGGCAACTGATTCCGGATTTCGACTACCCGACGTGTATGCCTCATGCAGGTGCTGTGCCGACAGCCACACCGGGCTGGTGGTCTGATTGGCCACGGTGATGGTATGTGCTTCTGCGGCAGGTGCCGTCGGCCAGGCGGGCAACACGACGGGTTCGACACTCGCTTCACTCGTTTCTGTGTGTTGGCGATAGGCGCTGACACCCGCATTTTTGAGCAGCCCGGGTGCGAGTAGCGCTCTGCTTGGTGCCCATTCGAGCAACCAACGCAACAGCCGCAGTGGGAGTCCACTCACTTTGGGGAGGTGCACCGATATCAGGTCGTACATGCGTCTGTCCTTCGTTTATACGTGTAATGCGACACCCGAGCACCCCGGGTCTGCACCACCCTCGAGGACGCCGTTGCGCATCGAGACTGCGTGTACGAGGGCCATCGCTCCATAGCTGAACGGCAATCGCGATATGGGGTGGCGTTTGCGTACCTCGGCACAGATGTACTCGGGAATACGCATCTGACACACAATGTTGTCGCCTTGGCAGTCAATGCGTGGCGCTGCAATCGCATCACTCACACTCATGTCGAAGTCAATGAAATTGATGATGGTTTGGAGGACGGCGGTGATGATGCGTGATGCACCCGGTGCCCCGACCACCAAAATTGGTTTGCCATGCTTGGAAATGATGGTGGGCGCCATCCCCGTGGTGCGTCCCACGCGTGGGGCAATCGAATTGCGATGCCCAGGGAAGGGATGGAAATTGACCATCGAATTGTTGTACATGAAGCCCAATCCCGGTGTGATGACACCAGACGACATCCCCAACGAATGGGTCAGCGCCACACACATGCCCTGGTGATCAACGACACTGATGTGCGTGGTGTCGGGTGGTGTCGTTGGGGTATCGCTCACGGAAATCGGTTTCCCGGCACGAATGTGTGCTTGCCACTCGGCGGCACGTGCTTTGGACGTCATCCATGCAACGGGAACAGTACCGGCACGTGGGTCACCAAGATGTGCATTGCGATCCGTGAATGCGGCTTTCATTGCCATTGCAACGAGATAGATGTACTCAGCGCTGTTGTGACCGAGTGCGTTGATGTTGAATCCCTCGAGGATGTTCAAAATTTCCACCACAGTGGGTCCCCCATGCGGTGCTTGTGACGTCACAATGTCGTAGCCCCGGTACGTGCCACGAATAACCTGCTCGTCACTGACCTGATATTCGGCCAAATCCGCAGCAGTAACGTAGGCGCCATTGGCCGCAAGATCGGTGCTCATCGTTTTGGCGAGTGCACCATGATAGAAATCATCGGCACCGTGTTTGGCCAGGTGACGTAGCGTCTGCGCATAATCGGGATTTTTGAGTGTTTCACCTTCATCGTACGGCATGCCGTTTTTGAGGTAGATGCGACTTGCTTCTTGGTTGCTGGTGACATATTCGAGCATTGACACTTGTTCGGGGTATTTGACCCGACCCTTCCAGCGATTGGCCAAGTGGCTATCCACCATGAACCCCCGTTCAGCGGTTTCAATGGCTGGTGCAATCACCGACTCCCAGCTCCGGGTGCCGTAGCGGTGCAAAATCGTGTGCAGGGTTTTTACGGTGCCTGGTGTACAGATGGATGTGTACCCTTTGTCGTTGACTTTATCGCGCAAAAAATATCCCCAGCCATCGGGGCTAAGGCGAATGTAGTGATCTACCCACATGTCCGCTTTGACGAGCGACCCTGCGAGGGCGGGCCCATCAATCAGCACAGGTGCCTCGTTGGGGCGTTGAATCAGTGCAAGCGCATACCCACCAATACCGCACATCTGCGGATTTACAATGCCCTGGACAAACGCGCATGTCACTGCCGCATCAATCGCATTACCCCCATTGCGAAGTACTTCGGCGCCTGCTTCTACGGCAATCGGCTCAGCTCCTGAAATTACTGCACTCATGTGTTATCCTCGCTTCGTTGTACGTTTATGCCCTCATTGTACTCGAATCTATGCGTCCGTCATGCGCAGACCAACACGATCTGTGCACTCAAGTATTTGTTGATGAATGGGATACGCTCGAGGAGTGGCTGGAAAAAATGTATCAACCGTGCGGGTAGTGCTGGGAAGAAAAACGGCACGAAGCCGATGTAGTACACCGTCACTGATTGCCATCCTGCTTGACGACACCATGAGACAAGTGTATCACTTGTAAAGCTCTGTTCCTGATGCGCAATATGATACGCCGAGTGCGTTTCGATGTACTTCAGAATCGGGTTATTACCGTTCGGTTCACAGATGACGAGTCGGCTGCTTAGCGCCCGTGCATTGGCAATCGCCGATACCGGTGTGGCATGGGGAAGATGATGGATGACACCACGGAGCACGCTCACATCGAAGCGTTCTGCGGGCTGTGTCGCCATATCCAGCACATTTCCTACCGCAAAATGTGCCTGCGGGAAACGGCGCTGTGCCGCCGTAATCGCTGTCTGCGCGGGATCATTGCCGACCACGTATGCCTGTGGGAAGGCGGCTGCGATTTCGGCCGTATAGACACCATCACCACAACCGAGGTCAATGATGCGTTGGCTCGTGGCCGGAATGGCTGCGATGATTGCATCGGACATGCGTTTATTCGCAACGATTGCAGAATAGGGCGCATTGGTGGTGTACAAATAACCGTCATTGTGTGATGCATCCGCATTAAATGCGTTGACATTTTCTTTGACATGTGGATCGTTCATTGGGCATCCTTCTCTCACTAATTGGGGCGGAGCGACTCATCGGGGAGCTCGGCCGTAATAGCGCCATGACGGATAATCGCCGAGCGGATGAGGCGTGGGCGTTCTTTGACTTCGATGATAATTTTGGCGATGTACTCACCCAGCACGGCAATCCCCAGAAGATTTATCGAACCAAAAAAGATGACCAACAGTACAAGCGTGGTTAATCCTTGTGGTACATATGACGGTGCAAAAATACGTACAAGGATACTAATCACCATTAAAATGGTCGACAAGAGCGTCAGTAACACACCTGCGGTACTCAATAGATTCAGTGGTGCATTGCTATATGAAAAGAAGGCCATTTTGGCCCAGTTTATATTTTTGAGGAAATTATTGGTGCTCACACCAAACATCCGCTCTGGGCGCACATAATCTACACCTGTTTGCTTGAAGCCCATGTATGCACGCAGACCACGCAAAAAGAGATCCCGTTCGTTGCTTTTCAGTAACCACCCTACCACACGCTTGTCAATCAACGAAAAATCCCCCGCATCACGTGGAATGGGGATGTAGCTGAATGCGGAAAAGATGCGGTAGAACGCTTTGTAGAGCATTTCCCACATCCACGGCATTTCACGTCGCACCCGCCGTCCGTAGATGACCTCGAAACCCTCTTCCCATTTCCGGTAAAAATCAGCAATCAATTCGGGTGGGTCTTGCAGGTCGCCATCGAGCAACACCACCGCATCGGTGCGTGCGAGCTCCATGCCACTACGAAATGCCATTTGACTACCAAAATTGCGGCTATGGGATATCCCAAGCACGTTGGAGTCCGTGGCCGAAATCTGCTGGATTACCGCTTGGGAATGATCTGGGCTACAGTCGTTGACAAAAATAATCTCGTAATCACACCCGATTGAGCGGAATGTTTCTGTTAAACGCTGGTGCATGTAGGGAATCGCTTCGGCATCCTTGTAGCATGCCACGATTGCACTCACACTGCGCTTGCGAGTTACCGTCGTGCGTTTCGACATCAGTACGATGTCGTGGTCGCTGAGTGTTTCGACCCAAGCCCGGGTTGCGTCGAGCCCTGTTTGCAACGATGTTTCGGCTACCCAGCCAAGCTGCGTACGCGCTTTGGTCGGATTGGCATACCAATCAGTCAAATCCCATTTGCGAGCGGGCATCGTAGCAAAGCGTGGCTCTTCCTGTAGCGCAAAATGGGCCCGGACGGTCAGCGCAAGTTGGCGAATAGTTGTGGCAATGCCCGTACCAATGTTGTACGACTCCCCGTACATGCTCGGATTCATGCGTGCTGCTGCGGTAATGAATGCCGCACACACGTCGTCAATATAGACAAAATCACGTGAAATGTCACCATCTACGAATTCGGGATACGTCCCCTGCAATGCGTTGCGTACCACGTTGGGAATCAAACGTGCGGTATCTTCGAGTGGTCCATAGACTGAGTAGAGGCGTAAATTGACGACAGGGAGTTGTCGGTATTTGCCTACATATGCCAAATACTGCGATACGGCGACTTTGCTTAGCGCATATTCGCTATTGGGGGCGAGCTGTGCGTCTTCACTCGGGGCACTACAATTGGTGCCGTATTCCGAACTACTCCCTGCGTGTATAAATGCCGCAAATGGGCGTTGACTGAGTTGTTCCACGAATTCCACCACTGCCGTATAGTTGGTGCGATGAATCAGCGTCGTGTTCTCTTCGAACGAATACGCCCCATACGACGAGCAGTTGAAGACGGTCTGTGGTGCAAGCGACGTAAGCAGGTTGCGCACTGCCGCAGGATCGGTAATGTCCACTTCCACGATATTTTCCGATGGAGACGATTGCAAGCGCCAAGTGGGTTGCCTGCGGACGACCGCATAGACATCACTCCGCACCGCTAGTAGACGTTTAAACAGATTCGCACCAATGAACCCGCCAGCGCCGATGACAACGAGTGGGCCACGTAGTGCTTGAATCATCACATCAATGTTCATCGTGTACTCCCAAGTGGGCCAATAGTGTATCTGCAGTTAATCCAGAATGCCTGCGCAAAAATGCCTGTGAGCCGTAGACGCCCAGTGCTAATCCAGGAGCGGACATCAGATGAAAGTGAGGCATGTGGATGCCACGTATTGTGGCCGCGTACGCAATCATCTGCCCCAACCCGCCATGGGTGACGTGCTCTTCGACCACGACCACTGGCATACCACTGCCCATGCGTGCCCAGACGGCTTCTGGAATGGGATGTGCGTCTAGGGGGAGTTCACTCACCACCCACACATCTGGTCGTCTGGCAACAGGAATGGTATGACAGTACTGCCATACCATTCCGGCAATCGGACCCGTGGCAATCACAATTCCGTTGTCACCCTGCACCAGTTGCCGCCACGGTGCATAGGCAGGTGCCACACAATCTGCGGGTCGTTCACCACGACCGAGTCGGATATAACTCGGGCTGTTGTGTTGATTTGCATGCGCTATCACCGCTGCAACATCTTCGTCGAAACACGGTACATAAACATGCATGTTGGGCAATGTTAGTAAGACGCCATAATCTTCTACGGCATGATGAGTAGGCCCCATTACACCGTAGCCGTATCCGCCACCATTGCCAATCAGTTTGACCGGCAGGTTGTGCAAACAGATGTCATTGCGAATCATTTCAAAGGGGCGCATCACACAGAAAGAAGCGATACTGTAACACCACACGTTCCAGCGATCACGGGCAAATGCGGCTGCCACAGACATCATATTCTGTTCGGCGACGCCCGCATTGATGAAGCGTGTGCCCATTGCTGCCTGGAGCGGCTCGAGCGCCATAAAGCCCAAATCTCCAGTGAAAAAGACCATATTTTGGTCAGTGCTAATCTGTGTGAGTGCGGTGCATAGTTCTTTTCTCATTGCCCACCATGGAGGTAATTGAGTGCATGTGACACGTGGAGTGGTGTGGGTGGTAAATAATGGCTCTGCAACGTGTCGGCGAGCTCTGGTAATCCACGCCCTTTCATCGTGTTCAGCACAATACAGCGCGGTGCGGTGGCTGGGGTTTGCAATGCGGCAACGATAGCCGCTGAATCGTGCCCATCGCAACTCATCAACTGGAGCGGGAAGGCCCGGAGCTTGTCTGGCAAGTCGTGCATGGATGCAACGTGTTGTGTCGCCCCAAATCCCTGCCAGCCGTTGTTGTCAATCAGAATTGTCAAGTTGCTGAGCTGATGATGGCACAGAAAAATCAGTGCCTCCCATGTTGACCCCTCTTGCCATTCGCCGTCAGATGTAAGGCAAATTGTATGGGCAGTGGTGCCACGCATGCGCTGTGAGAGCGCAAACCCGGCTGCCAAACTCAATCCGTGCCCCAGACTCCCTGTGGCGAATGGAATGGCATCTATGCTGTTTGCGGGCGGGTGACCAGGGAGTTTGGTGTCGTCTCGGTGAAAGGTGCTCAATGAGTCGCTGGGAATGACATCGTATGCGGCCAGCACGACGTAGAGTGCCCCTGCGGAATGCCCTTTGGAGAGAATAAATCGGTCTTGTGGTTGTAGCTGCGCAAATGCATGATAGAGCGCATCTAGACACGACAAATTGCCGCCAAGGTGACCAACATTGGCATGGGCGTGCATCAGGATGAGTTGCTCGTGGCACCATTGCAAAGACCGTGGCATCTACGACCTACTTTTCTCAAGGGGATTGCGGGCCACAATCAGCAACGACTGTGCCAGCATGTTGATACCCGGCATCTGTTCGAGCAGACCCCCCACAGCAACCAAGGGAGCGATACACGCTTGCGGTGTGCCTGGGACCAAGAAATCGCGGTATTCCACCTGGATGTCGTGAAATCCGGCTCGAGTTAGTGCGGACACGATGAAGTGCCTGCTGAATGCCATTTCACTCGGTTCGAGTTTTGCCCAACGCCGCAACACGGGAATCTGAAAGATGGCGGCGATATAGGGATTGTAGAGATTGGGTTCCATGAATGCAATTTTGCCACCAGGCAGCAACAACCCGCGTATATGGGCAAGGACATCATCGAGGTGATAGTACATGTGATGCAGTATTCCGTTCCCCACCACACCGTCGAAACGCTGGATACCGACATGCGCGGTAACAGCCGCACTATCCGTGAAATCGAAGCACGCAAATTGGATGTTTGCTCCCGCGTAGGTGCGTTGCGCATAGTCAATGAAGGGCTGACAGATATCGGTGCCGAGGACAGACACATTGGGGTGTCGGGCAAGGAGTTCGGCATATTCGCCCGTGCCACAGCCGATTTCGAGCAGACGCTGCGGGCGTGCATCTATGCCGATGCCGCGCAACAAGTGTGCCACCCGCAATTGATTGCGTACGGTCAGCGATGGAGATGGTTTGAACCCCTGATTGTATCCCCGGTCGTCAATGATTGACATTCCTACTGCCTTGGCATTTACATCGTTTGTATCAAATGCATTATACTACGGGCTGTGGTGTTTCCATACCCATGCAAAGATTGTAAAACGATGACGATAGATGAAGAACACCGTCCACAGCATCCACCACACATGCCCTATCCAACTCCACCTCACCCACGGTAAAAATCGAAGCGTCAGCTGAGTGGCGTCTACGGGCACATTCACCCCTTGATACCCATCGTTCACAATGACCGTGGTAGCCGGAATCTCTCCATTTGGCGTCGTCACAGTAGCATACCAATCCGGGTGATACGCCTGACTCACCACAACCGTTCCCGCCGTATTCCGCTCTGGTAACGCGATGTGTACGACGTCCCCATTGTGCGTGGTCGTGCGGAGTGGGAGCGCATCGGCCCCCTGAATCGAATCAATCTGCCATTGTATTGGACCACGAGCGGTCAGTGCGTCCTGTGTAATCCATACACAACATCCCATGGCCTGTGGATAGTGATACACGTACAAACCGTTGCTGCGTGTGACGAGGGTGGCACCGGTAAAATCATTCGGTGTTTCGCTCACAATCACCCGAATGTTGGCCATCCATCGGGCTTGATCGGGAAACGTTGCGGGGATGCTGCGTATGTTGCGTATGTACGCGTCAAATGCAATGCCAAAATCCTGCATGATGGCCACGTAGTAGCGTGATGGCAATGAACTATATGCGCCCACGTTGTTGAGTCCGAGGAAGGCCGTGTAATTTGCTTCGAGTTGGCGAGCCGGTTTGCTATAGACGAGTGCAAATTTTGCATAAGGTGGCAGAACTGCTTTGATGGCGTGCACAGTTTCAGACGTGCGCACCACGTGACTCTGCGGTTGTACCAACCAGTAGGGACGTACCACGATAACGGCCTGGACGATGACGATTGCCATTACCCCCCATTGCCAACGATCGTGTCGCGGTACGATGAAACAATAGGTGCACCCCACGACAATCAGCGCTTCAACGAGCACCATCGTCCAGACAATTGGTTTGCCGTCAGCGGCACCACGGAGACAGGTGATGGCCAACAACAGCAAAAAAGCCACCCCAACAATCATGCCACCGCGTCGGCGTGCGTCATCGGGGATATCGTTGCGACGCACCAACCCGATAGCTGCCAAAACGATGTGCGGGATGTACTGTGTTGCACTCCCCAGCAACAGTCCGCGAGAAAACTGTGGTAAGCCGAGTGACTCTGCAAATGCAAAAATGGGCCGATGGATGCTGAGCAGTGCTGCTACCGATAACCAGAGCACCCACCCCCATACCCGGGGCCACCAAAAATAGACTGCGATTACCCCCCAAAACACCAGTGTGGATACCAACCATCTGCGCGTAATCGGATACGCGAATGCGTCATAGGCGGGAGTTGCCTGGAGCACGTTGCTATACACGTAGCCGACGACCGTACGGATCAGGTCTTGCCATTCCGTCATCACGGGGACATTGGTAGCAAAGAAGGTCGTCGGGATGAGTTTGCGTAAATCGGAGAGTTGCATCTGTACGATGAGATCGCGCAAAACTGGGATGCAGAGCACCACGGCACTGACCACCGCCAGACTCGCCATGGTCAGAAATCGGCGTCGGGTAGGCCAATCGGGGATGTGCCAGAGGAGCCAGCCCGTGTAGCCGGTGACCAGATAGATGAGATGGATGCTGATTTGCGGGTAGACCGTATAGATGATTGAATAAACACTAAATGCAACTAGGACGGTGTTTTCGAGCGATGGTGTGCGCTGTAACCGGGTGAGTGCATAGATGAGTGCCATGCCCCACGTGAGTGCGGCCACAAACGTGATAAAGGTGTTCCAAAAGAAGAGATACGGGTTAAACGCAAAGAGAATGCCGACGATGACCGCTGCGATGGTATCGTCACTGATGAGTTTTACATAGAGCAACGCAAACAGTCCAGCCAGGTAGACCCATAGCATGAACATCAGTGTAAAAAAGAGGAATGCATCGTCTATCACCAACAGGAAAAGCCAGGTAACCACATATGCCGGACTAAACCCGGCGAGATGGGCCAGCGGTCGCCCCATTTCTACACGTGACGTCCATGTCGTAATCCAGCCACTGCGCGCTTCATGCATCTGCATGTCAACTTCGGGCACGTAGAATGTGGTGTAGTCATCGAAGTAGTTGGTCTGTGTCGTGGTGACCACATCTTCGCTGGTCAGATTGGCATAAATAGCCGGATGAAACGGCATGATGACCGACTGTGTGACCATCCCTGGGGCAAACCAACAGAGGAAGACCAGTGTGTAGATGATTACAGGATGAAGTTTACGAATGCGTGCAATCACCGTCATATCAAACATCTGTCTTTCGTGCCGATTAACGCATGGGGCATTATAGCATTGAACCAATTGGCTCGTTTCTTGGGGTGCCAGCACCATGTATAATAACCTCGATACAACGCAGGGAGACTGCATGCACACACGTGACGAAGTTCGCCTCACCGACCTCGCCGGTTGCGCTGGCTGAGCGGCCAAAATGGGGCCGGGTGCCCTACAATCAATCATTCAAGGATTGCGCATTCCTGCTCATCCTGCACTCGTGGTCGGCCTCGAACGTGCCGACGATGCCGCCGTGTATCAAATCAATGCACAGACTACCATCGTGCAAACCGTGGATTTCTTTCCGCCCATCGTTGACGATCCCTACGACTATGGATACATCGCCGCCACCAATGCACTCTCTGATATTTATGCAATGGGTGGGACGCCCATCTTGGCGTTGGCCATCGCCGGTTTCCCCGAATCCCTGTCCACGCATACCATTCAGCGTATTCTTCAGGGTGGCATTGATGCGGTGACCGCCACAGGAGCGGTAGTGGCAGGTGGGCACACCATCATTGATGCTGAGCCGAAATATGGCCTGTGTGTCACCGGTACCATAGACCCGTCACTCGTGGCCCGTAAACGTGGTGTGGAGCTTGGTGATGCCATCATACTGACCAAAGCACTCGGTACGGGGGTCATTACCACGGCCGCCAAACGACGGATCGTTGATGCAACCGCTTATGCTGCGGCCATTCATTCCATGAAGCAACTCAATCGGAACGCTGCGCACCTCGCTGTGGCTCATGGCGTACACGCCATGACCGATGTGACCGGATTCGGCTTGGTGGGTCACCTGCTCGAAATGCTTGCAGCGCACTCTTTGGGTGTTTCGCTCAACCTCGATGCCTTGCCCATCCTTCCCACGGTGCAATCACTCGTTGAAGCCGGTGTTGTCCCGGGTGGGTTGGCGCGGAACCGGGTGCATGTACTCACCCAGGGTGTCCGTGGCACCGATCAAGTGCCGCCGTGGTTGTTCGATGTGGCCTGTGATCCACAGACCTCGGGTGGCTTGCTCTGTGCCATACCGCGTGCCCAGGTCGCCGCGTTTTGTGCGGCGTTAGCCGCGGCTGGCGAGACGGCCACTGTCATCGGTGAAGTGGTCGCATCACCAGGCATGGTAGTGCACGCCTAGCATAGTTTGTCGTCGTATACGTGTATAAACATGGAGAATTGCATGAGTAAGGTCAAGTTGAGTGCCCGTGTTGGTCGTATGTCGCCATCTGCTACTACCGCACTCGGTGGCAAAATCGCCGCACTCAAAGCCAAAGGAATCAACGTCATTTCGTTTGGTGCGGGTGAGCCGGATTTTGCCACACCTGATGCCATCAAGCAGGCTGGCATCCACGCCATTCAATCGAATCAAACCAAATACACGCCTGTTGGTGGTCCCGCAGAACTCCGTGCGGCGGTTGCGAAATGGGTGAGTGACGCATGCGGTGTCTCCTATAGCGCCAATCAGATTTCGGTGACCAATGGCGCCAAAGAAGCCCTCTTTCTGGCATTTTTAGCATTGTGTGACGACGGTGACGAAGTCATTATTCCTGCACCGTATTGGGTCAGCTACGTGGATCAAGCCAAGTTGGCGGGTGCCACCCCGGTCATCATCGAGACGACGCCCGCAGACGGATTCCGTTTGAGTGCTGCCGCATTACAAGCTGCCATTACCCCGCGCACTCGGGTGCTCGTGCTGAATTCACCGTCTAATCCTACTGGTGCTGTCTACACCGCCGCCGAATTGCGTGCCATTGCGGCAGTGGTTGCGCAACACCCACAACTCGTGGTGATGAGCGACGAAATCTACGATGCAATCATCTACACCACCTATGCGCGCTGGTTGCACGTTGCCCCCCACTTGTATGACCAGACGCTGGTCATCAATGGTGCCTCCAAAGCGTTTGCTATGACCGGCTGGCGTCTCGGTTTCGTGGCTGGGCCACAAGCCATCATTGATGCAATCAAGGGCATACAAAGCCATTCAACTTCGCATACCTCAACCATCACGCAGGCTGCCGCGTTACCTGCTTACGATGGCAGCATTGACATGGCGGGTGAAGTCGCACGCATGGTCAGTGCCTTCCGCGAACGCCGAGATTTAATTGGTGAGCTCCTCACCTCTATCCCCGGGGTATCGTTGGCGATGCCCGATGGCGCTTTTTACGTCTTCCCCGATATCCGCGGTCTACTCGGCAAAAAACTCGCATGTGGTGTGGTGTGTCATACCGACGATGAGCTGGCCGAGGCGCTTCTCGAGCATGCCCATATCGGTGTTGTGGCCGGCTCCGCATTCGGTGCTCCCGGCTTTATCCGTATGTCGTATGCCACCAGCAATGCACTCATCCGTGAAGGCATGCAACGCTTCGCCAAAGCCGTCATCGGGTAATACCAGCGGTGGTACCAGCGCACATGCGCAGGTGCCACCCGCACTGGCATCACGGTCTGTTCCACGTGTATCATTGCAGTGTTTCGTTACAATTACGCAGTGAGGTTTTCATGATTTACGAGTTGCGTACCTATTGGGCGGCACCGGGCAAGTTGACTGCTATGCATCAACGCTTTGCAAATCATACGGATGAACTCTTTCGCAAACACGGTATGACGGTCGTCGCATACTGGTCACCTGTGGGTGGGCGTGAGCTGCACGGCGACCTCGTCTATCTGCTCGGCTATGCGTCGCAGTCGGCGCGTGATGCGGCCTGGGATGCCTTTCGTAGCGATGATGCGTGGAAAAACGCCAAAGCCGACAGTGAAAAAGATGGCGTGCTCGTCGAGCGCGTTGATAGTGTTATGATGCTCCCTACGGCATACTCACCACTCCAGTAGAGAGGATTATCCATGCACGTCCTGATTATCGGTGGAACGGGTACTATTAGTCGTGCCATCGTCCGTACCCTGCTCCACAACGGTCACCGAGTCACCATCTATAATCGTGGCCAGCGTGTTGATGCGCCACCGAGTGATGTTGAAGTCATCATCGGTGATCGTCGTGACCGACCTACCTTCGAAGCCACGTTGCAGCAGCGTACATTTGATGTGGCGATTGACATGATTTCATTCAACGCCGATGATGCCGCCTCGTCGTTGCGGGCACTTCCCAATGTCGGCCATTTCATCCACACTTCCACCGTGATGACCTATGGCCCGCCCTTTACTGCCCTCTACCAGGACACCGATGCACCGCTCAACGGGCGTCATGATGGTGGATATGGTGCTGGCAAAGTGGCTGCCGACGAATTGCTGATGGCAGCACACCGCAATGGGGGAGTGCCTGTGACGATTGTCAAACCATCGTTCACGTTCGGTCCTGGGCATACACTCTTCCGCCAAATTGATTGGGGTTCGAGCTGGCTTGATCGCCTCAAAAAGCGTAAACCGATTCTCGAAGCAGCGGAAGGGCTCAACTACTTCCAGTTTTTACCCACTGCAGATGCCGCAGATGCCTATGTCGGCTTGTGTGGCATGACTGCGGCCATCGGCAAGGTGGTGCACGTGGTCAATCCGCAGGCGTTGACCTGGCACGAATGGCACGGCTTGGCGGCAGCCGCACTCAATGTGCCGCTAGAGACGGTTTCTGTTCCGTGGGATGTCTTGGTCGCCGCAGATGCCAATCGTTTTAGCGCACTGACGACATGTCTAGGGCATAATCAGGTCTTTTCGGCGCGCTCGTTGCACGAACTCATGCCCGAATGGCAACCGCGTGTCCCGTTGGCACACGCGGTCAGTGAAACCATCGAATGGATGCAACGCCACAACACGATTACGGACAGTGACAGCGACCCACTCGAAGAGCGTATCATTGCAGCGATGCAACAAATCCGTGGGACGTTTCGCGCTTCCTAGTACGCAAGTTGGGCCTTGAGCCATGGGTATGCGGGGCCGCCATGGACTTCGTGGCGGCCTTCAAACACGTTGAGAGTGATGCGTTGACTCGCTTCGAAGATGCGATACACGGCACGTGCATTGCTCACACCACGTTGCACTGCACCAATGGGGAATATGGGGTCTCGGGTGCCCGCCTCGATAAAGAGTGGGCGCGGTGCGATTAGCCCAGCGAGATCGTGCATTTCACCAAATGTAGCCAATCCAGGGACAAAATTACACGCACAATGATGCATCGCCAAAATACTGTCGCGAAACGTTGAGAAATAGCCGCTGATAATCCCGGCTTTGAAGCGTTCATCAATGCACATCGAAAATAACGTGTGCATACCACCACCGGATATCCCCATTGCACCGAGGCGTTGGATGTCGAGGTCTGCGCGTGTCGCTAAATAATCAACCAGACATAACGCGTCGTGTACGCGCATACTGGGCACACTCAACCCGAGATGGAACGCCAACATGGCAGTATGCGTGCAGGTACTGCCGGGGATGGGCTGTCCGTTGACATCGTCGAGGTAGCCAAAATCAGTCTGGCGTTCGCCGAAACATGAGATTTCGGGGGCAGCAACCGCAAAGCCGGCACGACATAATGCAACGGCGAAGTCTGCATGATAGCCGTTTGCACGTGTGCGCTCGCTTCCATCCTCCCATAGCCCCACAATATCTGCGACCCCATACCCATGACCCGCAAACGCCACTACCGTGGGCAACGGGGTTGTCACGTTTTTGGGTATGAGTAAATAAAACGGCATCACGGTGTGCGCACCCGTGCGGAGCAGGTATTTGTGCCGTACAAAATCTCCCTTGTCCACGCTGCGAATCAATGTGACATCAGCGTGTTGTCGCGTGAACATGTCGAGTTTGAGCGTCTTGGCAAGTGCATCACGCGTTGTGGATTGCCATGCGATGGCATCTGTCTGAGTGAGTGCCCGAAAGGCATGTGGTGCCGATGCGGGATTATAGAGTGGCCACAACGTGTGTGCTGGTTGTAATTCATGCGGGATTGACATACGGCATTCCTTTATTTGCTGATACGCGGATTTGCACGTCCACCAATGCGCAAAAAGGCCACCTTTCCATCAGGACCACGCACAAAATCACCTATCTCGCCAATGCGTGGCTCGTCAATGCAGACAAAGCGATCGTCGCCGAGCATGCGTGCGCGCACCGATGGAATCGGCGGCCCTGCAGGAACGTGTGGTTTGGGAAAGCCACCTTTGGGGGTTTCGTGAATGATGATGCCACCTTTGTTGGCGACAACACGGAAATGCGCCAATGCATAATCATACTCGCCCACATATTCCTTGAGTTGTTTACTTTCCAGCTCAATCGGTTGTGGTGCAGGCGCAGTGTAGCCAAAGTATAATTCAATTGCCTTGCTTACCGTACTATCACCGACCATGCCACCATCGTCACTATTGGTCAGAATCGCAATTGCGAAGTTTTCATCGGGCAAAAAGCGGAATGTCGCCTTTTGACCTTTTGTGGCGCCTCCGTGGCCATAACTGGTGCGTGTGCCATGCTGGCGAATAAACCACGTCAATCCCATATCACCACGCCCACCAGCATGCACTTGGGTCGTGCGCATCTGTTGCAACGTGGTTGCACGCATCACTCCTGCGCCATCACTGCAATGAAACATGGCATAGCGCATCAAATCGCCCACGGTGCTGATGACTCCACCCACGGCATTTGCCGAGCGCCCAATGGCCCACGGTGTTGCTACACGAGCGCGTCCCTGCCATTTTTGGTGCCCTACCGCAAAACGTCGTGTCAATATTGCATCATCCGGGTAAAAAAAGGTGTTGCTTAGTTTGAGGGGGTCAAACAAGAGTTGTTTGGCCGCTCGCTCGTAGGGCATATTGGTGAGTACTTCGATGATGCGCCCCGCAATGTTGAATCCCGCATTGTTGTACGACCACAGGGTGCCGAGTGGGGTCGTCTGTGGCAGGATTTTCAGGCTTTTGACCATGGCTTCGAGCGCGTTATCACCCGTACCAAAGTCGTTAAAATAGTCGCCCATCCAGCCCCCCATGTGGGTCAACAGGTGGCGTGTGGTGACATGCGCGGTCGTATGTGCATCTGCGAGTTTTAGTTTGGGTAGGTAATTAATGACCGGTTTGTCGAGTTCCAATACTCCAGATTCAACGAGTTGCATCAGCATGGTACCCGTCATCGTTTTACTAATTGAGCCGATCTGGAATAACGTGTCTGCGGTTACTGCTAGTGGGTGATCCACACTCGTAACGCCTAGTCCTGCTTCGTGGACTTCGCCATTGTGCCACACGGCCACGCTAATCCCGGGGATGTTGAGGCGTTTCATCTCACTGACGAGATGCGTGCAAAGCGTCTTAAAATGCCCGTCTTTGAGGCGTTTAACCACACTGTTCCGGTTCATACTTGTACTCCTCGTATCCAATTGTGTTGCCAGTCATTGCTCGGTACACTTATTCTACCGCACAATCTGTGTGAAATGCACGTATCTATTGGTAGCAACACTCCGGCATAATGCGGTATATCGGCAGGTATACGTATGCCTCTTAGTATATACTAGTAGTGGGTCATACAGCAGAATTGGAGTAACGTAATGGCACGCATACCCGTCGCGGTACAGCTCTATTCCGTGCGTGAAGACGCAAAAAACGATTTGTCTGGGGTGCTTAAATCCATCGCCAAAATGGGATACGACGGCGTGGAATTTGCCGGCTTTTATGGTCACGATGCCAAATCTGTCAAAGCTATGCTCGATGAATACGGTCTCAAAGCCGCAGGAGCGCATGTCGGGTTGGCGACCCTGATGGGTGATGAACTGCAACGTAGCATCGAGTTCCACGCCACTATCGGCAATCGTTTTCTCATCGTGCCCGGACTCGATCACGACTACACCACTGCACGTGCGGGTTGGCTCCGTGCTGCCCACATCCTCAACGACGTGGCCACCGCGTTAACCCCACATGGTATGTTCACCGGTTATCACAACCACTGGATTGAATTTTCGCCTCTCGATGGCGAATTACCCTGGGACACACTCTTTGGCAACACGGATCCGGCCGTCATCATGCAGTTCGACACGGGGAATGCCCTGTTGGGTGGTGCCGATGCAGGTCCGTTTCTCCAGCGCTACCCGGGTCGTGCGTTGTCCGTGCATCTCAAAGAGCATTCGCACACCAATAAGACCGCGTTAATCGGTGAAGGTGACGTACCATGGCAGTATGTCCTCGAATTATGCGAGCGTGTGGGTGCCACACAATGGTACGTCGTGGAACAAGAAAGCTACGCATATCCACCCATGGAGTGCATCGACCGTTGTCTACAAAATTTGCGTGCGTTGGGACGCTAAGCAACGTTGCCACACGGGAATCATGGTGATTCCCGTGTGCGCACTTGAAGCTAGATGCAAAGGTATTCATGGCGGTAACATCCTATCAGCAAGCCCTTGATTTCCTCTATGGCTATTTGCCCACCCCTGCGGCGTCGCGCGATCCTGCTGACAACTTGCTGCGCACCCGCGCGTTGCTTGATGCACTCGGTGCCCCAGACAGACAACTCAGAAGTGTGGTGATTGCAGGTACCAAAGGCAAAGGCTCAACGTCTGCAATGATTGCACGCATGGCCCAGGCTGCCGGATTACGTGTCGGCTTGTGGACATCTCCACACCTGCACTCGTACCGCGAGCGTATCCAAATCAACGGACAGGCAATTACGCAACATGCACTCATAGCCGGGGTAAACCGTATAGCGCCATTCATTGCGCAGGCAGAAATTGCCGCCGGACTACCGGCCACATTTGCCATCGGATTCGCCATTGCTATGCGCTATTTTGCTGATAATCATGTCGATCTCGTGGTTGTTGAAGTCGGCTTAGGTGGTCGGTATGATAGTGCGAACGTGTTGACTCCCCTGGTTTCCGTGGTGACTTCAATTAGTTATGATCACATGGAATTGCTCGGCGATACCATTGACCAGATTGCCATGCAAAAAGCAGGTATCGCCAAAGCGCATGTGCCCCTACTCGTTGCCCCGCAGCCCTACGCTGCACTCGTGACCGTGGCGGCCTGTTGCGCAGAAGCCGGGGCACCGTGTGTGGTCGTAGATGATGCCGGTACTGGGGGAATTCGGGGGGTTGATCCTGCCGATGAGCGCATACGTGGGCCCATTCCCGAGTTGTTTGATCCCTACGATGTCTACCACGGCGATCATCAATCTGCACTCCTTGGCGAGGTACAAGGAGAAAATACTCGGCTGGCGGTGGCAACAGTGCTCTATTTACGCCGCCATTTCCCGATTACCGATGATGCAATTGCCATCGGTTTGCAGTCCGTACAATGGCCCGGACGCTACGAACTCTGTCGCACGGGGACGGTACCGGTGCTGCTTGATGGGGCACACAACGTGGATTCTGCTGAACGACTTGTGACCTCAGTACGCCGTCAATTTCCTGGTGTGCGCATCACGATGGTAATCGGGTGCTCACGTGACAAAGATGTTGAGCGCATGTTGCATGTCCTTGCCACGCTCGCCGTCGAAATTATTCTGTGCGCATCACGGCATCCCCGCTCCATGCGTGATTTTGATCAGATGCGGCGGTGGGTCTTGGCAGCCAATCCTGCCGCACAAGTCGTAGGCATCGAAGAGCCTGTTGATGCGTTGGCATTTGCCATGCACCACAGTCAATCCGATGAGCTGGTCGTGGTCACCGGGTCGCTGTTTGTGGTGGCCGCAGCCCGTGAAGCGCTTGGACTGGCAAATGAGATTGATTAGTAAGGTAGCTGTCCGTGGTTGCGCCTTCTGTCCGTCTACGTGTATAATCTAGGGTACGTGTTTTTATGGCGTCATCGTTGTGGTGGCGTTTCGTCGAGGAGTGGTATGGCAACGACATCCGATTTGCGCACCAATCTCATTATTCGCTGGAATGGCCAGTTACACCGTGTTACCGAATTCCACCACCATGCCCCAGGTAACTGGCGTGCCATGGTTATCATGAAGCTCAAGAACATTCAATCAGGCAAGACCATCGAAGAACGTGTACGTGCCGGAGAGGATATCGAGATTGTGCGTGTGGACAAGCGCTCCATGCAATTCTTGTACCGCGAAGGTGATAGCTTTGCGTTCATGGATAATGAGTCGTTTGAACAAATCGAGCTCAGTGCCGAAGTAATCGGTGATGGAGCCGAGTTCCTCAAAGATGGCATGGAATGCGACATTTTGTTCTACGACGAGAACAAAATTCTCGGTGTTGAAATACCCATTTTTGTGGAACTCGTGGTCACTGAGTCAACCACTGCGTTGCGCGGTGATACCGCAACCAACGTCAACAAGCAGGTCACCCTCGAAACAGGTGCACGTATCACTGTGCCAGCATTCATCAACGAAGGTGACATTCTACGCATTGATACACGCACAGGTTCATACATCGAACGCGTCAAATAACTGTTGAGCGCCGGTTACCTCTACCGGTGACCGTGTCGCTGTGGGAGTGCATCCATGCAGCCCTTGTGTACCGTCGCACAAATGCGGGATGCGGAAGCACAACTGATTGCTTCGGGTGTCTCGTCGGCACAGCTTATCGCTCGCGCAGGAGCCGCGATTGCGCAGCGCATCATGGCGCAATTCCCCGGCATAACTCGCGTGCTCATCTGTGCTGGACCAGGCAACAATGGTGCTGACGGCCTCGAAGTCGCCTGCGTCTTGGCCCAGCACGGCTATCATGTACACGTCCATTTGTGGCGACGCCATGCTGATGCATGGCTCGCCCGGGTGGAAGCGTTGCACATTCCGGTGACCACTACTACATCTGCTCCCCTATTAACAGCAGCCTTTGCGCATACCGATATCGTGGTTGATGCGTTGCTTGGAATTGGTGCAAATCGCCCACTCGATGCGGATGGTGTTGCTCTGGTAACGGCCCTCAATGCACGCCCCGTAGCACTCCCGTGTGTGGCCATAGATGTGCCAACCGGGTGTATCGGTGATGGCAATGAGGCGCCAGCGGTGATGGTGCAGGCTACGGTTACCTACGCCACTGGCCCGCGTAAACTCGGTACATGCTTTTTGCCCGGGCTGGCTGCTGCGGGTCGTGTAGAAGCACTCGACATTGGTCTCGCTACGCGTGCATTCACCTGCGCGGAAGCGACTGCGGCGGCAGTTGCTGAGTGGGTGCCTCTGCGACCACTTGACGCCTACAAAGGTACATTCGGTACCCTCTGTGTCTGGGCAGGATCTGCGCAGTTTCCCGGAGCCGCCGTACTCGCCACCCATGCGGCGTTGCGTGCGGGGAGTGGCATCGTCAGCGTAGCAACCTCGCATGCACTAATCCCACTCGTTTGGCGCTACCCCGAATTGACGCTGACGCTTCTCGATGCGCATCCGTTAACCGCACTCAGCGATGCACGCTTTACTGCGTATGTCGTAGGTCCTGGGCTTGGGCGTGCCCCCGAAACCGAAGCACTCCTCACCACGTTTTTGCAACAGCGGCATCTTGCCCGTCGCCCGGTGGTGCTCGATGCCGATGCCTTGACGCTCCTGAGTCGTCATCCGCGCTGGTACGAAACACTCCCTGCGCAACAGATGGTGCTCACCCCCCATCTTGGTGAATTGAAACGCTTGTGTGCTGATGATTTGCCCGATGAACCACCGTGTGCCCGGGCACTCCGACTGGCCCACCGCTGGCAGCAGGTGTTGGTGATGAAAGGAAGCACGACAGTTGTTGCAGCCCCTGATGGTCAGTGTGCGGTATGGCCGCACCCCAATCCGGTGCTTGCAGTAGGGGGAAGTGGCGATGTGTTGGCAGGCATTATTGGTGCACTGTTGGCACAGGGTTTGCCCCTGTTTCGGGCAGCAGTGCTCGCCGTGGTGGTGCATGGTATGGTTGCCGACCACCTGCGCCAGACGGTCGCCGATGTGGGTATCTTGCCAAGTGATGTGATTGCGCACATTCCTGCGACCCTCACAGCACTGCGTACCTTGAAAGGTGGTGTGCCCGATGCCCATCTATGAATATGAATGTGCTCAATGCCAAGGGCAATTCCAACGCCTGGTGCGTGGCTTCCAAGACCCCACAGACCTGGCATGTCCGCGTTGTCATGCCACCGTGGTTACACGGCGTATGTCACGGGTCAGCCAGCGCCGGAGCGATGTGCAGTCCCTCCCTCTGCGCTTTGATGCGCATACGGCGCCCGCTGACGACGCCGACCCACGAACAATCTCGGCATGGGCCAAACAGCTTGGTCAAGCGCTGGGGGCCGATGCCGGGGAACATTGGAATGACACCGTCGAGCAGATGATTGACGATGAATTTTCGTCATCTCCACCTACGCGCCCTGCCGATGATTTGGGTTGGGCGTAATTCGCTACACGAGGATGCTATGCCAGATTTGCGCTTTACGGCGGTTGTTGATCACGACCATTTCGAACAACGCCTCAAGAATGTGCCACAATCGCCCGGTGTCTATATCTGGAAAGACGCACACGGCGAAGTCTTGTATGTGGGTAAATCAAAGAGTCTGCGTGATCGGATGCGTTCGTATTTTAATATTGCTCAACTCAGTGGCAAAAACCGGCGCATGGTAGCACGTATAGCTGATTTTGATACGGTGGTCACCAAAAGTGAACTCGAAGCGCTTTTGCTTGAAATGAACATGATTAAGCAACATCGCCCACGCTACAACGTTTTGCTCAAGGATGATCGAAGCTACCCCTACATCAAAGTCACCATTCAGGAGGCTTGGCCACGCATCCTGACCACGCGTGTGGTTCACCCGGACGGTGCCCGCTATTTTGGACCATATGCGGCAGCAGGTTCGGTGCGCCGGACGCTCAGTGAGCTCAACCGCATCTTCGCCTTTCGCCCACCCTTTGATTGTGGTGATGATCGCTTCAAACGCCATCAACGCATGGGTAAACCGTGTCTCTATCACGACATGCGCCGTTGCCTCGCCCCGTGTGTACCATCGCTTGTCAGCCAACAAGAATACCGTCAGGCCGTAGAAGGGGTCTGTCGCTTCCTCGAAGGCAAGAGTGACGATATTCTCAAAAGCCTACGTAAACGCATGCAGGATGCCGCCAAACAGATGCAATTCGAACGTGCCGCATTTATTCGCGACCAAATCCGGGACATTGAGCAAATCAGCCAGCGTCAACAAGTGTTGCGTACGGTGAATACTGATCAGGATGTCATCGCATTTGCCCGTGAAGATGGCTCAGCAGTTGTGCAGATTTTTTACATTCGCAATGGGAAATTAATCGGTGCTGAACCATTCACGTTGCAGAATACCGAAGATGAAAACGATGAACAACTGCTCACGTCATTTGTGACACAGTTCTATGACCATGCAGCCGAAGTGCCGCCCAACATTTTGCTCGCAGACCACATCGAAGAGCCGATGATTATCGAAAAATGGCTGTCGCAAAAGGGTGGACATAAAGTGGAAATCCAAGTGCCACGCCGTGGCGAAAAGCATGAACTCGTTGATATGGCAGCACAAAATGCCCAGCGCAAACTTGCTGAGCTCCGGGCAGCCTGGATGGATACCGAAAAGCGCATGATGGTTGGCCTGCGTGAACTCGCCACCATGTTGCAACTCCCCGAATTGCCACGCCGTATTGAATGCTTTGATGTTTCCAACACGCAGGGGAGTCATACGGTGGGTGCGATGACCGTATTTGTTGATGGTGAAGCCAAAAAATCGCATTACCGCAAATTTCGCATTCGCCACGGTGATACCCCCAACGATGTGGCCGCAATTCGTGAAATCGTGGAGCGACGCTTTTTGCGTGCCGCAGCTGCCCACGGCGAAGACGTCACACTCCCCCTGCAAGACGTGGATGATGCCCCTCCTGTTGTGGATGCTCCCGCACAGGCTGAACCCATAAATGCATGGTCGCTGTTGCCCGATCTTATCTTGATTGACGGCGGTATCGGTCAGCTGAATGCCGCAGTGGCCGTCCTGCGCACATTGGGTTTTGCACATTTGCCAGTGGTGGGTGTGGTCAAAGGTCCCAATCGAGACCGATTCGATTTGTTGCGACCGCAGGCGTCTGCCCTGTTGGTGCTCGACCGTGCGAGCCCCGTGTTGGGCCTAATCAAAACAATAGATGAGGAAACTGACCGATTCGCAAAAAACTATCATCGTACGTTACGCGCAAAATCTATGAAAAGTTCAACCCTCGAAGAGATTGCAGGCATTGGACCCAAACGCCGTCAAGCGTTGCTCAAGGCGTTTGGGTCGTTGGATGCCATCCGGCATGCTTCCATTGACGCACTGGCAGCGGTGCCTGGTATGACCCGTAAGAGTGCAGAAGAACTCAAATCGTTGTTGTAGCGTCCATGTGCAAATCTGCAATAGTACATATTTGAATACAGCACCTTTCCACGAAGACCAAGATGCAATCGCCCACGCCTGCGTTGAGTCGCCCTATTGTTTCGCTACCGATACGATTGAAATTGACTACCGCATTACTATTTGCATTTATTCATGGTGGTAAGTTGTTCATGCAGTCGAGTGCAATGTATGGTGAGAGTGAAATGATGTCTTCTTTCTATGTTGTATGATATATGACTTAAAACGTGCTAATAACAATTTACAATCTACTGAAAATTTCCAGTATTATTTAGTGAATTAAACTATAATTATAGTACAATACTTACCTCAATCAAGGCAGTAAGTGAGTGGTTTGGTGGTGCATTGATACACCCTGTGCGTTCAAGTGGGAGATTTAACGCATGATGCAGTAGGGGTGTCATTTTGTGGCGCTCCGCAGGCAACCCAAAGATCATTTATGGCATCTCGAACGGCGATACATGTCGCAACCAGAATGCGCAGAGATGCAGAGGTGGTTGTGAGGATACACATGTTGCATTCAAGTGACGGGGGCACGCTGCGCATCAGCGTTTACCGCGTATGCAGTGCACAACCCTACGCAGGCAGAGGTTACACAGATACCGGCAAAGCCTTATCGTGGCGTAGGTATTGTAATAATATATAAATAAATCTAAAACATTCACCAATTGACATTAAATTGTAATACAGTTATAATTTCGCATATGAGTGGGATATTCCGCGTAAAAGGGGCGGCAATGTTGAAGTCTATGCGTCAGATTGTCTATTTCGGAATAGTCATTGTCATAGTGGTGGTAGGCATCCTCATGAGTGGTGCCACTGGGTATGCACAGCAAGAGAATCCACAGGCGACTGTAGCACCGGTGGCGCCGCAAAGCGCCCGCTCGGTGAATCCATACCATCTCAAAAAAGTGGTTGTTGGCACCAACTTCGTGTTGGGATTGCTCGAAAATCAGACATTAGTCACATGGGGATCAAACCGTTTCTGGCAGACGACTATCCCGTACCGGTATAAAGACACGTTATTCACGGATATCGCAGCGGGCAACCATACGTCGTATGCACTCGATACAACGGGTCAAGTGGTCGCATGGGCTGCTCCCATCGATTGTCCGTCGTGTGTGGACGGGCAAAACGTCGTGCCGGTGGACGCACAAAGTGGTGTGGTAGCGATTGCAGCTGGTGGATCAAATGCGTTGGCGATCAAGAGCGACGGGAGCATCATCATCTGGGGGAGCAATCTGTACGGGCAGTTAAATGTTCCAGCAGATGCTACCAATGTGACACAAGCAGCTATCGGCAGTGGCCATGTGGTCGTCGTAAAGAGCGATGGTACGGTGGTGGCATGGGGGCGTAGCAATTACAGGCAAACGAGTGTGCCACCAGGGCTAACTGGGGTAACTGCGGTAGCCACGGGGTCGTATCACACTATTGCGTTGTTGAGTAATGGGCGCGCCGTGGCGTGGGGGAGCAATTTGTACGGTGAGAGCAAAGTCCCAGGCTTCAGCAACATCGTACAGGTCGTAGCTGGGTACAACTTCAGTGCGGTGCGCCTGAGCACAGGTACTGTTGCTGCCTGGGGCGATAATTCTGATGGGAATGTGGGTAATCTGCGGCAAGCACGCAATGCCAAGGTCATCGGTGCGGCCTATGTGAATTCAGTGGTGGGGTTCAACAATGGCGCAATTAAAGCGTACGGGTCGAATGTATTCAACCCGTTGATAACGCGTACCCATACGACGACGCCGTACTATTCACCAACGCGAACTCCTTCAAATACACGTACGTCTTCGCGGACGCGCACTCCGTCGCCGACGGAAACGCCGACGGAATCCGATACACCGACGGAAACCGAGACACCAACCGAGACGGATACGCCGACGCCAACCAAAACAAACACGTTTACCCCGAGCAAAACACATACACGCTCGATGACGTATACGGTGACCGAGACGGAAACGCCGTCGGAGACGCCGACCGAGACGGAGACACCGACAGACACGGAGACGCCCACGGAGACGGAAACCAATACACCAACATACACGAACACATCAACGATTACGTTGACCCCGTCAATTACGCCAACAGATACACCATTGCCGTATCTCAAGAACGGTGGCTTTGAATCAGGTGTGACGTATTGGTCGACTGTGACATCGATCGTCGATCTCGGTGTGACGCAACTCGGCGGCAATCCAGGTGATGCAAATCGGTGTGTATCAGTTGATACGCAGGATTACAGCCGTGCAGCAATTAATGGTCGTCCAGTTGCGTATAACTTGATGCCCGATGGCACAATAGTGGCACCGAATATCCCGTCAGGAGCCGGACCGACAAGTGATCATAATACCGGTCACACCTCTACATCTCGTACTGTGAGCAACGTGGCAACGATTGCGAATGTGACTTCAGCGGGGAGAACATATGCAATTCTTCCTAGTGAGGGTACGAAATCTATCAAACTTACCTTTGGTAGTGGTTCTGGTAGCCCGAGTTATGGATACCATATTAAGCACGGCCCTGCCATCTATAGTAACTATTTCCGTGCCTTGACAGGACAGGTTATCACTCTCGACTGGTTTGCCAAAAAAGGAGATGATGATGCTGCCGTGCTTGGGTATCTCCTTGATGCTGATGTGGATAATGATGGTATCCCTGCAGAGGATGCTGCAGACTGTCAACAATATGAAATTCTTGATGCAACCGTATCTGGTGTTGCTAGTTGGCAATTTGCAAGTGTGACTGTGCCGGCAAACAAGGATTTTTACAGCTTTGTGTTTGTGGGTGGTACGTTCGATAAAACGGGTGGTAACGTTTCGGGTGCCGATTTCTGGGTAGATAACATCTCCCAAGGCCAACCGCAAACCATCACATTTGCGCCAGCACCACTCGATAACGCCTACAACTATTCTGCCAGCTATGTCAGCTCTCCGGTAGATACATTACCTGGCGTAACTGGGTTTGCCACTGCAACATCTGGATTCCCGGTGCAGTACATTTCTAACACACCGTCAGTATGTACGGTGACGAGTCGCTACACTATTAATTTTGTCGGTTCTGGGACGTGTACGTTGACTGCCTCACAGCCAGGTGGTGTTGACAATGCAGGTACATTGTGGGCATCTGCGCCAGTCGTACAAGGATCGTTTATCGTTAGTAACCAAATGTACACTGTGACGCCATCAAACACACCCACAGATACGCGTACCCCATCAAATACGCGTACCCCGACGCGTACATTTACCAATACGCGTACGTCAACCCCTACCGATACGGCTACGGATACGGCTACACCGACTGCCACCAACACCGCAACCAATACGCGTACATTCACACGGACACGCACCAATACATGGACGCCATCCTCAACGCGTACGCGCTCCAACACGCCGACCAATACGGAGACGGATACGCCAACAGAGACAGATACCAATACTCCCACGGATACGAGTACGCCGACCAAGACCTTTACACGCACCAATACGCCTACGCGGACCTTGTCCCCGAGTCGTACCTTTACACCGGTGCCTAATCTCGACACATTGAAAAAAGTGAGCGTGGGGAACTCATATGTGCTCGGCTTGCTCAACGACGATACGTTGGTGATGTGGGGCGACAATCGCCACGGACAAACCACAATTCCCCTGGCGATACGGAATATGCGTTTCGATGATGTTGCCACCGGACACACATCGGCATATGCACTAGGCATTGATGGGCGCGTCTATGCATGGGGATCAAATGACTTTGGCGAAGGGAGCGTACCGGTGGCTGCCCAAAGCAATGTCAAAGCGATTGCTGCCGGCGGGCGTGTTGCGGCTGCGGTGCGCACCGATGGTACGGTGGTGCTCTGGGGCTTGATGGTGCACGGCCAGCGCAATATCCCACGTGGATTGAATCGTGTCATCGATGTGGCCGTCGGCTACCGCCACGTGGTAGCACTCAAAGATGATGGTACAGTGGTGTGTTGGGGTGAGAGTAAATCATGTGGTGCTGTTCCACAAGATTTGCGTGATGTGGTCAAAATCGCAGCCAGCGATGGTTACTCATTGGCACTCAAGGACGATGGTACGGTGGTCGCCTTTGGTATGAACTTGTTTGGTGAGCTGAACGTGCCCCGTACTGTCACTGATGTCGCACAAATCGGTGCTGGTCAAGGGTTTGCAGTTGCACTCAAGAATGACGGTACCTTGGTAGGGTGGGGGCGTGCAACCACCGGTGCAATTACTTTCCCGCCAACCCTCAATGATGCGGTGTTGGTAGCAGCAGCAAACGTCAATACCGTCATCATGCGCCGTACTGGAGAAGTGCAGTCATTTGGCTTGCCACTGTTCAACGCACTGGTATCACGTACACGCACACGTACACCGATTATTACATTGACGCCGTCACTGCCACGTGCCATCAGTACGCTAACACCATCCAAGACCAAGACGGCCTCGCCTACACCTACGCTGACCCGCTCTATTGTTCCGACGCGAACACGGTAGCTGATTTACGCCAGCGTACCCTATTGATTTCTACAATAGGGTACGCTGCCTTTGTGATGCTTTCACAACAACATCTGTTTATCGGTGCATATTTACTATACAAATGTAAATATAGTAAATTTATTGTATTCTAACTTTAACGCAAATGTGATATATTACTATAGATATTCGTACAAAGGGTTAAGCTTTATGTACAAGCACGTTTTTGGTTATGTTGTGATTGTCATTACGCTCGTGGTGCTCACGGTTGCAGGCTCACTCGTGCAGCCGACAACCGGATACGCACAATCGGCCCCGGCAACCATTCAACCCACCAAGGATGGGGCGATGATTGTGCGCCCAAGTGGTCCGTATAATTTGAAAAAAGTGGCTGTCGGCACAAATTTCGTTATTGCCATTCTCGATAATCAAACACTAGTGACATGGGGTTCCAATCGGTTTTGGCAAACCACCATCCCTTTCCGATTAAAAACCACATTATTTACGGATGTGGCAGCAGGTGCACGTGTGGCATATGCCCTCGATACAACGGGGCAAGTGTCCGCATGGCCAGCACCAATTGACTGTCCACTCTGTGTTGATGGTGAAAATGTCGTACCCGTAGCCGCACAAAGTGGTGTGACGGCCATATCAGCCAACGGCTCAAACGCCATTGCGTTGAAATCAGATGGGACAGTGGTTGTCTGGGGCAACAACAAGTTTGGTCAGCTGAATGTGCCCCCATCTGTGACAGGGATTACTGCAGTTGCGGCTGGTGCCGCGCACATGCTGGCCCTCAAAAGTGACGGTACTGTGATAGCATGGGGTCGTAATCACCTTGGTCAATTGAATGTACCATACGGAATGTCGGGAGTCACTGCTATCGCTGCTGGGGTTGATCACAGCCTGGCTTTGTTGAGCACAGGTGAAGTGGTTGCCTGGGGCAGCAATAATTACGGTGAGAGCAAAGCCCCTGGATTGCGGGGGGTCACTGCCATTGCTGCCGGGTTGTATTTTTCAGCTGCACTGCGCAACGATGGTACTGTGGTGGCATGGGGTGATAATTCTGATGGCAATGTCTCAGGACTCAGAAGTTCTGTTGGTGCAAATGTCATTGGTGCCGGTGGTGTAAACTCTGTGGTCGGGTATACAAGTGGGAAAGTACGAGCATACGGTGCCAGAACCTTTAATGCACTCGTATCGCGTACACCTACGCCATCTCCATATATGTCGCCGACGTTTACTTCGACGCGCACACGTACACCTTCAAACACGCGTACATTTACCCGGACGCGGACATCATCCAACACACGCACCAGTTCGCGTACATATACACCCACCGATACCGATACGCCGACAGAGAC
>JBEANH010000005.1:0-65672 GCA_041165505.1 Chloroflexota bacterium | reverse complement strand
ACTCGGGCATCCTGCCCATCCTCCCCATCTATGTTCTTTTTTGCCCATCCTCTCCATCCTCTCCATCTATGTTCTCCAATGAATGCCCCCCGACTTCCTTCCATGCTCCTCTTCCTGCCCCTTCCCCCAACACCATTTACGACTCGGGCATCCTGCCTATTCTCCCCATCTATGTTCTTTTTTGCCCATCCTCTCCATCCTCTCCATCTATGTTCTTTTTTGCCCATCCTCTCCATCCTCTCCATCTATGTTCTTTTTTGTCCATCCTGCCAATCTATGTCCCTCATTGATACATATACAAAAAGGACAGGATACATCGCTGTATCCTGTCCTTTTTGTGCGCTGACAGACACCATCATGGAGCAGTCGTTGGGGTCTCTGTCTCAGGGCGATAGGTTGGCAGTGCCGTCGGTTTGAGTGGTGTGGCAGTGAACCAAGTGCCAATGATGCTCAGATTGAAATCACGCACCAAGTAGATGGTATCACTGTCACTGCGTTTGACGTATTGTGCATCACCCACCGGGTTATTGCCACCCACCAGCAGTGTCACCAGCGGTTGTTTGGCACTATCCGACAAGGTGATGGTTATGCTGGGATTGGTCAACCCATACGCCGACAAATCGCTCGTGGTCGGTGTAATCACCGTAGTTGCCATCAGCTGTGCTACTGCACGTACCGCAGGGCCGATGACTACTTCATCGCCAGGGAATTTGGTAGGTTGCGTGATCATCCACCCCAAATCGGAGCGTTCCACTCGAAAGACGGCCCCTTCGGCATTAACTGCTTCGAGCGTTGCCACCTGTTGCGACTCGATGTTGGTCACCGCAATGGTGGCATCAGGCGCCCCCGTATCGGCGGCTTCGTCGGGTGCTGGTACCCAGTACAAGTAGGCGCCAACTGCCGCACACAGCACCAGCAGTGCCAATGTCATGCGTGGATTCATTGTGTTACTCCCTTTAGCGTCGGCGCCACCAGACTGCGATGCCCGTCACCACAAACAACAACGGCAGGCCGAGCACACAGCTGTAGAAAATCAGCGAACTCTGGTCATCCGTCAGAAAGATTTGGCGATCCACGGGCTCGGGTAACGGCAAGTTGATAAGCGCATCCTGTGCACCCGCCCACGCAATCGCATTGCGGATGAGGGTGGCATTGGCCTGTGCCGCACGAATGTAACCGTTGCTGATAAAATCCGCATCACCGATGACCACCACCCGCGACGTGGTGGGTGATTCGAGAATGTAGCCAAAGTTGAGCGGACCAACCGCATCACTCTCCTGCGTCTTGATTTCGCCATTACTAAAGTCGGTGGCCGCACTACTACGATCACTACTCGCCAAAAAGACTTGGCGCGTATATCCTTCGGGTTGCTGCCCAGTCTCTTTGATACTGCGCGCCGAATTAAACACCGTCGCCTGCCCTGCCATGTTGCGCGTCAGTTCTGTGAACGGATACTGCAATACGGCGGGGGCAACCGGGTTGCCGATCTGCGACTGCTGGTCAATGATGATGTCGTTTTGCCACTCCAAGCCCCAGATTTGCATCAGCATGTCGAGCGGCGGTGTACTGAGCGGATTCGACAACAGCACCAAGCGCCCTCCCTGGTTGGTGTATTCGATGATGCTGTTGAATTCCGCAGGCGTAATTTCATCTTGTGGGTCTGCAATCAACAGCACACTATCCGAAATCGGAATTGTGGGCGCCACGGTCAAATTAATCGGCTCGACCTTGAAGTTGTCTTCTTCGAGCACCACTTTGAGCTCGCTAATTCCCGTCTGATCCATTGTGTCCAATGAGCGTTCACGATGCCCGGTGAGCACGTAGACCGTTGTCTGCACGTTTTGTGTCAGCTTCAAAATGGTGCTGGTAATGCCCTTTTCATCACCCGTTGTGCTCTGCAACGTGCGCCCATCGTACTTGAACACCAGCGTGCCATAGGCGTTCACGTTGTCGGCTCGGGTAGCAACCGGGTCGGTATCCGGATTGACAAAACGATATGATAGTTGCGTTGAAGCCGCACGATATTCTTTGAGCCGGCTCTCTACATCGTCTTGTTGGGCACGGTCTTGTTCACCGTAGTAGCCCACAATTTCCAGCGGCTTCTGTAGCGACTGCACAATGTCTTTGCTCTGTTGCGAAATCGAGAATTCCTTGTTGGCGGTCACGTCAAAGCGCCGGTGGTAGCGCACACCTAGCACGTTGATCATCACCACCAAAGCAATAAGAAGGAGCGACATGGCACTGGCGTTAGCACCATACCGCACAGAACGCAGGCCGAGCACGGCCTTGATGCGGGCAAGTACTGTCTGCATTAGCGGTATCTCCGTGTCTCGAGTGTACGGGTGGCCAGAAACAAGGCAACCACGGTGACACTCACGTAATAAATCACGTCTTCGAGATTAATTGCCCCACGCGCAAAATCGTTGTAGTGCGTGGGAATGGCCAGATACGTCAGCACCGTGGCTGCCCCCGTCAGCACGTTACCGGCGGCTTCAATCAGCCACAACAACAACAAGACGCCAAAGCCCAAGACGGCGGCCACAATCTGGTTTTCGGTGAGTGCAGACGTCAATACTCCGATTGCAAACATTGCCGAACTCAACAGCAACAAACCGAGGTAGCCCGTCACAATCGGACCCCAGTCAGGAGTGCCACCGATACGCCACAAGATAAACGGATAGTAGAGCGTACACAGCAACATCACACCAAACATACCCATGGCCGCCAAATACTTGCCCAACACCACTTCCCAGTCACGCACAGGGGCTGTCAACAGGATCTCGAGCGTGCCCGTTTTTTGTTCGTCTGCTAGCAGGCGCATCGTCAATAGTGGCGTGATAAAGATGAGGACGACAGTCACATTGAAAAAGAGTCCATCCATGGTAGCTTGCCGGCTCTGGATGAGAATCAAGGCAAACAGGTAACCAGAAATCAAGAGGAACACGGCAGAAACCATGTACGCAATCGGCGAAATAAAATACGCCAAGAGTTCTCGGCGTGCAATGACCAAGGCAGTACGCATGATTACGATGCTCCTTCACCACCGTCGTTGCTGGCTACGCTGGTAGCCTCAGCAACGTCGGCAACGTCATCTTCTTGGGTGGTCAATTCGAGGAAGATTTCTTCGAGGCTGAGGGTGATTTTTTGCATCGAAAGCAATCCCCAGCCATGAGCCACAATCGCTGATGCTAGTTGTGGACGCACTTCGAGCCCCGGTGAAACCTCGACCTGTATCAAACCACGGGCATCGTGTTGCACATCGAGTACCCCAGCAATGGCGCGCAACGCGCTCACATCAGTTGGCATCTGGTGCACAGTGAGCTCGATGCGTTCTGATCCCTGCAAGCGTGATGTGAGTGCCTGTGGCGTATCAACGGCCACCACGCGGCCCTTTTTGATAATCACCACCCGATTACACAACATGCTGACTTCGGGCAGGATGTGCGTGCTCAAAATTACGGTCCGTGTGGCGCCCAACTCGCGAATCAACTCACGCACCTCGATGATTTGGCGCGGGTCGAGCCCCACCGTCGGCTCGTCGAGGATCAGCACATCCGGGTTGTGCAACAGTGCTTGGGCAAGCCCGACGCGCTGGCGCTGCCCCTTGGACAATTTGCCGATGCGATCATCCGCACGCTCACTCAAGTGCACCAATTCCATCGCATGCTCGACTGCAGCGTCACGCTCTTTCACATTGCGCAACCGTGCCATATGGTCGAGATAGCCAGCCACCGTCATTTCTGGGTACAATGGCACACCCTCGGGCAGGTAGCCGATGCGTTGCCGGGCCTGCAGTGACTGCGTCTGGATGTCGTACCCATCAATGGTCACACTCCCGCTACTCGCCGGCAAAAACCCGGTGAGCATGCGCATGGTAGTCGTCTTGCCGGCACCATTTGGCCCCAAGAACCCTAATACTTCACCGCGTGCAACCGAAAAGGTTACATCGTCCACGACGGTCACATCGTTGTACCGTTTGGTCAGTCCAGTCACTTCAATCATGAATCCTCCCCAAAAGAGCCACTCACCAGTTCAAGAAAAGGTACTCAATCACCTTGCCAAATGAATATAAACCGCACGTAAATCAAAAATGAGAATCAGCTAAGAATGACCGATTATGCCACACATAGCTGTACCCAGGCAGCCCCTAGCAACTCGTCTGCCCGCCACGTCATATCCGTGGCCTGTAGTATCTTATCACGCCACTGCACCGGAATACCGGATTCTCCCCAGATTGCACCAGCCAACTGCCCAAAAATGGCCCCCGTGGTATCGGCGTCTTCGCCGAGATTCACTGCGGCTAGCACACCACTCCGAAAATCATCGTGGCGCGCCAACGCCCAGAGTGCGGCTTCGAGTGACTGCACCACATAGCCTGTGCCACGGATGTCGGGTGGCTCACGCCGAAACGAGCCTGCCAACACATGCCGAATATCCGTATGGAGTCGTGGATCGGTACTGAGCTGTGCCACCTGTGCCAACACCTCGTGCCTGCCACCGCCACGAATCGCCACAGCCATCAGCTGTGCCATCACCGCACACGCATCAAGTGCGGTGGCGGTGGCGTGTGTGGTGCGTGAGCTTTCACGGGCATAGTGCGCCAGTTGTGCATCGGCCACATAGCGCACGGCAATGGGCGCCAAGCGCATCAACGAACCATTACCGGCACTCATGGGATGCGGGTCGCCAGCAAAGGGGTCACCGCTCCGTCTGAAGCGGTTGAGCGACCCGAGCACCGTCGAGCCAATGTCGAAACAGCGTCCAGTGACTGAAAAGTAGCCGTCGTCTTGCCAACGCACATAGCGCTGCATTTGGTCGGTGGCATCGAAACCGCCACACACCATCAGACTTTCGGCCAAACAAAGCATCATGCTCGTATCATCGGTCCAGGCGCCCACAGGCAAACGAAACGGGCCACCACCCACCATGTCGGTGAGCGGTGCAAATGTGCCCGGACGTTGGAATTCGAGCGTCGTGCCCACCGCATCACCTACCGCCAACCCGAGCATGGCGCCCCGTGCCCGATCTCGCCATTGGCGCCACTGGGTGGCTTCCATGGCACTCGGCTCACGCCATGCCATCACAAAGGCGTGTTGCGCATCCGTTTCTGGCGAAGGGCCCGTAATCTCGCCACGGACCTGTACGATGCGGGCCAGTGCGTCGGCACCTGCCATGCCCTGACGCACATACCAACAGCCAATCACGGTGCCGGTGCGGCCTTTGCCCCCCCAACAGTGCACATAGACCGTTGCCCCACCAGCCACAATGGCCGACATGGTATCGAGGATGGCGAGCATACACGCCGGTGATGGAACACCCATGTCACGGATGGGGAATTCGTGACGGACCATGTCAGGGGCATGGCGTGCAAGCAACTGCGCATACGCAGGGCAAGCATCTGCGGGTGTGGTTAAATCAATGATATGGGTCACCCCATTGTGCTGTAGCCAGTCAATACGGGCCCGCACAACCGTGGGGTCGGCATCACCGAGCAGGGCGCCTGCCCAAATCTGTGTATCGGCCTGGTATAGTCGTGCTGGTTTGTGCATGGATACTCCTTTCTCGGCGCCCCACAACAGCGTTATGGCGCACCCGTCATCGAACCGAACTCACTCGGTGGCGTGGTGTGTGTCAACGACCGCCATGCCACACGCAGCAATAATTCAGCGTACCATGTAATCTCTTCTCGGCGATGCAATTGGGCAACCCACGCTGCTGGAATTGCAGCCTCGCCGTACAGTGCCCCCGCAATCTGCCCATACAACGTACACGCTGCCCCCGACATACCCCCTAGATTGGCAAGTGCGAGCACCCCATCAGCAAAGGTGTCATGGTGCCAAAATCCCCACAATGCAGATTCAAGCGTGCGCACCACGTGGGTCGAGTTGTGGATTTCTGGCGGCTGACGTACCCGGTACGAGCCGGCCACGACCTCTTGAATGGCCGCATTGAGCGGGTGAAAGACCCACGCATCACGCAGGATGGTCTCTTTGTCGGTGTAGTAGAGCGCACGTGCCACCACGGTTGCTACCACTTGTGCGGCATAGATGGCAGATGGCGCCGCATGCGTAATGGCAGAGCACAGTTTGGCGTATTCTGCGACATCACGGGGATGAGCCGCATAGTACAGCCCAATCGGCGCCACACGAATGATGGCACCGGTGCCTGCGGCCTGTTCGGTGACAACCGAGCTATACGGCACTCTGGTCTGGATATACTGAAAGAGTGCCATTGCTGTCACGTTGCCAATATCGTACGTACGGCCATGACATGCCAAATAGCCGTCACGCCACCACCGCACAAAACGGGTTGCCTGATCATGGGCATCAAATCCTTGCTGTGCAATCAGACTATCTGCCACACACAGCATCAACGACGTATCATCCGTCCACGTGCCTGCAGGAACGTCAAAAATCCCCCCACCGACAATCGTGTGCATCTGTTGCAGATTGGCATGCCCACCCAACTCGTTGGTAAGCCCGATGGCATCACCAACCGCCCCACCCACACACACACCACGAAACGCTGCACGCAACCGGCGCCAATGGGCAGCAGTATGCGCATCCGGGTACTGCCAACGCAACACGAAATCGGTCTGAGCGTGGAATCCGAGCAGATGATTACCACGAAATTGCGGCACCGCAGCCAGAATTGCGAGTGCGTCACGTGCTGTGTGCCCTTGGGAAATATACCAGCACGCCAACACCATGGCAGTACGACCAATACCACGCCAACTATGCAAATAGACGATAGTACCCTGTGCGTGAGCCGCCAGCAACGTGTCAATAATCGCCAACATCTGTGGCGGAGATGGCGTATCACCGTCATTGATGGGAAAGGGGCTACGCCTGATATGTGGCGCCTCTTGCGCCAACATCTCGGCATAACTGGGGAGCTCGTCTGCGGGGGCAGTCAAATCAATAACCAGTGAGATCTGATGTGATTGCATCCAATCAAGATGTGCACGCACACGGGCATCATCACCACCGATATACGAGCCGACCCACAACCATGGGGTGAGTGCAAAACACAATGTCGGTGAATCCATGATTTTCACCTTGTTCGTCAGGATTACCGTTATTGTAGCACTCTCCGCACCACAAAAACCACGAGGAAGCGATGCTTCCTCGTGGTGTGTTGGTACCTCCAGCGGGATTCGAACCCGCGACCTTCACCTTGAAAGGGTGACGTCCTAGGCCGCTAGACGATGGAGGCGTAAACCTCTGGTAGTATATCATCATTCGCGAGGAATTTCAAAGGAAATTGGAGCAAATTCATGGTCAATCTCAAAATCCTGACCGCCACAGATATCCAGGCACTCGTCAGTATGCCCGTAGCAATTGATGCGGTGCATCACGCCTATGCCAGTATTGCCGCAGGAACCACCACCGTGCCACTTCGGATAGACGCTGCCCAAGCGCAGCATCAATCGCACACCTTTTTCATGCCCGCACTCGTAGACGGTAGCAGTCTCGGCATGAAAATCGTCTCAGTCTTTCCCCATAACCGCACCGCCCACCAGCTCCCTACCATCCATGCCATTGTGATGCTCATCGAAGCCAACACGGGACGCCCACTTGCCATGATGGATGGTACGTTTCTCACCGTGCTCCGCACTGGTGCCTCAGCCGGTGTGGCGACCCGCCTCTTGGCGCGCCCAGACAGTCGCCACCTAGTCGTCATTGGGGCAGGTGCCCAGGCATGGGCCCAGGTTGCCGCGGTGTGTGCCGTGCGTCCCATCAGCCACATCACCATCGTAAATCGCAGTCTCCCCCGTGCCGAACAACTCGTAGACACACTACGCCAGCATCACCCCACCTGCACGATTGCCATCGCCACACAGCGTGCAGATGCACTCGCCCACGCCGATGTGGTCTGTTTGGCAACATCGTCGGCGACCCCTGTCTTTGCAGACAACGAAATCCGGCCGGGCACCCACATCAACGGAATCGGCTCGTTTACGCATACCATGATCGAAGCCGATCCACGCACCGTCGGGCGGGCCTATGTGGCAGTGGATCAGTTTGCGGCAGCGTGGAGCGAAGCAGGCGAGCTCATTGCGGCGCGCGATCACGGGCTACTCGACCCGAACAGCGTGGTCCAGATCGGTGACATCGCCAACGGTAATGCACCTGGGCGCCGTGATGATGCGCAAATCACCTTCTTTAAATCGGTGGGCAATGCCGCCCAAGATGTGGCCGTCGCTCAAATCGCCTATACGGCTGCCGTGCAACAGCATCGTGGCCAAGATGTGGCACTCTGAGCATACCAACCAATGCCATACAGATGGTGTATGATGAAGCCATGAAAGAATTAGTGGTAAAGGACACACCCGTATGACACAACCCACAGTGGGATTTATCGGGCTCGGTATCATGGGGCGTGGCATGGCACGCAACATCGCCCGTGCTGGCTTCCCGCTCTACGTGTACAACCGCACGGCAAGTCGCATGGCCGAGCTCGCTGATGTAGCCGCCCACCCGACCACGTCACCCGCAGCCCTCACCCGTGTATGCGACATCGTGATTACGTGTGTGAGCGACACCCCCGACGTCGAAGCGGTCATTCATGGTGCAGATGGCGTCATCGCCGGACTGCGACCAGGGACCCTCGTCATTGACATGAGCACGATTAGTCCGCAGGTCACTGTGGCCCTTGCGAGCGCCATCCGCGCCAAAGGGGGCAGCATGCTGGATGCACCGGTAAGTGGTGGCAGTGAAGGTGCCGCCAAAGGCACACTCAGCATCATGGTCGGTGGCGACGAAGCCGATGTACAACGCGCCATGCCCGTCTTGCAGGCCATGGGCAAAAATATCGTGCATGTGGGTGCACAAGGAGCCGGCCAAACAGTCAAACTGGTCAATCAGATTCTGGTGGTGGGCAACGCACTCGCCATGAGCGAAGCCCTCCTCTTTGCGCAGGCTGGGGGCGTGGATGTGCAAAAAGCCTTGGCGGCGGTGAGTGGAGGTGCAGCGGGGAGCTGGATGCTCTCCAATCGTGGCCCGCAAATCCTCAACCGCGACTGGCGACCAGGGTTTACCATTGACCTACAACAGAAAGATTTACGGCTGGTCCTCGGTGCCGCCGATGAACTCGGTGTGCCGTTGCCGGGCACGGCACTCATTTTTCAGCTCTACCGCACCCTGCAACAAGCGGGCTTGGGGCACGAGGGTAATCATGCCCTGGTCAAGGCGCTCGAACAATTGGCGCGGTTTGAAATCAACGGTACTCCATCACAGTAATTGCTGATTGTCACACACAAACACCAGAAGGGATCACCATGAGTCAGGCGATTATCGAACTCGACAATGAGTACATTTTGCAGACCTATGCACGTGCCAACTTTGTCATTGAACGCGGCGAAGGATGTTACCTCTACGACACGGCGGGGAACCGCTATCTCGATTGTGTGGCAGGGATTGCCGTCAATGCACTCGGCTACGGTGATGCCGATGTGACAGCCGCCATCGCCCAACATGCAGGTGGCTTGCTCCACTTGTCGAATCTCTATCACAACACGAGTGGCGCCAAACTGGCCAAGTCACTCGTTGATGCCACCCCTTGGGCCGACCGCGTCTTTTTTAGCAACAGCGGTGCTGAAGCCATGGAGGGCGCCCTCAAGTTTGCCCGGCGTTACGCACGCGATCGCCACGGCGAAGGCAAAACCGGTATCGTCGCCTTTGACGGCTCATTCCACGGGCGCACCATGGGGGCAGTGGCCGTCACTGCCCGCGAAAAATACCGTGCCCCCTTTGCACCCGTCATGCCCGACGTGCGCTTTGGCGACTACAACGACATGAGCCAACTCGACAACCTAATTACTGCCGATGTCTGTGCCGTCGTCATCGAGCCGATTCAGGGCGAGGGTGGGTTGCGCGTGGCCGAACTTGCCTACTTGCGCAAAACTCGGGCCCTGTGTGATCAGCACGACGTGGTATTGATTTACGACGAAATTCAGTGTGGGATTGGGCGGACTGGTGACATCTGGGGGCACCCAACAGACGTACCACCCGACATCATGACCATTGCCAAACCACTCGGTGGTGGCTTGCCCATTGGCGCAATTTTAATGCGGCAAAAAATCGCCGACACCATACACGCCGGCGATCATGGCTCCACGTTTGCCGGTGGGCCATTCATCACGGCGGTGGCACAGGTGGTGTTCAACAAAATCAACACCCCCGAATTCCTGGCGCATGTCCGCGAAGTCAGCGACTACCTCGATGAATCACTGCAGGATTTGATGGCACGCCATCACCACATCACCGAACTCCGCGGCAAAGGACTGATGCGCGGGATTCGCATGTCCATCCCTGTCAATGCGGTCCGGGAAGCCGGCCATGACCAGTTCTTGCTGGTGGCTACTGCTGGCGATGATGTCATCCGCCTGGTGCCACCGCTGGTACTGCAACGCAGTCATGTTGACGAGTTAATCCACAAACTCGATGCCGCAATTACCACGGTGGTATCACGTTAGGCGGTATACCCCATTTGCGCCAAAATCTCACGCGCCACACGGGCTTCATCCCACGGGATGGAGCCCGTTGCCATGATGATGCTCCCTTCGTGGCCTTTGCCGAGCAGGAGTACCATGTCACGCGGTTCTGCCAGCGCCATGGCCGCCGCAATCGCGTGCTGGCGATCGGGTATCAGAAAGAGATCGTGACCATCACGCCGTCCGCCACGCCGCGCCCCTACTGCGATTTCTTCGAGAATGGTCATACGGTCTTCGCCACGTGGGTCTTCGTCGCTCACAAAGAGCACATCACAGTAGGTTGCTGCAATGTGCCCTTGTTGGGGGCGTTTTTCACGGTCGCGTTCACCCGCCGACCCAAAGACCACAATCAGACGTCCCGGAGTAATCGGTCGCACGAGTTTCATGACTTTGTCAAACGATGCTGGGGTATGTGCATAATCAACAAGTACCGCAAATGGTTGCCCAGCACTGATGCGTTGCATACGCCCACGCACCCCATCAACACGGCTGATAATCGCTAGGGCATCATCCAGCGCCACACCCTCACTCAATGCGACGGTCAGGGCTGCCAAGGCATTGGACACGTTGAAGTCACCGGTGAGATTGAGATGCACATGCCGATTGCCCCAGTGTGATTCGAGGTCGAAGTCGAGCCCATTCATACTACTGAGCACATTACGCGCCCGCACATCGGCTGCCTGGTGCACACCGTATGTCAGCCGCTCGGCACGCAGAGGTGCCGCCAACAAAAAATCACGGTGATGGGGGTCGTCTGCATTCACTATCGCCGTTTTGCGTGATTTCAACGGCGTATCCCCATATTCACCCAGCATTTCAAAGAGCTGCATTTTGGCCCGTCGGTATGCGGCTACTGTTTTGTGGAAATCGAGGTGTTCACTGGTCACATTCGTGAGCACCGCCACATCAAAGGCACATCCCCACAGACGTTGCCATTCCCGGGATAGCGCATGTGACGTGGATTCGAGCACGGCGTGCGTACACCCGGCATCATTCATTTCGGCCAGCATATGCTGGATTTCGGGTGCTTCAGGGGTGCTTTGCCGCGTCGCATTCGCCCATAGACGTGTTGCCACCTTGAAATCAGCTGTCCCCACCAACCCCGACGAGCGCCCGGCACCATCGAGGGCGAGGGCGGTCAGGTAGGTGGTCGTCGTTTTGCCGTCGGTACCGGTGATGCCCACCACGCGCAAATTGCGCCCCGGATAGCGAGCAATAGCGGCTGCCACATGCCCGAGGGCTGGGCGCGCATTGGAGACACGCAATGCCGGCACCGTAATCTGACCATCAAAGGCTTCGTCTTCGTAGATTACCGCAGTGGCACCTGCAGCAATCGCTTGACCGATATAGGTGTGCCCGTCGGCATGAAAGCCACGGTATGCCACAAAGATCGTACCCGGTTGCACCGTGCGTGAATCGTAACTCACCGATTGCACGGCAACCTGCATATCACCTGAGCGTGCGTTGATATCGGGGATTGTTGCAACGGCCAGCGCAAAGGGAATTGCCTGCATCTTATGTCTCCTTGGTGGCTGTCTGCAGGGTATCCATACGCAACAGCTGCTGTAACGTGGGCAACACGGTATGGGCAACCAGGGTCGCCCCTGCATCGGATAGATGGACACCATCCACGAGCAATTGGAAGCCACGCCGGCGCGCAATCGCGTCGTACGTATCCCCACCACGAATCGCCAAATTGTCGAGTGGAACACGCCACAAATGGTAGACGGGGCCAGCAAATGGTCGTGCCCGCATCGCCTGCACAAACGCTGCACGCACATCCACGATGGGCACGTGGTAGTGGCGGGCGAGGCGATATATTGCAGCGACGTATCCATCGAGAAGCGCTTGCCCCGGTGTGTCCGGCATCTCGCCGAGCGTCGTGGGCGTAAAGAGCACAACGGTGATATGCGCACGGAGTAGCCGTTCGATGACGGCAGCATACATGGCTTCAAATACGGGGATATCTATGGAGATTGGGACATGTTTGAGGAGCCGGTAATAGGCGCGACTGAGCCGTTCACCGTATGCGGTGCCAAAATCGTTGAGCCCAATCATGATGCTGACCACATCGGGCTGCGCCGCAATGACATCGTGTTCGACCCGTTGCAACAAATTATACGTGGTATCACCATCAATGCCGCGATTGAGCACATCCACATGCGGCAACGCCTGAGCTATTTTGGCTACATATGTAGCCCCAATACTCCCCTGCGTAATACTATCACCAAAGCAGACCAGCCGTGGCATATCCACCCTACCCCGTATCACAACGATTGACTACGGGGTATTATCACACAAAACAACAGGCTTGCCACACTAACGCGTTGCAGCCCCTTTGTAGTCAAACGTCTGCAAAAAGAGTTGCTCGATCATGTCGAGTGCCCGTCTATCGGCAGAATCAATGGTGGCGAGCGTGCGCGCAGCTTCGAAGTACCAGCGGGCCATCGCATACATGTGGTGGCTCGTCACACCGTACTGTGGTGCCAAATCGAGCATCCACTTACATTCACGTTGAATGATTTCAACGGCACGCAAGCGCAGGGCAGTCTGGAGCAGGCGGTGCATGCGTCGTGGGGACGCTTCGAACATCTGCTTTTGGAACTGCACCGCATCTGCACGGTCGAGATCGAGGCACAAGCCGGGGTAGGTACGTTCGAGTTGTGCGCTCACCGCTCGACAAATCTGGTCAGCGCGTCGGTCAAGTTCGGATGCGACCCGATTACCGTGCTCTATCAGCCAATCATCAATCGCACGCATCTTCGGCTCCTTTGTGTGTCATTGCATTCCCAGCCGGACACGCCCGCGTTGCTCACGTGCTGCAAATGCCCCACTTGCCATTAGCTCATCACCGATGACCTGCATGGTTTGACATGCGGTCACAAAATCGTCGCCTAAATATGTCCCCGGCATGCGCCGGCACAGTTCTGGGTTTTGCACAAAGGCGCGTCCCGCATACGCAAAACGCAATCCGTGATGATGGAGCGATACCATCAACTGCCCAATTTGCTGGAGTGATACCACATGCTCGGCCATAGACGCAGAAAGCACGAGAATGGCAGGTGCCTGTGTCACCATCAGCTCACTAATCCCATGAATCCCGATATTGGGCCCGATATGCACCACTTCCCATGATTGTTGCTCCAGCAACACCGAAAAAATCAGCGACGCAATGTCGTGTTCATCGGTGGTGGTTGTGCCACACAACACACGGGGACCACTGCCGAATGTGGCATGCACCTGTAGCAGGCTCATCAGCCGCTGGCGCACAAACTGCACCGCAATCTGTAGCTGCAACGTGTATTCGTTGCCGTACATCCAGCGATTGCCCAGCTCGTCCAATATCGGCAAAATCACATCATGCACGAGTACATCCACCGGAAAGAGCGTCATCGCCGTATTCATCAGTGCATGCGCCTGACGAATGTTTGCACTTACCAATGCATCGGAAATCTGATGCTGCAAATCTGGCCAACCAGCATCCCCCACATGGAGCGTACGACCACGAGCAGTATCAGGGGCTTGTGCGACCATGTCTGGTACCTGCTCTTGGTCGGACTGTAACAGTGATACAGCCTGACTAATCGCAATCCCATCCTCGGTTGCTTTTTTGAGCCACTTGATTATTTCAATGTCACGTTGAGAATAGAGACGGTGACCATGTTCGGTGCGAGTCGGCCGTGGTACGCCGTAGCGTTGTTCCCAAGCACGCAATGTCGAAACATTGACTTGCGTTTGTTGAACTACTGCCTTGATGTTGTAGCGCGCGGTGTTGGAGAAGGCAAGTAGGTGTCGAATTTGATCAATCATCGAACACCACCTATTCGTTTCGTTGGTGTATATACCCGAGCACTCTGCCTTGGTATCTCACCCATATACGAGAAACGTTATCGTTTACTCCATTTCATTGAACTGACACCGTTTCGCCCTGATTGTATACCCACTGTATATGTATTGTCAAACCGTTGCATATGCACAGATATTCTCATCATTCGCTTTATCGTTGTTTATGGAAGTGTTAATTATTTTGCAACACGGTCATCGTGGTCAACAGTGCTTCTTCGGTGCATTCTAATCATCTATATCATCATTTTCCACACATCTGCCGTCTCTCATCCAGTGCGCATCTACCGGAGCACGATCAGTGGGTACAGAATAGGTGCGCCTGAATTTCTGTGCAATTGTCCAGCCAAAAGTGCGAACCGACTATCTGGATGTTCTCTTACTCGCACGACTCTTGCCACGCACAAACACCATGCCCTGTAAATGTGTAAATTATTATGCGCTAATTTGGCAGCACATGTCTGCATAGTCGTCCAACTACGGAGTCACATGAAGTAGGGGAAGTTCACGATATACGGCAAAAAATGTCACCGGAACAGGGGAAGACGTAGTAACAAATCTGCACTATGTTGTAGTACAGAGTATGTCGTAGAAAGAAGACCTATGATGCTATCAGATGCCTGATTTGTAGTTATCACTTCGTCGTATACGAGCGCATATGGGTGGCGGTGTATCGAACGAGCGCACACACGCGACGAAAATGGAACAAACGCGTGTTGCACAGTTTTTGCATAGTGAATATATATCTAATGTGTAAATAAAACAATTGACAATGGGGTTTTTTCAATCCTATAATCGAGACAAGTCCAACCAAGCAAGTACGGTAGATGGCGTCGCAAGACGAAGCTCGAAGGGGAGCTTGGGGGGGCAACCAAACCCAGAACGTATAGTGATGAGGAAAGGGGGTGACAACAATGGCGGACAACAAGAATGACTTGGTGCCGGCACAATGGAAGTCGCTCTTTAACAACGAAGAGTGGTTGGTGCACGGGATCGTCGTGAAAACGATGTATGGTTTCGGTGCAATCGCACTGGTCGCCCACATTTTGATCTGGACATGGAGACCCTGGTTCTAGTGTTGATGGGCTACCGGTGTGTAGCAGCATGAAGTAGAGGTATAGCGTCATGAATCGTCCAATTGAATTCAAGACAGCGGTAGTACTCAGTACATTGCTCGGTATCGTGATGGCGTTGTTGAATCACTTCGTGGTTCTCAGCTCCGACAAGTACAGCAGCGTGTTCGGGGCACTTGGTCAGTAAGTTGTAGGAACGTCGCACTGCGACGAGCACGGCGGGTCGAGCGGCTCCCGTTCGACCCGCTGATGTGTATGGGTATGGTGGAAGTTTTGGAATTAGCCCGTGGTGAGACGGCAGGTGCTTATTTGATCTCTGCCACACGCTAGAAAGCGAGTGTCTGCGATGTCTGATGCGCCACAAAAGCCACTGCTGCAACCCGATGGTGAGTATCGCACTTCAATGGCTTCAGCGAGCTCGACAGGCGCAGGCCTTCGCGCCGCCGAGATTAGCTATGAGGCAGTCGAGGCGCGTTACAAGCGACCAGGCGGCACGTTAGCCGAGAAGATGTTTGGGCATGACCCATTGGACTTCTGGGTAGGTCCTTTTTACGTCGGGTTCTTTGGTGGTACTGCAATCGTCAGTATTGCATTAGGTGTGTTGACGTATTTCTATCAGGCCATGTTTATCGAAAAGCGGTTCAACATTTTGGCGACGGCACTTGAGCCACCGCCGATTAGTGCTGGGCTGCGGATTGTTGGTTTGGGTGAGCCAGGGTTTGCCTGGCAGTGGATTGTGGCATTTGCCACCATCGCCTTTGTCAGCTGGATGCTTCGTCAGGTTGATATCAGCCTGAAGCTCAAGATGGGTTTAGAGATTCCGATTGCCTTCGGGGCCGTAGTTTCGTCGTGGGTGACCTTGCAGATTCTGCGCCCTGTTGCGATGGGTGCGTGGGGGCACGGATTCCCGCTCGGTATTACGCATCACCTCGACTGGTTGAGCAATATCGGCTATCAGTACTACAACTTTTTCTATAATCCATTCCATGCGATTGGTGTAACTTTACTGTTTGCTTCGACGCTCTTCTTGCACATGCACGGTTCAGCGATTTTGAGTGCTGCACGTCGGCCGGTAACCGAGCACAACGTTGACGTCTTTTGGCGCAACATTCTCGGCTACAGTATCGGCGAAATCGGTATTCACCGCTTAGCATTCTGGGCAGGTGCCGCATCGGTGTTGTTTGCAAATGTGTGTATCTTCCTTTCTGGTACGCTCGTATACGACTGGAATGCCTTCTGGGCCTTCTGGGATCGCATCCCCGTATGGAGTGGTACCGGTGCTGGGGTCGTGTTGGTCGGTCTCGGGATTGTCTTTTCCAAGCGCAGTGACGGGCTGGATCCCCAACCCGATCTCGACGCTGCTGAGAGTGTCCAGGGTCTCGACGGCACCATCGGTAGCCCCATGCACATTTCATTCATGGAGCGGCTCTTCGGCAACGGGCGCGTCCTACCCATTCATGTGGGGGTATGGGGTGTGATTGGACTCGCAGCCTTCATGGTGTGTGTATTCATCATTCTCACCAGCTACATGCACGAAGTCGGCAACAATCCGATTGCATTCATACGCGAATTCTGGAATCTTGCGGTGATGCCACCAGCAGGGAAGTACGGATTATCGTGGAATGTGCCGTGGTATGACGGTGCCGATTACTTGGTGGCCACCTTGTTCTTGCACATCGCCGTCGTTGCATGGGCTGCACGGCTCTACGAGCGGGCACGCAAGACGGGGTTAGCGCCCCATTTGGCCGCAGGGTTTTGGTCGGCATTGTTGTTGTACTTCACGATCTACCTGTTCCGGCCAGTTTTACGCGGCTACTGGGCAGATGCACCAGGGCAGGGATTCCGGGCGGTTCTTGACTGGACCAACTACGTCAACATTCAAGTTGGCAACATCTACTACGATCCACTGCACATGGTCTCCATCTTCTTCTTGCTCGGTTCAGTGCTGTTGCTCGCCATTCACGGTGCCACCATCGTGGCCACTTCCAAGTGGGGCGCCGAGCGCGAAATTGACGAGATGTTGGTGGAAGGTTCGGGCACACATCGCGCCCAGCTCTTCTGGCGCTGGACGATGGGCTTTAATGCCAACTCGTACAACATTCACTTGTGGGCGTGGTGGTTTGCCGCATTGTGCGCCATCACGGGTGCAATTGGTATCCTCATCAGTGGCACGCTCATCGACAACTGGTTTGTATGGGCACAGGGTGCTCAAATCGTTGCACCGATGTCCACCGAGGATTGGTCGCAGTACGTCTTCAGCAAGTAATGTGTGATACGGCGCATCGCCAGTGGTGATGCGCCTCACACCACCGCAGAAGACCTGCGGAGAGGAACACATATGTCGAGTAACCCGAGTGTCTTCCCACCAATGAATGAAGATACCAAGTTCAACTTGGTAGCAGGTGCTGTGGCAGCGACAACCATGGTCCTCAGCATCGTCGCATTCTGGTGGATCTGGGCCCTGGTACAACCACCAGCGCCAAAACCCATCCCGACATCACCAATCTACAACAACTATGACCCGGCAGGAAACTACCTGAAGCCCGAGTCGTTGGCGGCCATGCAAACGTACACCCAAGAGAACCCAGAACCGAAAAACGTTCAGGTGCTCAAGGGCTGGAACACGCAACAAATCACCGCGTACATGACGGCACAGGTATCTGGTGGGCTCAAAGTTGATTGTAGCTACTGCCACAACATCAACAACTTCGCCGATGACGGCAACGAGAAAAAAGTCAAAGCGCGTGCCATGATGTTGATGGCTGGTGACCTTAACCGCACCTATATCAGCAAGCTCCCCGTGCCCCTCGAAGGGCAAAAGGTTGGCTTCCAGATTACGTGTGCCACGTGTCATAATGGTCAGCCTGTACTGACCAAGGGCACGTACCCCGTGGAAATCCAGAACACGCTGCCCAACAACTTCCGCTTGCCCCTTGACCGCGAATACCCGGGTGGGTTGGTCATTACTGGCGACGAATCGAAGTCGTTGGACGAAGCTGAGCTCAATCAGTACGTGATGTACCACATGAACCTCAGCCTTGGCCAGGGGTGTACCTTCTGTCACAACGCGCGTTACTTCCCCGCCACCGGGGTAGAGAATGGCGGCCGTGACCAGAAACAACACGCCATCTGGATGTTGCAGATGTCCAAGCACATGAAAGACAACTACAGCTCGATTATGGCCAACAAGACGCCGTCGTGCTGGATGTGTCACCAGGGTGCCGTGGTTCCCCCCGGTGCAGCCAAAGACGGACAAGTTCCTGACGTGCTGTCAACCACATCATCGGCTCCCTAACCCCAGCGTGATGCAACAAACGCGCCGTGCAATGCACGGCGCGTTTGTGTGATGTCTGCTTGCAATTATTACTTTCGTGGTATGATTGAGGCACAATTCGCAACCTTCATAGCACCACGATTCACCACGCAACGGCCTTGAGGAGATCACCATGGCTGGAAATCTGCCACTACCCACAACCACCCAGGCACGTGAACCCATGTCGGTCCGGACCATGGTAGCGCGTTCAATCATGCTGATGAAACCAGTCACCTGGTTCCCCCCCGTGTTCGCATTTTTGTGTGGCACCATCGCATCGGGCGCCACCTATTTCGAAGCAGTCACCGTTGCCCGTATCGCCCTCGGCACCCTCTTGGCGGGACCCATTTTGTGCGGCTTGTCGCAGGTCATCAACGAATACTGCGACCGCGAAGTAGACGCCATCAATGAGCCTCAACGCCCTATCCCTGCCGGGCTCGTCTCGATGCGCCACGTCTTCTGGACAATTGCGGTGCTCACTGTACTCGGCGTCGGGATTGCATCCATCTATGGATTGCCAGTGGTCTATATTACCCTCCTCGGCATCTTTTTGGCCATCGCCTATAGTGCAGAGCCGTTACGCGCCAAAAAGCTGGGCTGGATCGGCAATACGCTGGTCGCCATCTCGTACGAAGGGTTGCCCTGGATTGCAGGTCACCTCGCATTTGCAGAATTGACTGGGAGTAGCCTGCTCTTGGCCGCACTCTATTCACTCGGTGCCCACGGGATTATGACCATCAACGATTTTAAAAGCATCGAAGGTGATCGCCAGATGGGAATCAAATCAATTCCCGCTCAGATGGGGGCAAGCTGGGCAGCCATGAGTGCAGTGATTACCATTAATGTGGCGCTGTTGGCAGCAATCGTTTACATGTTTGTCAGTGGACACACCTATGCAGCCGCCATCATGGTAGTGCTCGGCCTCGGTCAAATCCCCACCCAACGCAAATTCCTCACGATGACAGATCCACGGGCGCGTGCCATTTTTTACAACGCAAGTGGTGTCATGATATTTGTGTGGTGCATGATAGTTTCCGCTGTCGGAATACGTTCATAAACTGTGCCCACATACCATGCAAATGGACAACAGGCGCTGCTGGTGTATGCCGCACCACGGCGCCTGTTGTTGTACGCTCGTCACCCAGCATTGGGGGACATTCCTACATACGCCAAAGATACAGATTTTGTGTATGAATTGCATACCGTAAAGAAAAAGTACGCCAATTATAATCGTAGGTAATGACCACGCATGTTGATACGAGGTGCACATGTCGCTTGCCTACACCGCCGAGCAATTGGCACGCCGCGATCAGAGCATCTGGACCAAAGTGCAAGCCATCTTGGCACCCACGCAGTTCGTCGTATTCGTGATTAGTGCCTACCTCGTCTATCAGGCGTGGCGCACACAGAGCGGCTACGAGATTGCCACGCTGAGCATCATCTGCAAAATCGCGATTCTGTGGGTCATCACCATTACTGGCATGATTTGGGAGAAAGAAATCTTCGGTCACTACTTTTTGGCCAAAGAATTCTACTGGGAAGATGTGGGCAATTTGGTCGCCATCCTCACCCACAACATGTACTTTGTGGTGCGCTATCTGGGCTGGAGCGATGATGCAGTCATGGCAACCATGCTATGTGCATATGCCACCTACCTCATCAACTGTGCCCAATTCGTACGACGCGGCATCATGGCAGGGCAACAACGTCGTCAAGCCCAACGGGGTTACTAAATGGAACATACCGCTGCTGTCGTTATCTCTGCGGTCAACACCGTAGCCATCAAAGAAGTATCTCTGACGGCACTCGCACCACACGAGGTAGCCGTGCAGACACACTATACCTCGATTAGTGCCGGCACAGAACGCATGCTGATGGCAGGGCAAATGCCTCATCCCATGCTCCAGTTCCCGGTTATCCCCGGCTACGAGACCGTCGGGCAGATTTGTGCGGCCGGCACCGATGTCCCCGCCACAATGCTGGGGCAGATGGTCTACGTGGGTGGGGCCCGTTGCTACGAAGGAGTCAATCCTGCCTGGGGGGGCCAAGCACAGCGCGTGCACGTAGATCATCGTCGCGTCGTGTCACTCGACGGGGTCGAGCCAACGCACGGCGTCCTACTAGCACTCGCCGCTACCGCCATGCACGGCATTGATGTGGCCGGTGATCTGCAGGACAAGCGGGTGCTCGTAATAGGGCAGGGGCCAGTGGGACAACTTGCAGCTCGCATCGCCGTGTTGCGGGGTGCCGATGTAAGTGTGGTTGACAAGAACCCCTTGCGGCTAATCCATGCACAGGCTACAACCATCTACGACGTCTCGGAAATTCCACTGACGGCACAGACCAGCACACCCTTTGACATCATCGTCGAAGCCAGCGGGAGCATGGGCGCACTCCAGAGCACTCTGGCACGCCTCGCACCACATGGCGTCATCGTACTGCTCGGCTACTACGATGAAATTCGCATTCCTTATATGCCACTCTTTTTGGCACAAGCCAAAGTGCTCACTGCCAAGGAATGGGCACCGGGTGATTTGGTGCGTTGCCGCGATTTGATTGCATCTGGCGAACTCAACGTGGGTGCGTTGTTGACGCACACGGGCTCCATTCACGACATCCAGATGGCCTACGATATCGCCCTTCATGATGAACGTTGTTTGAAATTATTGCTGACATGGTTGTCAGTCTAGAAGCGAAGGTACCCATGGCACCACGCATGCTGGCTATTTATGGGAAAGGCGGGATGGGGAAAAGTTTCTTTACCTCGAATCTCACCTCACGACTGACATTTGATGGACACCGCGTCTTGCAACTGGGGTGTGACCCCAAGCACGACTCGTGTAATACGGTCTTTGCGGGGCGCTCGTTGCCCACACTCGGTGAACAGTGGCGCCTCTACAAAGAGCAGGGACGCGAAGACGAGCTGAGCGTTGGCGATGTCATCTATCGGAGCGAGCTCAAACCTGGCTACGTGTTGTATGGCTGTGAACTCGGTGGCCCAGAAGTCGGGCGTGGCTGTGGTGGACAGGGGATTTCGTCGGGATTCAAAACGCTGGAAGGTCTGGGGCTGAGCAAATGGAATCTCGACTACGTGGTGATGGATTTCTTGGGTGACGTGGTGTGTGGGGGGTTTGCCACCCCACTGGCACGCTCACTCGCCGAACACGTCATCATCGTGGTCGGGCACGACCGCCAATCCCTGTATGCCGCCAACAACATTGCCAAGGCGGCCAGCTACTTCCGCGAGATGGGGGGCACCACCTCGATCCTCGGACTGGTCATCAATCGCGATGACGGGAGCGATACCGCAGACACCTATGCCCGGGCCGTCGGACTGCCCATCTTGGCGCGCATCCCGCTGAGTCGCAAAGTGCGCGAACTGGCGGATGCCTGTAAATTGGCGCTCGAAGACGAACAGTTCGATGCGATTTTCACTGATTTAGCACAACGCATCGCCACCAACAGCATTCCACCATGTACCGACTACACCCCGCTCGAATACCATGATTTCTTGCGTGTCTTTGGTGCCGAGGAGCCTGAAGGTAAACCGGAATCTGCCAGCAAAGACGAACTCTTTGCGGGGACAAGTGCCAGCAAGGGCATCCCCATGTTGTCGTTGACCCCGTCAATCATCCCACAAGTCCAAACGACGGACCCCGTGCAACTCAAGGTCAAGCAGGTGATGGAATCAATTGGCTTGTACGTGACCGATTTGAGTCGCAGTGACCAAGAGGGCGTCACCGTGACATCTGGTTCCGTCGAAATCCGCATTGGTGCCATTGATGATATTGACAACAAGGCGGCGTTCCTATCGGCGCTCCGGCGTTCTGGCCAGATATTTAGTTATGTCGATTTGCGTGAGATGGATGCCCCAACCTATCGCTAGGAGACAGCCATGACCGTAGACCCCAAACAACTGCATCATGTGCTCGTGGACATGATGAAAGTCAAACGCCCACCAGTAGCCATCACCTACTGCCGTACCGCTATCCCTGCGGGATACGAACCGGTACAGGTGGTAGCATGTGGGATTGTACGCGAAGCAGAAAGTGGTCGGCGTGTCTATGTGGATGCGCACAACCATGATTGCTACGTGGGGTTATGGCATCTCGGTCTGCTGCCCAAGGCGGCACCACTCATCACCGAAGGTGAATACTTGACGATGGCACAGGGGTTTTTCACCCCAGAAGCCGCCAAGCGCAACAAGGCCCAGAGTGAACGCCTCGCCGACGGGAGCATCATCGCCCTCGCGGCTGCCCCCCTCAACGACGTGCCCGAGGGTGTCACCATTGATTCGGTCATCATCGTGACCGATGCACTCCACGCCATGCAAATCGCTGGTGCGGCATCGGTACGTGAAGGTGAATTCCCGATTGGCGAAGTTGGACCATCTGCGTGTGCGTCTATTTTTGCCACTCCCATCAACAAGCGCAACAGTGTCTTTGCGACGGGGGATGGGGGTGGGCGCATGCACAACCGCCTCGCACCAGGTGAACTGTTTGTGACGATTCCCGCACATCACTTCCAACACGTGTTGGATTTGATGGCGAATTTTCGCTTTGACCCGGCCAAAATGCGCGAGCTGATTATGCCGTCGCATGCTCCTGCGGGTACAACCGCCGGAGAACCCGTAATTTGAAGCTCATCGTGGCAACACGTGAAGCGATAGAGTGGATGGGAAGGAGAGTAAAGGTATGGGATCAGGGATATCAACGTCTGGATTCGTGTTGTGTTTTGTTCCGCTGGCACTCGTGATTGTGGGGTTTGTTGTGGCGGCGTATTACACCAATCGCCAAGCCACCGATACCTACGCACGGATTGACCCAGCAACAGTCAACGACGAGTAAACTACCACGAAGAATGGGGATCACCCCCGTTCTTTGTGACGTGTGTAGTATCAAATCTGTACGACATCATACAAAAGGAGTGATAATGAGTGATATTATCCCACTTGCAACAACTACCCAACCAACTACTCAACCCTGCAAATTACATCCCCAGTCGATGTGCCCTGCCTTCGGCTCGTTGCGCATATTGACCCGCATCGAAGGGTCACACCCCGTCATGGCTACCGATACCGGCTGTTTGTACGGGCTCACCTTCGTGACACATTTTTATGGAGCCAGCAAATCAATTGTGGCACCACAGCTCGGCACCGCAGAACTGATGAGTGGCCAAGTGGTCGAAGGCACCCGGGCCGCCATCGAGGTGGCCGCCAAAGAGCCCGGTGCACGCCTGATTCCCGTGGTATCACTGTGCGTGGCCGAAACCGCAGGCATGCCCGAAGAACTCCTCCCCCGCAGAATCGGTGATGCCGAAGTGGTACTCGTGCGCGTCCCCGCATACGCCATTCATTCGCATCCCGAAGCCAAAGATATCGCAGTAGCCGCACTCCTCAACCGCTTGGCCGAACGCGAAGGACATGTCAACAGCAAAAGCGTGGTTCTGCTCGGTGAAGTTTTTCCGGCTGACCCCCTGATGATTGACGCCATTTTGCGACGCATGGGTGTCAGCGAGACCATATTTCTCCCCGGACGCTCCATCGACGACTTCCGGCGGGCGGGGCGCGCAGGCGCGCTCGCACCACTGCACCCCTTTTACAAGGAAAGCATCAACACGGCGCGCAACTGGGGTATGCCGGTGGTGGGTGGTGCCCCCGTGGGCATCACGGGAACGTATGCGTGGCTCAAAAGTATTGGCAACATCCTTGGGCTTGATCCGGCACTTGTGCAGCAGGTGGCCGACGAAGAGCGCGCCAAAGCGACGGCGCTGGTTGCCGAACGTCCCCTCAGTGGTCGTGTCATGGTCACCGGCTACGAAGGCACCGAATTAGCGTATGCACGCATGTTGGTCGAAGCTGGTGCCGAGGTGCCCTATGTGTCAACGAGCATCGGTCAAGACCCACTCGTGCTCCCCGATGAACTGTGGTTGAAAGCACATGGCACCAAAGAAGTCATCTACCGCAAAGCACTGGAAGAAGATGTGGCTGCCATTGACCGTTATGCGCCCGACTTGGTCTTTGGGACGACACCGCTGGCGAGTGTCGCCAAAGAGCGTGGCATACCAGCCATGTATTTTACCAACCAACTCGCCTCGCGTCCCTTTTTCTTGACCGGTGGCATGAGCGCAACCATTGAGTTTGTGGCAAGTGTGCTGACCAAGGGTGAACGCTATCGTTGGATGCAAGAGTTCTTTACGACGGCAGAATAAGGAGAATCAGTGATGCCACCAACCGTTCTGCGTGATTTGTCTGATACGAGTGGCTACTGGGCGGCCGTATGGAGCATGTGCCCGATGCCTGACGTCCACGTCATCTGTGATGCGCCAGTGGGCTGTTTTAATCTGGTGGGTACTGCCGTCCCCGACTACACGGATGCCGTACCGCACATCGAAAATCTGACGCCTGCGACCATGACCGAGCAAGAGGTCGGCGGTAAGGGAACCCAAGACAAAGTCAAGTGGACATACGACAACCTGGCAGCCCAGGGCATCCTCAAAGACAAGCATGTCATCGTTGTCTCAACCGCAGAATCCGAAATGATTGGCTCCGATCATTCGGCCCTCGTCAAACAACTCGGTGTCGGCACACGCTTCTACTATAGTAATTCACTCGCCGAAGACGAATGGGCGGGGCGCGACCGCGTATTACGCTGGTTGTGGGATGAGTACGGTGCCACCCAGAGTGCCGGAATTGCGACTATCCCCACCGCGGTCAATATCATTGGTCCCACCTATGGGTGTTTTAATGCGCCCTCCGAGTTGGCCGAAATCAAACGCATGATCGAAGGTGCGGGTGGCACGGTCAATATCGTCTACCCATACGAAACCACCCTCAGCGACACTCCACGCTTGGCTGCGGCGGCGGTGAATGTGGTGCTCTACAAAGAGTTTGGCACGGGGCTGGCCACCGATCTCGGTAAACCCATCTTGTATGCACCCTTTGGCATGCAAGACAGCATCTCGTTTATCCGCGAATTAGCCGCACACCTCGGTACGAGTGTGCAGGCCGAAGCCTTTATCCGGAACGAAAAACGCACCACACTCCAAGCCGTCTGGGATTTATGGCGTGGCCCCCAAGGTGACTGGTTTGGCACACTCGATATGGGTGTGGTAGCCGGGCTCTCACATGCTGAAGGTATTGCGCGCTTTTTGGGCGATGAAATGGGCATGAAAGTTGTCTTTGCTGCGGCACGACCACGACGCCCCGGCGATTACGACAATGAATCCATTCGTCAGCACATCCACAAACGCGCCCCATCGTTCTTGTTTGGGTCAATGAATGAACGCATCTACTTGCGTGAAGCAGGGAGCAAATACACCAACTTCATTCCGGCAGCCTTTCCCGGCCCCGCAGTACGGCGCGCCGTGGGGACGCCCTACATGGGGCTGCGTGGGTGTGTCTACCTCTGCCAAGAGGTCGTCAACCGTCTCTACGAAGGCTTGCTCAACTTCCTCCCCGTTGATGCGGCCTATGCCGCATTACGCTCACCAGCGGCTGCCATTGCAACGGATAGTCACGGCAATATTCCCTGGACGAGTGATGCCCGCACGTTACTCGACAGCACCCTCGAAAAGCTCCCCTATCTACCACGAATTTCGGCTTCTCGACAACTCCAGATGACCATCGAAAGCCTGGCACGCCAACATGGCCACCAAGAAGTCACACGCGAACTCGTCGAGGCTGGACTCGCTGAAACCAAACAGTAGCCTCCCTCGACCAACACGTGCCACCCATCCCGTACACGCCGTGGTGTGTATGGGATGGGTGGCGTGTATGTGGTGCATGCGCACATCCCACCATGTCATTGCTGGTACGGTAGAAAGCGCCGCACCATGGTACAATTTGAAAAAACGGAGGCGCAACGATGCAACAGGCAGTGACCCGCATACAACAACGGCTGGCTCAGGCGGCAGTGGCCGCAGGACGTGACCCACAGCAGATTCGCTTAATCGGCGTCAGCAAAACACACCCCGCATCACTCGTTGCACAAGCGCTTGAGGCCGGGTTGCATGATTTTGGCGAAAATCGTGTCCAAGAAGCCGAGGGTAAAATCCAAGAACTCGCATCCGTGCGCAGTCAACTCACTTGGCACCTCATTGGCCATTTACAGCGCAATAAAGCGAAACGTGCCGTACAGTTGTTTGATTACATTCATTCAGTTGACAGCATCGAGCTCGCACAGAGCATCAGCCGACACACCCAAGACCTCGGCATAGCGCAGCGCAACATTCTGCTACAGTGCAATATTTCGGGAGAACTCAGCAAAGAGGGAATTGACGCACGTGGCTGGGACACATCGCGTGACGTACGGACCGCACTCGTAGCGATGGTCCAAGCAGTGGCACAGCTCCCCGGGCTGACCATATGTGGGCTGATGACCATTGCCCCCTATAGCGACGATGCTGAACAGGTGCGACCAGTGTTTGCGTCGCTACGCATGTTGCGCGACCTGCTCGCAGAAGCATGCCCGCACCACCCATTCAACGAACTCTCGATGGGGATGAGTGGAGACGTGGATGTGGCCATCGCAGAGGGTGCCACGATGGTGCGTGTTGGGCGTGCCTTGTTTGGCGAACGCCCAGCACTAGGGAGTACGGTGTGAGTAGCGACCACGAAATTCGCACGCTCATCGGGCAGGCTTCACTCGTCTACGAACGACTGAGCGGGCACTATAGCGCACAGCATCTCGACCCGTTTCGTATCGAGCGGCGTATCGAATCGTGGCAACATGCCATTGCAACTGCCAGCGACATTGAATGGCAGAGCTATCTGACACGCAACGGCTGGGGGCAGCCGCAACTAGTTACATTATGTTGTGACACCACATATGTGGCTGCCCTCGACGACCTGCCACTCTGGGGACGCATCCTCACCGATATCTGGGATGCGGTCGTCACCAACGAGCAGCTAAACGGCGCCCAACAGTACGTACCAGAGGCATCGCCACACACGCTGGCCGTGGTCACGCCATTTGCCCACTGGCTGACCAGCCATCTCAGTGTGGCACACACCCCTGCGCACATTCATGCGTGGGTACTCCCCCGGCTTGTTAGCATCGCCGATGACGCAGTCCGCACGTGGACGGCACAACGCGCCATGCGGGGGGCGATACCGAGTCGTGCGCACGCCTTGTCCCCACTCCTCAACGACGACGTGTGGCACCAGTTTGCTAGCGATCATCCCTGGCTGATGCGCATGCTGGCCACCACCATTGCCGACCTCTCGACGACACTCACGACCGCCATGACCCATCTCACGCGTGACTGGTTGTTGTTGCGTCAGCACTGTGGTATGCAAGGGGCCACTCCCCAGATTAGTGGGTTTGCGGATGCACCGGCCATCTATCAGCGTGTCGGTGGCATCACCATTCTGCTCACCACCCAGCAGATTACATATGTGCCCCATCCGGCACCACAAAGTGACGTGCTCAGCCATATCACCACATGGCTCAATCGCCGCGGGGCACAGATCCCCATCAAGTTCCCTGCACGCGTAGTACGCGACGAAGCCCACTGGATTGCCGTGCCTGCGACTGTGGCACCAGCACCCGACACCATGCCACAAATTGCGTATGCCCTCGGGAGCCTGGCCGCACTCTGTACGGTGTGTGGCATCGTACAGCTCAACCGTGACGCCATTCTCACGAGTGCCCGAGATGTGTGGGTGCTCGATGCAAGCATGATTGCACCCGTTGATGGCGCATCACTCGCACATGGCATTGTGGGTAGCGAACGCACCACGGGGTCGTACAGCGTGTGGCCAACAAGTTTTGCCCCCCACGCAGACGACACACGCCCGTGGTTAGATCGGTACGTGGATGACACCCTAGCCGGGTACCAACACACCAGCGATGCCATCCTACAACGCGCCCGCGATGTGGTGCACGCCCTCTACAGTCAGCCCATGTTCCAGCAACGGGTGGCGTTTTCACCGACACCCAAAGGGTATCAGCTACTGCCGTTGCTCTACGAATTCCCACGGGTACGCGATGGATTCGAAGCCAGCATGGTACTCGCCCAAATCCTCAGTACCATCCCCGTACAGGTCAATAGTCATACCGCGGAACGCACCATCATTGACGCCTGTGCCCGTATGCGTACACCTCAGCTCTATCAAGCAAGCGACTACACGGCGATTATTGCACGCCTGTCTGAGATGACGCGCTACACGCAGCTGTGGCACGCCGCCCAACTCCATCTCGCATTGACTCCTTGCCGTGATACACCGGATGGGCGCGCCCCCTGGTTGACCAAACAAATTACCAACTACACGAGTGAACAACTCGGTGGCGAAGCGCTCCAACTGATTGCAACTATTGTGGCGAATCAGGTGGCCATGCCCACGGGGTGTACCTGGTTTGTGATGCCCCACGACGACCACACGCGAGGTGTCAATTATGCGGATGCCGGTCTCGTGGACGGGGTCAGTGGTATTGCGCTTGCGTTGAGTGCACTCAGTAGCCTGAGCAACGACGACATCACCATACAAACGGCTGCTCGCGGCTTTTTCCATGCCATCAGTCTGCTCCAACATCAACCGCATCATCTCGGAGGGGTGGGATACGCCATCGCACTCGCGACTCCCATGCTCCAGCTGCCGCATTTGTGTGACATGTTGTGGAAACACGTCAAAGAGATGAATCTCCCCCACATGTATGCTCACCCGGCCGCAGATGCGGTGCATGGGATCGCAAGCACAGTCATCGCATTTATTGCGTTGCACCGCATCGAACCCCTGCGTGGCTGGCAGATGCTGGCCCTCGCGGCTGGTGAACGCTTGTTGCAACTGCGCCAACGCAACCCGCAGAATGAGCGCACGTGGGCAGGGCAGCAACTCTCACTCGGGGGATTCGGCAGTAGTGGCATCGCCCTTGCACTCACCCGCCTCTACGAGCTCACCCACGATTTTCGATTTTTACGGGCGGTATACGACATCGTGCAACACCAAGACCGTTTTTACGACGAGGCGCATGGTGGTTGGGCCGATACACGCACACAGCCACCTACCTATCCCCTCACCTGGTGTCATGGCACACTCGGTCCCGGCATGGTACGACTCGTCCTACAAAGCCATGAACGCAGCGGACAACCATCTGCGCAGCTCCACGCCCTGCTCGATGGCATTGACCAGGCCGGGATGCACGATGGCGACGGGTTGTGCTGTGGCATGGCAGGGAGCATTGATTTCCTGTTGAGTGTCTCACGCGAATTCCACCAGCCCTACTACGCCGAGCGCGCCACATATTGGGTCACGCAGATGATAACCCGTGCGCATGAACGGGGCGGTTATGTCACTGCCACTGGTGTACCCGGAATGTACGAACAACCAGCACTGATGCAAGGGAGTGCCGGGATTGCCTACCAGATTGCCCGTTGTGCCTATCCGCGCCTCTTTCCGTCGCTCCTGTGGTACGGGCTCCCCCGCATCCATGAGTCAACGTGATAAGATAGTAGCCGGGCATATCATTGAGCGAGGATACGCACATGACGGAATCGTTTTCGCAAGAACTCGAACGCTTGGCCGACGAACAACTCCAAGACGAAGCAGACACCGCCCGCCGTCAACGCTGTTCACGCGTCTGTGATATTGCCGTAGAAGGTGGTATCGTCAGTGGTGCTGACTTTTACTATGCTGCGGTGGTACTACTCCACGGTGAAACACCCGAAGAGTTTGCAACTGCCCTCCATTTTGCACGCACGGCAGCCAAACAGGCCGAACCACGGGCGTGGTCGGTGATTGCAGCCACCTGGGACCGCCTCTTAATCGCCAAACGTCGTCCCCAACGCTTTGGCACACAATTCGTAAAAATAGACGGCAAATGGTCACTCGGCGCCGTGGATACTACGATCACAGACGCCGAGCGTGCTTTTTATGCGGTGCCACCACTCTGGGTACAACAAAAAAACGCTGAACTGTTGCAACGACGCGACGAATCACGCTGATGCGCTGTCGTCCTCTTCACGCAGGATGTAGCCCACGCCACGCACCGTGTGGATGAGGCGAGGTTCGTTGTGTGCTTCGAGTTTCTGGCGCAAATAACGCACGTAGACCTCGATAATGTTGCTCTCACCACCAAAGTCATAGCCCCACACACGGTCGTAGATGATGTCACGCGTCAGCACTTGTTGTGGATGGCGCATGAACAGCTCGAGCAACTCGTATTCCTTGGCCGTTAATTCGATGCGGCGGCCACTGATGGATGCCTCATGTGCGGCCACATCCATCTGGATGGGACCGTAGCGCAACGTGGATCCCGCATTCCGCCCCTGCACACGGCGCAACTGAGCCTTGATACGGGCGAGCAATTCTTCGAAGGCAAATGGCTTCACGAGATAGTCATCGGCACCGACTTCGAGTCCCTGGACACGATCGGGTACGGCGTCGCGTGCGGTCAACATGATGATGGGCACATCGGATGCAGTGCGAATGCGCCGAGCGACTTCGAAGCCGTCCAGCTTGGGCAACATGATGTCGAGCACGATGACATCGGGTGGTCGTTCACGGGCCGCAATGAGGGCGGCTTGCCCATCTGCGGCAGTCTCAACCACGAAGCCTTCGAAGCTCAAGCCACGACGCAAATATCCGGAAATCTCTGGTTCGTCTTCCACAACTAATATTCGTTGTGACATGCGTCCGTCCTTTCTCGTCGTAGATGCAATCCTACAGTTATCTTTATCGTACCAAATTCGCAAGCATCCATTGTGCGTAAATACCGGGTCCGAGTGGCACAACGCTCCCCCCAGCCACTGCTTGCGCCTGCACGATGTCCTGTGTGGTGGTCAACAACCAACGCCCATCGCTACTCCACGGCGAAAATGACGTACCGTCGAAGTAGCGCAACACGTCAATGATGCGCTCGTTGGGTGCAAACGTAGACAACACGCTGGTCTCACCGGTGGTCACATCAATGACTTCCCAGCGCAACTGCTCGTCGTCAACGATGGTGAGTGTGGCCAACATCTGTCCATCTGGTGACCACCACGCAGTGAGTGGGCTATTCTCACTCATAGTCTCAATGGCACCGTTGCGCCAAATGCGCAACACACGCGTCGTTTGATTCGACGCAATGTAGGCCAGTTGGTCACGTTGCGGTGCAGGCAACAGCCGAATCGTTGCTTCGCCTTCATCAACAATATCAAAAAATACCCCGTCCAAGCGTTGATAGCGAATCACCGAGCGCGGCGTTGACAACAAATCCAACAAGCCGGCATCAACGACATAGTAATACCCAGTACCGGTCTGATCCCATTGTGCCGATTGGAAATCGCCCACATCGCTGTGCGACATGACAATACGCTGCTGGGCCACATCGTAGACCCCCAACAAGCCACCATCACGACCCAGCAATCCGAGGCGTACCAACAAGGCGGTGCTGGTTGGGGACCAATCCACAAACGCCAATTCGCCATATGCCACCTTGACAGCCGGTTGCGTGCCATCACTAGACACCACCATTACTGCCCCGTCACTGCTCGTCACTGCGATGAGGGCACTATTGGGCGACCAGTGCACCATGCGCACAACTGCGTCATCAATGGGATACACGTCTACGAGGGTTTCATTTGCCAGCACAAACACGCTGAGGGTGATTTGCCCCTGTGTCTGGCGTACATAGGCCACCCGTGTGCCATCCGGCGAAATCACGGGGAGTGTGGCCGCATCCACAACGGCATCATCCCGCAAGACACGCGTATAGCCGTTGTGGTGGAGCTGCAACTCACCATCGCTGGTAATTGCCACCCAATCTGGGATAATCGGTGTACGCGTTGTTTCTACTTGGGATGGGTAAATGACCAAAAACCAGATGACTACTGCGGCACTTGCCACCACCACCACACTCATCAGCGCAATAAACAGTGCGAGAATACGTTGGAGCATATCTCTCCTCACATACCAAACACTTGTGAGTATACACAGCATGGATGGGAAAGAGATGAGAAGCACGGCGCGGTATCATGAAGCATGACCCGTGAGACAAGGAGTACACACACATGACCATCGTACTGTTACACGCATATCCACTGAATAGCAGCATGTGGCAACCACAGCTCGCTCCCCTGCACGCATATGGGCCAGTGATTGCTCTCGATTATGCGGGATTCGGCACGTCACAATGGCATCTCACTGCCACCCAACCACGGAGCATAGACGACCTCGCAGTACACCTCTTGGCACAACTCACACAGCGGGGGGTAGAGCAATTTGCAGTGGCGGGATTGTCAATGGGGGGCTATGTGGCCTTGGCGATGTGGCGACACGCAGCCACACGCATCCGCGGGATTGCCATATGCAACAGCCGCGCACGTGCAGACGACGACGCAACCAAAGCGGTGCGTACACGCAATGCGCAAATTGCCCGTACCGACGGGGCAGCAGCGATTCGCGACATCATGATGCCCCGCCTTCTCTCCGCATATGCACCGGCAACCGTCCATGCACATGTGGCGACGATGGCACTTCAGGCCAGCCCCGATGCACTCGCCAACGCCATGGAAATGATTCGCGACCGCCCAGATGCCAGTGCACTGCTGCCCACCATCCAGGTGCCTAGTCTCGTGATTGGTGCCACAGACGACCCCATTATTCAGGTCGCAGAAAGTCAGTCGGTTGCGGATGCACTCCCCAACAGTCAGTGCGTGATTGTGCCACAATGCGGACATATCAGCAATCTCGAACGTCCGCAGCTATTCAACGACGCACTCATACGCTGGTTGACGCGTGTTTCCGACTACTCGGCGTGATCTGGCAACGGCACAAACGTGGCCATGTAGTCGTCAATGCTTTCGGCACGACGAATCATGTGGAGCTGTCCATCTGCACCGTGCAATATCTCACCACAGCGCAGTTTACCGTTGTAGTTGAAGCCCATGGCCCGTCCATGCGCCCCCGTATCGTGAATCACCAACGTGTCACCGGCCGCGATGGGGGGTAGCTGGCGGTGTATGGCAAATTTATCGTTGTTTTCACACAACGACCCCACCACGTCGTATGTTTCACTGGCTGGGTGGGTCTCTTTGCCGAGGACGCTGATATGGTGGTAAGCGCCATACATGCCGGGACGCATCAGGTCGGCCATTGATGCGTCTACGCCAATGTAGTTACGATACGTGGTTTTGGCGTGGCGCACCTGCGTCACCAACACGCCGTATGGTCCCGTAATCACCCGCCCACACTCCATCACGATCCGTGGTGGGCGCATACCAGTCGCCACAATGTGGCGCTGGAAGGCACGTTCCACACCCGCCGATACGAGTTCGAGGTCAACGGACTGGTCGTCGGGGTGATAGGGAATGCCGATGCCCCCCCCGAGATTGATGTAGTCGAATTCAATCCCAGTTTGCGTGTGGATGTCGTGTGCGACGGCAAACAACATGTCGGCGGTGGCCACAAAATAATCGGCGTTGCGTTCGTTGGACGCCACCATGGTGTGCAACCCGAAGCGTGTCGCGCCACGGGCCTGTGCCCGCCGATACCCGTCGGCAAGTTGGTCACGAGTGACACCAAATTTGGCTTCTGCAGGGCGCCCAATAATCGTATTCCCCTCACGGGCAGCACCCGGATTGTACCGGAACGAAACCTGCGCTGGTAGGGGGATCTGGTGCTGGTCAAGCCAGTCGAGATGCCCGACGTCGTCGAAGTTGATGTGGGCATCCAGTTTGAGTGCCATGCGGTATTCATCGAGTGGTGTATCGTTGGAGGTAAACATGATATCGTCGCCGCGGGCACCGAGTTGGGCCGCCATATACAGTTCGGTAAACGAACTACAGTCGAGCCCGCCCCCTTCCGACAAAATCATCTGTAATATGGCTGGATTGGGCAATGCCTTGACGGCAAAGTAATTGCGAAAATTGTGAGCCCACCCGAATGCGGCACGCATACGACGCATGGCTTGGCGGATACCGGTTTCATCGTACAAATGAAAGGGGGTACGGAACTGTTGTACTGCCCGGGTAATCACTGCTGCGTCAACAGGGAGTGGTTTGGTAGTCGCCATAGTATTCGTCTCCTGCTATGTGGTTTCCTCGTCGCGAGCAAGTGGCAACGTGGCATGTTCACTTGCCAGTGGAACAGGCGAATTGGGACTCAGTGATGGGCGTGAAAACCCCTCACCGATGACTTCGAGTGCCTCGCCAACAATCACGAATGCGGCGGGATCATGGCTAGCAATGATTTCTTTGATAATCCCCATCTCGCTGCGCGCAACTGCACAGACCAACACCGTGCGTGCTTTGCGCGTATAGGCGCCCCGTCCATCGAGCAACGTTACGCCACGCCCGAGCTCCGCAAAGACATCTCGCACAATGGCATCTGCGGCACTGGTGATAATAAAGAGCTGACGTGATCCTTTGCCTGCAGCCAACGTCGCATCAATCACACGTGTGGCGATGAACGCAACCAACAATCCATACAACGTTTTGTCGGGTCCATACAGAAAGAATGCCCCCAGCAAGATGGCAGCATCCATGAACAAAATCACTCGACCAGGAGCCACCCCCCAGCGGCGTTCGATGATACGCGCCACGATGTCGGTACCACCCGTAGTACCACCGGCTCGTAGCACCAGGCCAACACCCACCCCGTCGAGCAGCCCGCCATACAGACTATAGAGCAGTGGATCTGTGGTGATGACGGGTGCAAACGGAGCCAAGAAGTCAATTCCCAGCGCAAGCAGCACGGTGGCATAGATGGTTCGCAACGCAAAATTGAGCCCACCCAATGCCCGCCACCCAAAGATGAAGAGTGGAATATTAAAGACGATGACCAAGATGCCCACCGGCAAGCCGATGATACTGTTGAGGATGATGGAAAGACCGGTTACCCCACCCGACACCACCTGGTTGGGCACCAGAAACGAACGTGCTGCCGACGCAGACAACAGGGCACCAACCGTGAGTAGCAGGTAATCCCAGATAAGCAGACGCATACGGTGCGGCATAACACGATTCCGTCAAATGGCGCCACGTGCGCCTACGATCATCTGGCTCCATTATCGCATATCCATACTTGGGTTAGCACCGGTAGTGGCTCATCCCTGCCATGATGCGGTATGATGGAACACATCAAGGAGGAAGCATGCTGAACATCACACAACAACACGCTGCAAGTACGGCAGCCGCCCAGCGCATCGCCACCCACATCACCCGCACACCAGTTGCCCGCCATCATTCCCTCAGTCACCATTGCCAGGCCGATGTCTGGATAAAACAGGAATATGTGCAACACACCGGTTCATTCAAACTGCGTGGAGCACTCAACGCCGTGCTTTCGCTTACACCCGAGCAACGCCGCAACGGCGTGGTGGCAGCTTCGTCGGGGAATCACGGGGCGGCGGTGGCGTATAGTGCGCGCCTCGCCCACTGTCGTGCCATCATTTTTGTACCTGAGCACGCCTCACCCGTCAAAATCGCTGCCATGCGCGCCTTGGGTGCCGAAGTCCGCCTCGTCGGACACGACAGTGTGATTAGCGAAGGAGCCGCCCGGAGCTACGCCGATGCACATCACCTACCGTACATCTCGCCGTACAACGATCCACTCATCATGGCAGGGCAGGGCACACTCGGTCTCGAAATGCTGGCACAAATTCCACTCCTCAACACGATTGTGATCGCGGTGGGGGGTGGTGGGCTCATTGGTGGGGTCGCAGCCGCCGTCAAAGCCACGCACCCCCATGTACAGCTGATTGGGGCGTACCCACAGCATTCAGCGGTGATGGTCGAATCGGTGCGTGCCGGGCACATCGTTGACATCCCCAGTGACGATACCTTGTCGGATGGGACGGCGGGTGGCATCGAAGCAGACAGTGTGACCTTTGCCAACTATCGGTCACTGGTGGACATGAGTGTACTCGTCAGCGAACACGCAATTGCACGTGCCATGATTGATTACATTGACACGACGCACCACCTAATCGAGGGGGCAGCAGGCGTCGCACTCGCGGCCACACAGCACCTCGGCACCGCACTACGCGGTCGCGTGGTTGGTGTCGTTGCCTGCGGTGCCGGAATCGGGGTCACACGCCTCATGGATGCCGCACAACTCGTCGCCGACTAACCGGGGAGGGCACGAAACCCTTTGCCAAAGACTTCCACGGCTTCACCGACGACCACAAAGGCTTTGGCGTCGGTGCTTGCCACCAACGCCGTCAAACTGGGGACTTCGCTACGGGTCATCACACACAGCAACATGGCTCGTTCCGCCCCCGTGTAGCCCCCTTTGGCGGAGACAATAGTCACACCGCGATTGAGCGATTTGAGCACGGCATCGCTGACCGCCTGTGGTTGGTCGGTGATGATGAACACTTGATTCATACCACTACCCAACGACAACACCATGTCAACGGCACGGCTCGCCACAAAACTCACCAGCAACGCATAGAGGATTTTTTCGGGGCCGTAGATGACAAATGCCACCGCGTAGATGATGCCGTTGAGAAACAAGGCACTCCGCCCAGGCGCAAAGCCAAAGCGCATTTCGAGGAGTCGTGCCACGATGTCGAAGCCACCTCCCGTGCTCCGTGCCCGGAAAATCAGCCCACCACCGACGCCCACCAGCAACCCGCCATACAGGCTGTACAACAGGGGGTCTTGGGTGACAGCGCCGAGATAGTTGGCCGAGTATTCGAGGAGTACGGACATCACGGTAATGGTGTAGAGAGTGCGCAACGCAAAGCGCCATCCCCCCAGATAGCGCATACTGATCAATAAGAGGGGCACATTGATGAGCGCCACCACCACACCGATGGGCCACTGAAAAAAGCTGTTGGTGATGATACCGATGCCCGTCACCCCACCAATTACCACCTGATTGGGGATGAGAAATATGCGTGTGCCGATGGCAGATATTGCGGCACCTGCGCTCATCAGCACAAGATCCCACAAAATCGGCCACAACCAGCGCCAAAATGTGCGAATACGATGCATCACTGCCCCATCCTCTCGTTGCGATTCGTGTCTGTACGTTATAATACAGAAAAGCGTGCGAGGTGTACACATGATTCGAATTCTCCCACCTGCCATTGCCGCCCAAATCGCTGCTGGTGAGGTTGTTGAACGTCCTGCATCGGTCATCAAAGAATTAGTGGAAAACGCCATTGATGCGGGTGCGCGCACCGTGACGGTTGAAATCCGTGGTGGCGGCATCACCGAGATGATTATCCGCGACGACGGCAGTGGGATCCCCGCCGACCAAATCGAAGTCGCCTTTGCGCGCCATGCCACATCCAAACTGAGTAAAGCCGAAGATTTGTTTGCCATCAACACGCTCGGCTTTCGTGGCGAAGCACTCCCCTCCATTGCTGCCGTAGCCCAGGTGAGTTGTACGAGTCGCACTGTCGCCAGCGATCATGCAGTCGAATTGCGCATCGCCGGGAGCGAAATCCAAGACAAACGCACCGTTGGTGCCCCCGTCGGCACCACCTTTCTCATCCGCAATTTGTTCTACAACCTGCCTGTGCGTCGCGAGTTTTTGCGTTCCCCGGGTGCAGAAACTGCCGCAATTACGGCGGTGATTACCCACTATGCCCTAGCATACCCGCACATCCGCTTCACACTCGCCGTAGATGGCAAGCCGCGCTTGGCGAGCACCGGCAGTGGCAACATCAACGATGTCATGCTCGCCGTCTATGGGACGGACGTGGTCGCCCATCTCGTGCCCATTGATTTTGCACGTGGCGAGGGTCTCTTTCAGATTGCCATCAACGGGCTCATCTCTGACCCGACCATCAGTCGCAGTAGCCGCGAAGCCATGCACATCAGTGTCAATGGGCGGGCCATCGCACCACGTGGCCAATTGGCGGCTATTTTTGACGAGGCATATCACACTCTGCTGATGAAAGGGCGCTTCCCATATGTGGTGGTGGCCATCACCGTGGATCCTGCAGCCGTTGACGTGAACGTGCACCCCACCAAAAGTGAAGTCAAGTTTCGTGATCCCGACTATGTGCGTGACAATCTCGCCAGTGCCATGCGCCACATCCTGCAACAGATTCCGGCCATCCAAGACTGGGGCGTCACTCCCACCAAGACGCCACCAACACCCACCCCACCCACTCCCCATACCAGCAGTGAATCACGCATCGAATACCTGCGCGACCTCGACCGACCACAATCACCACGGACACCACAACGCGAACGTCCGCTCTTTCCTGAGGCACCCGCACCGGCACCGCAGCAAACACGCTTCGACGCCACTACTCGCCCCGCCCCACTCGCCAATCCCGATGCCCAAGCGGCTGGCACAGCCATGGCGGGGCTTGTGGCTCAACAGCGCACCAATCAGAGTGGCCCGCTCCCCGAATTGCGCATCATCGGGCAGTTGGCAGGGCTCTATATTCTGGCAGAAGGTCCCGACCAAGAGTTCTACATCATTGACCAGCACGCCGCCCACGAACGCATCAACTACGAACGGCTGATGGCGCAACACGCCAACGGCAAAATCGAAATGCAGCCGATGCTGATTCCGCAACAGGTGCACGTGGCACCAGCCACACACGCCCTCTTGGCCGACAACAAGGACATGCTGGCCTCGTGGGGCTTCCGCATTGATATCAATGACGACCACTTGAGCATACGGGCGATTCCTGCAACGGTCAGCCCCAACCGGCTCGAGGCCGCATTGCTACAAATTGCCGATGCCCTCAACGGTGCAGGGGGCTCACTCCCACCCAACTGGCACGAAAAGATGCTCATTACACTGGCCTGCCATACGTCCATTCGGGCGGGGCAACAGCTATCAACTGCCGAGCAACAGGCTCTGCTCACCCAGCTCGCCGCGTGCACGGGGCCACGCACCTGTCCACACGGGCGCCCCACCATCATCGTGATGAAATTGGACGTTTTTGCGCGCCAGTTTGGCCGGATTGTGTGACGCATGACTCCTCCAGCCATCATTATCGGTGCCGGCATTGGTGGACTCGTGACGGCACTCAGCCTACACGCTGCCGGCATCCCGTGTGACATCTACGAATCGGTGGACGAAATCCGTGCGCTGGGGGTTGGTATCAACCTCCTGCCCCACGCCACGCGCGAGCTCGACGCCCTCGGCGTGCTCGACGCCCTCACCGCTAGCGCCATCCAACCCACCACACTACGCTATTTCACACGGCGCGGGCAACAGATCTGGAGCGAGTCACGGGGGCGGGCAGCTGGGTACCACTGGCCACAACTCTCCATTCACCGTGGTGCACTCCAAACAACCCTGTTGCGCATCACGCAGGAACGCATCGGTGCCGACCACATCCATACGGGGCATCATCTGACGGCTCTCGAAAGTGATGCACACGGCGCCACCGCCCACTTCAGTGCGGGGCGGCGGGGCGCACATCGCGCGAGCGTGCGGGGCAGCATGGTCATCGCCGCCGACGGCATTCATTCGGTGGCGCGTGCCCTGCGCTACCCCGACGAAGGGATGCCCCGCTGGAACGGTGCCCTGCTCTGGCGTGGCACGGCAGAGATTCCCCCCGTCTTTGATGGGCGCACCATGGTGTGGGCGGGGCATCCCGACCACAAGTTTGTCGGCTATCCGATCCGCGACCTCCCTAACGGCAAACAGCGCTTCAACTTCATCGCCGAATTCCGCACCACCGACATGCAGCTCAGCGAACGCGAGGACTGGAATCAACCTGGTGTGTTGAGTGATTTCATTGAGCGCTTCGAGGCGTGGAATTTTGACTGGTTGGACATCCCCGCCCTGATTCGTTCTGCACCGGGCACCTACCGCTTCCCGATGGTGGACCGTGACCCGTTACCACAATGGACGTTTGGCCATACCACACTGCTCGGTGATGCGGCGCACCCCATGTACCCCATCGGCTCAAACGGCGCATCTCAGGCCATTTTGGATGCACGGGTGCTGGTTGGCTGCCTGCGCTCGTTCCCCACAGATACGGCACACGCATTACAACGCTACGACCAGATTCGCCGCCCGGCAACAGCCAACATTGTGCTCGCCAATCGCGGCTTTGGTCCAGAAATGCCGATGAAACTCGTCGAAGAACGAGCGCCAAACGGGTTTACTTCGATTGATGCGGTGATTTCGCCCGCAGAGATTTTGCAGGTCACCGAGAGCTATCGTGCCACCGCAGGTTTTGCGCTGGCCGATCTCAATGCGGGAATGTCACTTGCGGACCGAGACTACAAACCAAAAGAAATAGATTATTGAAATGGACACACGTCCTCTCACAGAGAACGCTGAGGCGCAGAGCATGTCGTACGATTGCTCGTAGGGGCGAATAATATTCGCCCGGGCAACAAATGCCCTAGCCAGTGCAGCGTGCCTGTTGTAGTTCGGGGCGTCATTGTATGGCGCCCCAAACCATGAGAGATGCCTCACGCAGAGGGCACAGAGACGCAGAGGTGAATGTGGACATGCACGAGGTGTATCCAATTGACGGGGGTATCTCCGCGCCTCAGCGTTCTCCGCGTGTGTAGGGTCGTCATTGTATGGCGCTCCAATAGTCATTCAATGCAGGCGTGGCGCTTGCAGCTATAAATCATGGAACACAGCACTTTCCTAATTCTTCATTCATAATTCCCAACGCTGGGTATAATATCTATGTTCGTCATGTTTCGTGTGTCGAAAGGATGTTACCCATGACACAGGCCGCCTTGCAATATGCTGCGAGCAATAGTGAGCGCTTCCTCGAAGATCTCAAAGCCCTCATCCGCATTCCCAGTATCAGCGGTATTTCCGATTATCACCCCGATGTACGCCGTGCCGCCGAATGGTTGGTGGCCCACCTCAACAGCACCGTGGGCTTCAGCAATGCGCGTGTCGTCGAAGAAGTCGGTCTGCCACTGGTCTACGCCGAGCGCATCATTGACCCCAGCAAACCGACGGTGCTGGTCTATGGCCACTTCGACGTGCAGCCCGTGGATCCCGTTGAGCTCTGGAAAACCCCACCGTTCGAACCCACCCTGGTCGGCGAAAGCCTGTATGCCCGCGGTGCGGTGGACGACAAAGGCCCCACCCTGGCCATCGTCAAAGCCCTCGAATCCCTCATTGCCACCCAAGGACTCAACGTCAATATCAAGATTTTGCTCGAAGGCGAAGAAGAATCGGGCAGTGAATCAATCAGCCATTATGTCGAGCATAATGCCGCAGCACTGGCCTGCGACTATGTGCTCATCCTCGACACGGGCATGGTCGCCAAAGACGTGCCTACCATCACGCATTCACTGCGTGGTATGACCTATGTCGAAATCACCGCCAAAGGTGCCAAAGGCGACCTCCATTCTGGCGGCTACGGTGGCATCGCGCCCAATCCGCTCCAAGCACTGGCCTGGGTGCTGAGTGATCTCAAAGGCCGTGACGGTTACATCAACCTGCCCGGGCTGTACGACATGCTCCGCCCACTGAGTAGCGAGGAGCGCGCCATCCTCGAACGTCAATCCCAGCAACGTGGCGAAATCATGATGGCGGCGGCTGGAATTGATTCGTTCCCCGGCGAAAAGCAGTACAGTGCCATGGAACGCATGACGTCACGCCCTACCTTCGAAGTGCATGGCATTATCGGCGGTTTTGTGGGAGAAGGCACCAAAACGGTCATCCCCGCTGAAGCCAAAGCCAAAGTCAGCCTGCGCCTCGCTCCCGGCCAGGATTCCCAAAAGGTCTTCACGCTACTGCAAAAACGCGTCAAAGAACTGGCACCCGAAGCCGTCACCATGGATGTGGTCTGGCTCAATGGTGGTGAACCGCTGTTGTTGCCACTCGACGCGCCCGTGCTCCAAATCGCCGCCGCTGCCTATGGCGCCGAATTCAGCGAACCCGTCGAATATGTGCGTGGTGGTGGCTCGATTCCGGTGGCTGCCCTGTTTGACCGCTACCTCAAGGCACCCTGTATCATGCTTGGATTCGGTCTATCCGACGATAACGTGCATGCGCCCAACGAGAAATTCCATCTGCCCTACTACGCCAAGGCGGTGCGCTCGTGTATTCGCTTCTTTAGTATGCTGGGAGACGCCAATGGATAATCGGCAAAAACGTATTTACCTGAGTATTGCCGGCTTGGTCTTCATTTCTATTTCGATGATTAGTCAATATACGGGCAACGGGATTCAGCCGATTTCGTGGATTAGCCTGATTATTTCACTCGTATTTATGATGGCCTCACGCTTTTATCGCGACAAAGAATAAACAGACGCTCCCCCCCGTAGCTTGGCCACGGGGGGGAGTATCGCTGTTACGGGCCCGTTTCGAGTGTGATGAATTGGTCGGCACTCTTGCCAAAGACGTAAATCGTATCTTGACCTTCGATTTGCAGCGCCACCGCTCCCGAACTAAAGCGCACCACGGTTGCAGGTGCACTCACGGCCGCACTCAGCGCATCACCGAGCTGCTCACGCATCCCCCATGTCTGCATGATGGCTTTGCCAATGCTCTTGGTGATTTGGATAAATCCATCGACGTAGACGTCGAGATCGCGCTGTTGCCACGTGTCCACGATGCGATTCATCGTTGATTTGGTCATGTAGACGACCTCGTTGAGCGTAGGAATATGGAAGGCGACTCCTTCACGGAACCGTTGATAGGTCACCGTAATAGTCTCTACCGTCGTCGCACAGCCCAGACTAAACGGGACCACTCGGTCAATGCCTTGTAGCGCTGGTGGGAGTTGCTGACAGACCACCGGTGTCGCCTGATAGCTCACCGCTCCCAAACGCCCGAGCAATACTTCGTAGGCACTCCCTGCGTTTTCAGTATGCCATTCCATGCGCCGCCGTTCAAAATACTGCACTGGTCCACTCCAGCCTTCATCGCTTTCGACGATACGACCAGTGATGGGATAGCCAAAACGCGCGAGCCCGCCATTATTCTGCCAGTACGACAAAAACGGCTCGCAGACGCTATACCCGGTTACGGGGAACAGCTGACAGCCGGCGCGTTCGCCTTCGGCACCGTGCACCCACGCACGCCCTTGTTGCGCAAGCACCAAGGCGCCCAAGCGCCCCGCCAGCACACCATCACTGCCATGGTCTTCGAGGCGGTCACGCTCAAACCACTGCACGGGGCCAGTCCAAGCACCTTCGATGGTTGCAGTTTGCAGTGGGCTAATCGGGTAGCCAAAGACAGCAAGGCCACCGTTTTTTTGCCAATACGCCAGAATTGGGTCACTGACACAATAGCCCGTCGTGTCGAAACACTGCGTACGCTGTGCCTGGACGGGGAGTGCACGCGGCAAAAACACACTGATAGTCACAAACACAATCACCCAACGCCACATAGATTGTTCAATGCTCCATTACGCGCTTCCCAGCTCATATTTTACATGATACGCACTGGACATTCCATCTCCGGCATACAACGCAGTGGCTGACACTGCAATGATGCGTTACGCATCCCAGCGCCAGACTTGATCATGCGCTGCAACCACAGCAACAGGAGTCGCCGCCACACCAGGATGCATCACACTGACAGACAGGATTTCACCCAGTGAGGTATGGCGTACGGTGAGTGTGTGTGTGGTGATGGTGACGTCCAGCAGAAACCGGCCAATCCACAGCCCCGTGATGCGCATTTCGGGCCAATCGGCGGGCAGGCGTGGCGTAATCGTCACATGACCGGCGTGGGCATCGGGGACGATGCCAAACAATCCGGCCACCACCCCCTGCACGAATAAGCCGGTTGACCAGAGCTGGAGAAAACAGATGCCCTGCGGGATGAGTTCTTTCATCAGACCGAGGGTGCCGTGCCGGGTGGTTTCGCCAATAGATTTGAGCCACTGCACGCCACGCGGCACATCTCCCTGTGCAAACGCGGTGAGGGCCAATAGCCCGGTGGGGAGCGTCCATACCAGTTCTTCGCTGGTGCGTGTGTGCACCAGTCCCCATTGATTCACAAAATCATGCGCCACGCGTTCATACACGGCACGTTGCCGATGCGGGGTGGCAATGCCCGTCTGTGCGGGCACAATCACCGTCCAATGACCGTCGAGCTGCACCGTGCCGTCACGGTGCATGGAGTCAGCATACAGCGACTCGTGTTCGAGCCACCACGCGGTTTCAAAGCGGGCAGCAAGTGCATCTGCATAGTGTTGCCACTGAGTGGCAGCATCTGCATCGCCGAGTGTGCGTGCCATGGCAGTCAGTGCCACCAGTGCTTGGTGAATGTAACACACACTATCCAGCTTGAAGGGACCCATGCCATGCCGTTCGACCATGCCATCACCATACGGCCATTGCGCGTCAGTGAGTACACCCATCACGTGTTCCATACCTTCCACACAGACGGGGTACCACAACCGCAGGCTGACGAGGTCGCCACTCCACTGGAAGTACTCCCAGCAGGCCACCGCAAACTGGGGCGTTTCTTGCGCATTACCCGGGTGAAAGACGCGTCCGTTGGTGGTGACTTCGTGTGGCACCCGGCCACAGGCGTTGTGGGCGTAGGCCGCCAGTGCATGCAATGCGGCAGCCGTGGTTTCACCCAGTCCCGCCGCCATCAGCCCTGCCACTGCATAGGTCGTATCACAGCCAAAGAGCTGCGGGTATTCGGGAATCCCCGCATAAAAGTAGTGCCCCAAATCGGGGAGATCTGCATGGAGTTGGTGCATGTTGTGCCCGGCAATCTGCCAGTACTCGTTGAGTGCCACATCGGGTGTCTGTAGCTGAGGCATACGTGACCGTAGCTGTGTGGCACGAAGCAGACTTTGGTGGGCTGCCGTCGCATATTTCCCACACCACCGTTGTGCGCGACGACGAGCCTGTGTGAGGGTTGTATGACTAACTGCAATCACGAATTCGCAATTCCATGATGCGTGACCTTCCACGTGGCACGGCGTCGTAACGCCCCAGTCGGCACCCTGCGCCTGCCATACCCCTGCCAGTGTGCTCTGGAGCACTACGCTATGCGTACGTGATGCAGTCTGATACGTACACTCGAGCCCGTGTGTGCTACCGACGATGTCAGCACCGACTGGCATGCCACCGAACCAACACCCACGCACATCAAGAGATACCACGATGGCCACGTCACCATGCCATGCCGTTGCCCGTGAATTGGAGATGGTAATACGCACTACGAGCGTGGGAGAATCAGCAACAATCGTTTCCGCAGTAGTAATCTGCAGACCTGCATGTGCGTGGGTACGTGTCACCGTTGCGACATCGGTTACACAGGTATGCGCAGGTGCGAGTGGCTCGCCAGCAAGCATGAGCTGCCAGCCATCGGCCACACGGATAGGGTGTGCCCATAATCCGCCCATCTTGCCCACGGTATGGGCGTCGCCGTATGCCGTCCGCTCACCGCCGAGGCTCGCAACCATGTACATGTGCGGATTACTGAGAAAGTAGGGCGCCTGTGCAGATCGCTCAGCTTGCCACGAAATATCGTTGAGCATGAAATGTTGATGTGTCATTGTGTTCACTTTCCATATCCACACTCCACCACGGTGTGTGCATGCCAAGCATGATACACCTGCATTGTGGTGCCTTGGGGTGCGCCTCGCAATCCGCCCCTACTGTACCATATTTCTGCGTTGACCAAATTGCTAAATTATTGTATAATTTGTGTTAAGACATGATTAAATCTCATATTCGAGGAGTAATGCGTGACGCGCTTATTTTTTGCGACAGATATCCATGGGTCAGACATTTGTTGGAAAAAATTCCTCAATGCGGCACGTTTTTACGACGTCAACACGCTAATTTTGGGTGGAGACATGACCGGCAAAGCCTTGGTGCCCATCTTCGCCTTGCCCAACGGTACATTCCACGCCACGTTGCTCCAACAAGAATTTGTGCTCGACGACGAGGCTGCGGTGATTGACATGGAACGCAAAGTGGCGAGTCGAGGCTACTATCCGTTTCGGGTAAGCGGTGGCCAAATCGAGGCATTCCGTCAGGACCCCGCCTTGGTGGAGCGCTTTTTCCACGAGCAGATGCATCTCGCCCTCGAGCGCTGGATTGCCATTGCCGACGAAAAGTTGGCAGGCAGCGGTGTGCGCTGTGTCGTATCACCGGGCAACGACGACCCATTTGAAATTGACGCGCTACTGAGTACAGCCACGCACATCACTCTCGGCGAAGGGCGTGCCATTGACATCGGTGAAGGATTCACGGTCATTTCTAGTGGCTGGGCCAATGTCACCCCATGGCACACATATCGTGAGCTCCCCGAAGATCGGCTCTACGACTATCTACAAAAGATGATTCCTGCGGGGTTGGCAATGGAAAAGGTGATTTTCAATTTTCACTGTCCACCCCACGCCTCAAACCTCGATGAAGCGCCAGAAATTGATGAAGCGCTGAACGTGATCAACGCTGGTCACACGCTGGTCCCCGTGGGGAGTACGGCGGTACGGCGCCTCATCGAAGCGCATCAGCCCCTGTTGTCATTGCACGGGCACATCCACGAGGGCAAAGGCACGACGCGCATCGGACGCACACTGTCCATTAATGCGGGGAGCATGTACGAGCAAGGGGTACTCCAAGGGGTAGTGATAGATCTCGACCCCAACCCAAAAAAGGGCTTCTTTGGCGGCACAAAGAGCCACATTCGTAGCTACACCCTCACGACGGGGTAGTGATAGATGCGCACACGTATGTGCGCACGGCATTCCTGTTGCGTTTTATTCGTACAACAATGAGGAGGGTTGGTGCATGAGTAGTGGGTCAACATCCGTAGGTGGTAACGACGCAGCCTTGTTTCTGCGCAAAGCCACTGGGCTCGTCCGTTCGTGGTCGGTTTTTGACGCATTCATTTATGCGTTTTTTTCCATCAATCTGGTCACACTCGGACTCACATCCATTAGTCAGATGTACTACTTCAGTGGCGGGTTGCTCTACGGCTTAATCGTCTTTGGCATCCTGATTCTGGCAGAAGTGGTCGTCTATGCCGGCCTCATCGCCGTCATGCCCCGTGCCGGTGGTGACTACGTGTGGCAGAGCCGTATTTTGGGCAGTGGCCTCGGCTTTGTCTTATCGGTTACCGGTTGGTGGTTTATTTTGTGGTTGTGGACCCCACTCTACGGCGACGCCTTGCGCCGTATCGTGATTGTGCCCATCGCCGCCATTACCGGTCAGACCAGCATTTGGCAGAGCTTCAATGGCGATCCCACCTTCAACTTCATTGCCACGCTCATCACACTCGCCTTTGTGACTGCGGTCGTCGTGATTGGCATGAAGCGCTACGCCACCTTCCAGAAATGGTCGTTTTGGATTGGCAACGCTGGGCTTTTGATTGTGATTGCCATGCTCTTTTCGGTCAACCAAGAGACCTTCAAAGCCAACTTTATCAGTCAGAGCCAAGCCCTGTTTGGGGCTGGTGCTGACGTCTATGAGCGCACCCAAGCACTCGGTGACGCTGCAGGTGCAGCGAGTGTGCTGATGGGGGGGAGCCTCAACGAAATCCTACTCCTCTTGCCGATTATTGCCTACTTCTTGCTCTATCCCAACTGGGGTGCCACGCTGTACGGCGAAGTCAAGGGTGCCGATGATTTCAAACGCAACTTCAACGGCATGGCACTGGCGGTGGTGACCACCGTCGGCTTGTTGGTCTTGCTCTGTCTTGCCATCGAGAATGCAATGACGTGGAAGTTCTTTGTACAGGCCTGTGCCGCCTACTGGAACTACACGTGGGGCTATGTCCCCGATGCCCCAGCACTTCCTGTTTGGCCATACCCTGCCCTGCTGGCGGCCATGATGACCAGCAACAGTGCGCTCCAGCTCGTCATCATCGTTGCCATGAGCTTCTGGTTCTTTGGCTGGGCTGGGAGCATGTTCTTGTCATCCACACGGGTGATTTTCGCCGCCGCCTTCGACCGCTTGTTGCCCGAAGCAGTGGCCAGTGTCAACGAATCAACCCGCACCCCCAACTGGGCGTTGGCGTTGATGGTGGTGCCCAGTATTCCGGTGGCCTACCTCTACTCATTCAACCTGTTTAGTTTTGCCTCACTCACTTTGGCTGCCACACTGGTTATCGGGGTGACGTTCTTTGGCACGAGCATCGCTGCCACAGTGATGCCCTACACCAAAAAAGAGCTCTACGATGCATCCCCCATCGCCAAGTACCGCATACTGGGCATGCCACTGTTGAGCGTGGTTGGGTTTATCAACACGCTGTTCTTGGGGTACATGCTCTATCAGTGGTTGCTCGACCCAGATGCCATGTTTGGTATCGGCTACAGCATCAATGAAGCCGGTATCAAGAATAGCACGTCGTTGATCTTTATGGGAGCCTTGTATGCTACCGCATTGATCATCTACATCGCCATGCGTCTCTATCGCCGTTCCAAGGGTGTCAATCTCGACGTCCTGTACAGCGAAATTCCCGCAGAGTAGGCTGTTCGATATACGCTCCCACCATGATACACATGGTGGGAGCGTTGTCACGTCAAAGGACATCATATGACGGAAATTATTGATTCGGCCAAAGCGGTGGTGGACGGTGCGCGAGCACAGGGGCTTAACATCCGCTTGCTCGGCGGGATTGCCGTGGCAATTCACTGCCCAGAAAGTGCGAACCCCGGGCGCAGTTATCGCGACATTGATGCCTACATCGCTGCAAAGACACAGACCGCCATCAGCAAGTATTTAGTACACACAGGCTATGTGGCCGACAAAGAGTTTAATTTGTTGAATGGTGATACGCGTTTGCTGTTCCATGACCCCGTACACCAGCGCCAACTCGACATCTTTGTGGGTGAATTCAGCATGTGTCACCGTATTCCGTTGAGTCTCGATGCACACCCCTATACGGTAGCAGTAGCCGAACTCTTGTTGACCAAGTTGCAGATTATCAAGCTCAACCCCAAAGATGCCCATGACGGTTGCGCATTACTGCGCTACCTCAAGCTTGGTACGAGTCCCACCCACGCAGCTACACGTCAGCGACTGGCACAGTTGTGTGGCAACGACTGGGGGCTGTGGCGCACGTTGACACTCAATTTGGAGCGTTGCGTACAATACACGGTCACACATTGCCCAGAATTTACTGCGGATGTGACTGCGGAGTCCGCTGCCCTACGCACTATGCTCGACAGTGCCCCCAAGAGTCTCGCATTCAAAATGCGGGCAGCAGTGGGAGAGAAGGTCAAGTGGTACGAGGAGCCCGAAGAAGTCGAACGCTAACGCGGCACGTGCGTTGTGGTATACTTTTCCGCAGTAGAGCAGTGGTGTACAAAGACAGAGGGCTATGTTCAACAAAGTATTGATCGCCAATCGTGGAGAAATTGCGGTACGCATTGTGCGGGCCTGCCACGAACTAGGCATCCGCGCTGTTGTAGCGTATAGTGAAGCAGATCGGTATTCATTGGCGGTGCGTACTGCTGACGAAGCAGTCTGTATCGGACCAGCACCGTCGCCCCGCTCGTACCTCAATCAGTCCGCATTAATCAGTGCCGCACGAATCACAGGATGCGATGCCATCCATCCCGGGTACGGCTTTTTGTCTGAAAACGCCTATTTTGCAGAAATCTGTGCCCAGTACGGCATCACGTTTATTGGACCCAGCCCCGAAGCCATCCGCTTGATGGGTGACAAGGTGGAAGGACGCAATACGATGCGTGCCGCAGGGGTGCCGATTGTGCCGGGCTCAGATGGCGAGCTCAAATCACTCGAAGAAGCCATCGAGCTGGCGACCACCATAGGCTATCCCGTGCTCCTCAAGCCGGCAGGTGGTGGTGGTGGACGTGGTATGCGTGTGGCCAACGACGAAGCCGAATTGGCGCGCTATTTTTCTACGGCCAAGAGCGAAGCAGAATCCGCCTTTGGCAATGGAGCCCTGTTACTCGAAAAATACCTGCCCAAAGTGCGTCACGTCGAAATCCAAGTGTTGGCCGACCAGCATGGCAACGCTATCCATCTGGGTGAACGCGATTGCTCATCACAACGACGCCACCAAAAAATCATCGAAGAAGCCCCTTCACCGGCGGTGACTCCGGCGATTCGTGCTGCCATGGGTGAGGCCGCCCTCAAAGGGGTACGCGCCATTAATTATGTCAATGCAGGCACCATGGAGTTCTTGCTTGATCCCACCGGCAACTTTTATTTCATCGAAATGAATACGCGCATCCAAGTCGAACATCCCGTCACTGAGCTGGTGACCGGGGTAGACCTGGTACGCTGGCAGTTGTTGATTGCTAGCGGCGAGCACTTGACGATGACACAAAAAGACGTGCAGTTCAACGGTCACGCCATTCAGTGTCGTGTCAATGCCGAAGACCCTGAACGCGATTTCATGCCGTCCGTTGGTGACATTCAATACTACTTGCCACCAGGGGGACCAGGGGTACGCGTGGATTCACATCTCTACAACGGGTATAGTGTGCCCGGCAACTACGACTCGCTCCTCGCCAAAATGCTGGTGTGGGCACCCGACCGCGAGCAGGCCATCATCCGCATGAAGCGCGCCCTCGGTGAAACGGTGATTCACGGCATCAAAACCACCATCCCGTTTCAGCTTGGATTGCTCGACGACGAGACCTTTCAACATGGCTTCATGCATACCCGTTATGTGGGTGAAATGATGCCCAAGTGGCTCGAATCGCGCAAAAAATAACCGTCTGTATTCAGAACAACGCCCCGTACACGTCAGCGTGTACGGGGCGTTTTGGTGTGAACGAATAGTGGCTCGTGTTCGTCACATCCACAGGGAACCACACCACCGCCATGCATGCCCGCGCAGATAGTGGTAGCATGGCAATACACGCAGATACACCGAATCATGAATGGAGCACACAATGAACGTCAATGGCAAAGTAGTAGTGGTAACCGGTGCAGGCAACGGCATGGGGCGCGAAGTCACCCTCGAATTGTTGCGCCGCGGCGCACGAGTTGCAGCGGTGGATATCAACCCGACCGCCCTCGCCGACACTGTGGCCCTAGCCGCCCACATGCACACCAATATCAGCACACATGTGGCGAATGTGGCCAATCTTGCGGACGTGAGCGCATTGCCGAGTGCGGTTATCGCTGCTCACCAACAGGTGGATGGGCTCATCAACGTGGCTGGGGTCATCCACAAGTTCAAAAAAGTCGCAGATCTCGATTACGCGGATATCGAACGCGTTTTTCAGATTAACTTTTTTGGGTCCGTCTACATGGTCAAAGAATTTCTGCCACATTTACGCCAACGCCCCGCTGCACAAATTCTCAATGTTTCCAGCATGGGGGGCTATGTACCCGTTCCTGGCCAGACGATGTATGGTGCATCCAAGGCCGCCCTCAAGCTCTTTACGGAGGGGTTGCGTTCTGAATTGAAAGGGAGCAATGTCGGCGTGTCGTTGCTCTTCCCTGGAGCAATTGCCACCAATATTGCGGTGAATTCTGGCATCATGACGGCTGCAGAATCCGAAGCCATGACCAAACAGGCCGGCAACAAATTCAAATCTACGCCGGTAACGGTTGCCGGCAAACTGATTGTTGACGCATTTGAGCAAAATCTGTTCCATGCATTTGCGGGTTCTGATGCCAAAACGATGGATATCCTTTCACGGATTGCCCCCGAATATGCGGCCAATCTAATCCAGTCACAGATGGCACAATTACTCAGCTAAATGCCACCACACTCCCGGGTAGCATCCACCATCGCACCATGGCGCATACATCCAAAAATGCGCTTTGGTGCGTATTATTTGGCAAACCGTGTGCAGAAAGGATGCAACCATGGCCAAAATGGTCAGCCCCAGTGTCGAGTGGAATCAACTCATTGCACAAGCCAAAGCGCTCGTGCCTGAAGCATTTAGTAGTGATGGGCGTGTACTCAACCTGATCGAAGGACAATGGGGGCATCCTGGGCACGCCAAGACCTATGTTTCGGCCGTTGACGGCACCGTTATGGGTGGCTTGCCAATGATCGAGCTCGACGAAGCCAAGCGTGCGGTGCGGTATTGTGCCCAAGAATTTAAAACATGGTCCAAAGTATCGCTCGATCAGCGCAAACAGCGCGTAGTTGACACACTCGCACTCCTCAAGCAACATCGCGAGTTAATTGGGCGCCTGTTAATCTGGGAAATCGGTAAGCCCTATGCTACCGCCATGACCGACGTAGACCGCTGTATCAGCGGGGTAGAGTGGTATGTCGAGCAGATTGACAGCCAGATGAATAAACGCACCCCCCTGGGTGTCATCTCGAATATCGCTTCGTGGAACTATCCATTGTCGGTGCTGGTGCATGCCATGTTGGTGCAGGTACTCGCAGGCAACTCGGTCATCGCCAAAACACCCACCGACGGTGGGTTGTATGCGTTGACTGTCTCGTTGGCATTGGCACGACGCTGCGGCTTGCCCGTGTCGCTGGTGAGCGGGTCGGGTGGTCAGCTCAGCGAGGCACTCGTACGCAACGCAGATGTGGACTGCTTGGCGTTTGTGGGTGGCAAAAGCAACGGGCGCGATATTGCGGCCAGCCTTTATGATCGTGACAAGCGCTACATGCTCGAAATGGAAGGAATCAACGTCTACGGGATTTGGGAATATTCGGACTGGGGCAATCTCGCCTCGCAGCTCAAAAAGGGCTACGACTATGGCAAACAACGCTGTACGGCGTATGTACGTTTCGCCGTACAACGCCAGCTCTTCCCCAAGTTCCTCGACATGTATATCCCCGTGCTCAAGTCGCTCAAATACGGCAATCCGACGTTGGTAGACAATGCCGACGACCCACTGCCCACGCTTGACTTTGGGCCACTCATCAATGCCAAGAAAGTCGAAGAGCTACGTGTCATGAAAAGTGAAGCGGTGGCACTCGGCGCCCTAGGCATCTACGAAGGTGAGCTCGACGATTCGATGTTCTTGCCGGGCCAAGACACGTCAGCGTACTTTGGCCCCACATCGGTCCTCAACGTGCCACGCAATGCGCGCTTGCACCACAACGAGCCCTTTGGTCCACTCGACACCATTGTCATCGTTGATCGCATCGAAGAGCTGGTCGCCGAGATGAATATTTCCAATGGGTCACTGGTATCATCGCTGGCCTGCGACGATGACCGCCTCGCCAAAGAGATTTCGGGTGATTTGCGCTCGTACAAAGTGGGGGTCAACAAGATTCGTTCACGGGGTGACCGCGATGAGACCTTTGGCGGCATCGGGCAATCATGGAAGGGCTGTTTCGTGGGAGGCAAATATCTCGTACAGTCTATCACGGTTGGGCAACCCGGTGAACGCCTCTACGGGAACTTCCCCGATTACACGTTGCTCCCCGACGTCCGCTAAGCATCCTCACACACCATAGAGGCATCCTCGTCGTTCTTGACACTACGAGGGTGCCTCTCGTATCATACGCCGATGGCACTCACAGAGAAACGAGGTTACGATGCCTGCACTCTTGGCAACACGCCCCGATGCGGCCGCACCACCGCGTATTGACTATGTTGACACGGCCCCACTTGCCAGTGGCAACGTCACCATCGCCGTCAGTCATTCGGCCATCAACTACAAAGATGCACTCGCCGTTTGTAATCAGGCACCCGTGCTACGGAGCTTTCCGATTGTCCCTGGGATTGATTTTGCGGGGGTTGTCCAGGCTTCCGATGATCCACGCTGGCCGGTTGGCCAAGCCGTGGTAGTAGCAGGGCGGGGCATCGGTGAACGACGTTCAGGTGGGTACAGCACGCTTACCTGTCAACCCGGTGACATCCTGACGGCACTGCCAGCCTCGTTGACACCCCATGATGCGATGGCAATTGGGACGGCGGGAATTACTGCGGCCATGTGTGTCGAAGCCATCGTCAGACACGGTATCCGCCCCAGTGATCGCCCCGTACTGGTCACTGGAGCCACAGGGGGTGTGGGTATGCATGCGGTTGCTATGCTGAGCCAACGTGGCTATCCGGTAACTGCGGTGACGGGGCGTCCAGTGTACACCGACGACATCCTGCGCTGTGGCGCAACCATGGTCATCGGCCGCGAAGACATTGCTGGCGACAAACCCCTCGAGCGCGAACGCTGGGCCGCAGTCGTAGACACCGTAGCCGGCACCATTGCCACTGCTGCGATCCGGAGCACCGCCTACGGCGGGGTGGTGGCGCTGTGTGGCAATGCGAGTAGCGCCGACCTGCCCATGACCGTCTACCCGTTGATTCTGCGTGGCATAAGCCTGGTCGGGATTGATTCGGTCAATGGGCCACAATCTGCAGTGGACAATGCCTGGCAACACGCAGCCACCAGCTGGAATAGTACGCGCCTAGCACACATGATTCATCACGTGCCACTCCACGATGTTCCACAGGCCTGCCGTGAACTCTTGGCCGGACAACGCACCGGACGCTGCGTTGTTACCCTCACGTAACCACAAACCAGCCGCCGACCGTGCGTGGTCGGCGGCTGGTCATTCCACGCGGTTATTCGATGATGAGTTGACGCATGTGAATATGCGTGTCAACGTCCTCGGGGACACCCTGCTCTGCAATCACCAGTTTCATCGTCGTAATGGAGAGTGTGGCCGGTAAATCGAAGGTGACTTCTGCGTCTGCCCCCGTATTGGGGAACTCTTGTGTGAATGACTGCTCGCCCTCCGCAGTGGTCACCATCAAATCCGCATTAAAATTGCGCATCCCAGAGAGTTTGGTTGCAATCGTTTTTACGTCAACGGGTTGGGCAAACGCCACCGTCACTTCGAACGCATTGCTCCCCGTGCTACGAATCAACGAGTCGTAACTTTCATCGAACAAGTCGGGAATCGAACCCATGTCGAATTCGGACACCGTCACCGTAGCATCAACACCGTTGATTTGCACGGCCAGTGCTGTCTTCTGTCCTTCTGCAGTTTGTCCGGGTGCTTGCTCATGCTGCATGCTGGGCATCTCAGGGAGCGACGGCAACTGGATGGCGTTGGGATCAATGATTAACGAATTGGTCGGCAGTGCAGGTACCGGGACAGCCATCGGCTTGGCAGTTCCCTCGAGAGCCGCCGAATAAAAGAGGGGCACTCCGTTAGGCATGGTATGGAGCACAGGCAAGAATTGTTCTTTGCACGCCTCCACATTCGGCGATGGAATTTCCGCATCAAAGCCCCAGATCATCACCGCAGGCCGTTGCGTTTGGGCGAGTGCATCGCACGTCAACGTGTCTGCGGGGTCAAATCGCTTGAGTTGGTCGGGGTAGTTCATCTGAATTTGCGAGAAAAACGGCTCAGGTGTGCCATCGCGCCAACAACAGCCAACCACGTAGATGGTGGTATCGGGGGAGAGTGAGTTCGCATATTTCACGATTTCACGCCCAATTGGCACGTCGTTGTAGGGCATACCAGCCACATAGCGCACAAAGTAGCGATCAATGTTTTGTTGGAGCGACAACACGAATATCACCGTGGCCACAATCCCCGCAACACTCGCCCACCGGTGTTTCACGCGCGAGTATATTTCGTAGAGACCCATCGCCACAAAAATATAGGCGTATGGAGCAACACCGATGCTCCGTGACGCAGAAGGAACCTGTTCGGGATAGCGCAACACCAACATGGACGGCAAGTGCAACAACGCGAACGGCACCAACAAGACGGGTGCCTTGCGCCGGAACTCGGGCTTGAAACAGGCCAGAATGCCAACCACAAACAAGACACTGCTCACGATATCAATGTGTGGTAAGTTTTTGGGGTTACTCCGAAAGACAGAATCGCCCAAGACAAAATAGGCAGCAGTGGCACGCAACAAGATTTCGATGAAGCGTGACGGTGCCAGATCATTAGTTTCGAATTTTTCGCTGATATAGTTGCCAGTAATTGATGCAGGGTCGTTGATATACATCCAAATAAAGGGGAGTGAGCCAATGAGTGTTGCCACGGTAAAGACGATGACATCACGTCGGGTGGGAATGACACCGGTGCGCCACAGCACGACGACGGTCAACCACATTACCGGGGGCACTACAAACGACTGTGGATACGAATACAACCCACAGGTGGCGATTAGGGCGGCAGCATACAACCACCCCTGACGATTTCCATTGATGAAGCGCAACAGTGCGTACAACGACGCAATGGTGACTAATGGCACAAAAATCTGTGAATTGCCGAGGCGGCTAAAGACCAACAACCACGAGCCACTCCCAGCAACCGCCAGGGCAATGATACCCATCTGGCGCCCAAAGAGCTGGCGCACACTCCCCGTGACAAAGGCTACAATGGCAAGACTCGTTAAAATCGAGGCGACTTTAATTTGATCATACCCGGTGCCAATTGCATTGATGAGTGGCGCAATCATGTAGTGGTAGAGTGGGCCAGAACTCAATGAAAAGTACCACGGCCATTCACCGCGTAAGACGCTTTTGGTGTAAGTCTGCACGATTTCGATATCGCCATACATCTCACTCTGGAGTGAATCAAAGCGATAGAAACGCAACAACAACGTGAGGAATGCGGCCAGCCAGAACAACCATGTCCAGATGTCGAGTGTCACCGTATGGCTCCACGACGAGAGAACGTCGGTAGGCAAGCGCACAGACGCGAGTTGGGCAGGGAGTTTGACCGCAGGGAGTGTCACTTTACGCGATGCACCCACTGTAGGAGGTGCGGACTGAGGAGTTGGTGATGCAGGCGGCGGAGTCAGTGTGTTCCCCGCCAAATCAAACATCATTTGTGCATCATCCGTAGCCGACACCGGTGGCGTATCTTGGGCCACGGGGACATCGCCAAACCGGGGACGGCGCCGTTGATGCCACCACGCACGCACGGCAGTCCGTAGTGATTGCATCAATATTTCGAGCAGTCCTTTTTCTGATGCGGGGGGAGTCCCTGCCATATCAACCTCCTATTCAGCCAGTGCATGCAGCGCAATGCATGCTAATTCTCCGTCAAGAACCACCGCACACCGACCCGTGTCACGGGAAACGTGTTATTGTTGTTGCCAATCAGGTAGCCAAGCGACTCATTTTGCGACCAAATGGTCACATTGCCACGATTTGAACTCCGGTTAATCACCATGTTAATAACTGCATTGGGGACTTCAACCATGACGATGTCGTTTTGTTCTTTGATGCGTCGCGCCGGTTCAAACTGAATATCGAATGCCACACTTTCGTCCGCATTAAGCTGCGCAATCCCACTCGCCAGATTATCGAGCGACGTACGAATCGCAATGCGCTGGGCACCGCGTTCCACGGGCACAAAGTAGTTTGCCAATGTGTCTGCCCACTGGTCACGCACATCGGTACGATTAATGGTTGGGTCTTTGAGTGCCTTGTTGAGGTCACCGAGAAAGTTCTCAACCGTGCTTTCCGGGCTGACACCACCACCACTCAGCGCCTCTTCGCTGACGATGGTCTGGGCTGTACCGTTTTCGGCACAGGCCACACACAGCCACATGCTTGCGCAGATGCACACCACAACGACGATTCGTTTCATGAGTGATATCATACCATGGAAATACGGCGACATGGTACAATACTATTAACAAATTCTGTTGGGTTTGGTTGACCATAAACGCATTCAGATGCCTGATACGTCACCTATGCTCGCCGGCACACACATCGAGGAATCGGCATGCACGTACAACTCCACGATACCACGTACGACGTCGCTGTGATTGGGGCAGGACATGCAGGCTGCGAAGCCGCCGCTGCCGCTGCACGCATGGGATGTCGCACTGTCTTATTTACCATAGACCTCGACAAGGTCGGGCACCTGTCGTGTAATCCGTCCATTGGTGGTCCCGCCAAAGGGCACCTCGTCCGTGAAATAGATGCTCTCGGTGGGGTAATCGGGCGCATCACCGACCGCACGTTTATCCAGATGCGTCTGCTCAACGAAAGCAAAGGGCCTGCGGTGCAGGCGCTGCGTGCCCAGTGCGATAAACGCCTGTATGCGCAAGTCATGAAGGAATACCTCGAGGCACAAGTCAATCTCGATTTACGTCAAGCCATGATCGAACGCATCGTGCCGCTGGCGCCGCACCCCGATCCACAGGCCGCCCGTTTCCACGTCTATACGCACACGGGGCGCGTCATCGCCGCCCGTGCAGTAGTGCTGACGAGTGGTACATTTTTGCGCGGGCGGGCCATCACGGGTGATGCCATCTGGCCTGCAGGGCGTGCCGGCGAAGCGCCGGCAGTTGCACTCGCCGATGATCTCGCCGGATTGGGGTTCCCCACGGTGCGCCTCAAAACAGGCACGCCCCCACGCATTGATGCCCGAAGTGTGGACTTTCTGCAGACCGAGCCTCAACACGGGAGCCTGACCCCCGCCTATTTCGGTCACTACTATGCTGATGCGGCGGGCTGGCTCACCGATGATGACGGAGCACTCCCTCCCGTAGCGCCCGACGGTCAGCGCTGGATTCATGGTGCTGCAAATGCACAATACCCCGATCACACGCCGAGTACGTGGCGCCCGCAACTGCCGTGTTATCAGATTCACACCACTGCCCAATTTCATGACATCATTCGCGCCAATCTCGACCGTGCCCCCATGTTTAGTGGGGTCATCGAGGGTACAGGGCCACGCTACTGCCCGTCCATCGAAGACAAAATCGTGCGCTTCGCAGACAAAGAGCGCCACCAACTCTACCTCGAGCCCGAAGGATGGCACAGCAATGAAATGTACGTGCAGGGGTGCAATACGTCGCTCCCAGAGGACGTGCAATGGGAAATGATACGCGCCATCCCCGCCTTGCGCAATGCCGAATTAATGCGGGTGGGATATGCAATTGAATACGACGCAGTGGCAAGTGGTGAGATTCGTGCCACACTCGAAAGCAAGCGCTTGCCGTATCTCTTCCTGGCTGGGCAGATCAATGGCACCACTGGCTACGAAGAAGCCGCCGCCCAAGGCATCATGGCAGGCATCAATGCCGGCAGAGCCGTGCGTGGTGAGCCGCATGTGATTTTGCAGCGCGATGAAGCCTACATTGGAGTCTTGATAGATGACCTCGTGACACGTGACATCCGCGAACCGTATCGCATGTTTACCTCGCGTGCAGAACACCGCCTGCTCCTGCGTACCGACAACGCGGATATCCGTTTGACACCACTCGCTGCCCGCCTGGGACTCGTTTCCCCGCGACGGGCCGATGCCGTAGCAACACGACACGCACACATCCAATCGCTGTGTCAGCAACTAACCCAACAGCATGTAGTGCCATCACAGCGCACCAATCGGGCCTTGACAGCCCACGCCATTGAGGCGATTTCACACGAAGGCACCGCCGCTGATATTTTGGCACGGCCTGGGGTCACCTACCACCAGCTACGCGATGCCCTCGATTTACCGCATCATGGTGCTGATGTGGTCGAAACCGTTGAAATCGAAATCAAGTATGCCGGGTATTTACGCAAACAACAACAACAGGTGGCCCGTGTACAACGCATGGAACGGATGCTCATCCCCCATGACATTGATGTCACAGCGATTCGTGGCTTGCGCAACGAAGCCAAACAGGTGTTGCAACGCGCCAAACCGGCTACCATCGGCCAAGCATCACGTCTGGCTGGGATTACCCCTGCGGATGTATCATTGCTTATCTTGGCCATCGAAAAGCGCACGCAGAGCGCATAATCACTGTTGCACGAGCATAATCAACGGCGCCATGCCACCCACCTGAACCTGCATCCGTTCGTGTACACGCAGCCCAGTACACTGTGCCACACTCTGTTCGAGTAGCCGAATTTCGTGGCTAATCAACACCATGCGCCCCCGTGGTGACAGTACCCGTTGTGCTTCACGGATAATCGCCGGGTAGAGTTGCTGGTTCTGCACGTGAGTGCCGATGAGTTGACCAAAGGGCAAATCGGCGATAATCAAATCTACACTGTGGTCGGCAATTGGCATGGAAGTGGCATCCCAATCATAGAGCTGCACAGCTGCTGCGACTCCTGCAGCTACCACATTCTGTTGGGCACACGCCAGCGCCGTCGCTTGTGTGTCGCACCCCACCGCAGAGGCAACAGGACCATAGAGCAGGCGTTCGATGAGCATCGTGGCCGAACCACACCCCACATTGCAGATACGATCATCGGCATAAATACCGGCAAGGCGCACCATGCTGGCGGCCACCACCGCATTCAAGGCACCCGGATAGTTGCAGACGCGCCACGCACGGGCACCCAGTGGGCGGGGGGTCATCCTGATAAGTACATCCCAGCCGGCCACACTCGGACGAATGCGCACCTGCAATTCGCCGTCTTGGGGCACCACCTGTAATTGCAACGTACTTGCCAAGCTATGGATGATGCGTTGCATGACCGTCGAATCCGCACCAGCTGCATCCAGCTCAATGGTGGTGAATGGTGCATGGCGCATGATGTCGCGTGCCACTGCAATGATTTCGTCCCAATATTGCTGACCGAGGAGTGCTTTGGGGCGGGGCACCGCAAACGACAGCAACACGAATGCGGATTGGGCACAACGTAGACGTGCCACCAATGACCATGGCTGCGAGACACGCATGCGCACCGCATGCTGATGCGTCGTATAGCGTACACCGAGTTCGTCGAGTTCATCACAAAGCGCTGGCACAAGGCCCGGCCAGGTCACACATTCCAACGTGTATGTCGTGGTATTCATGTGCAAAGCATACCACAGGCACATGCATACTGCGCAACAGTGCGTTGCCACACATGGCCATGCAGGTATTGCATGTGCCCGGCGCAGAACAGGTATCGGTTTGGAGAAAATAACTAAATTCTACTGATTTTTCTGGTAAAAGCTCCTATTGCGCTAGCATTGGTTCCGCTTTACAATACGATGTATGAGCGACACACATCTTTTCCAACACTACCAAATCGACACAGCATGGGATGAAATGCTGACGGCTGCAGGTCAACCACGACCACAATATGCCGAACTCGTACAGCGTATCCAGCAGTCTACCGCCCAAGAAATCGCACAACGCCAACAAGCGGCCGATGACACGTTTTTGGCACAAGGGGTGACGTTCACCGTGTACGGACACGAAGACGGCACCGAAAAAATCTTCCCGTTTGACTTGTTGCCGCGTATCTTGACCGCCGCAGAGTGGAGCACCATCGAACAGGGGCTCACACAACGCATTACCGCACTAAACATGTTTCTGCATGACATTTATCACAACGAACACATCCTCAACGATGGTGTCGTCCCACGCGAGCTGGTCTATAGTTGTCGCCATTACCGGCGTGAAATGCGTGGCGTAGATGTGCCACGCAACATCTACATCAACGTGACCGGCAGCGATCTTGTCCGGTTACCGAACGGTGAATTTGCGGTACTCGAGGATAATTTACGCGTCCCGAGTGGCGTCTCGTACATGCTGGTCAATCGCCAGATGAGTAAACGCGTCTTTCCGCAACTCTTCAACCGGTACAACGTACAACCGATTGAACAATACGGGCAACTTTTGCTCAACACGATGCGTTCACTAGCCACACACACCAGCGATCCGATGGTCGTGTTATTGACACCTGGGTCGTATAATTCGGCCTATTTCGAGCACACCTATTTGGCGCGGCAGATGGGGATTCCCCTCGTCGAGGGACGTGACTTGGTGGTGCACAACAACGTGGTCTACATGCGCACCACCAACGGGCTGCAACGGGTGGATGTCATCTACCGGCGCATTGACGATGATTTCGTTGACCCGCTGGTCTTTCGTCCTGATTCCATCCTCGGCGTACCCGGGTTGCTCCACGCTTATCGTGCAGGCAATGTGGCCATCGCCAATGCACTGGGCACCGGTGTCGCCGACGACAAAGCGCTCTATGCCTATGTGCCGGCCATGATTCGTTACTACAGTGGACAAGAGCCCATCATCAACAACGTGGAAACCTACTTGCTCAGTGATGACGCACAACGACAGCATGTGCTTGCGCACTTGCATGAACTGGTTGTCAAAGCGGTAGGTGAATCGGGTGGGTACGGCATGTTGATTGGGCCACACAGCACCGCTACACAGCGTGCCGAGTTCGCTGCACGCATCCAGGCCGATCCACGGGGATACATTGCACAACCCACGTTGCAGTTGTCCCGGGCACCGTGTGTGATTGATAGCCATCTCGAAGCACGCCACGTGGATCTGCGCCCGTATATTTTGTACGGCGACACGGTTACCATTGTGCCAGGCGGCTTGACCCGTGTCGCATTGACACGAGGGTCACTGGTGGTGAATTCGTCGCAGGGTGGGGGGAGCAAAGACACCTGGGTGCTCTACGACGCCTAATCAAGGAGATTCCACATGGCAATGCTCAGTCGTGTTGCTGACTCGCTGTACTGGATGAGTCGCTATCTCGAACGTGCCGAACACACGGCACGGCTCCTCGATGTCACATTACATCAGTTGATAGACATTGACCCGCTCTTGTCACAACAACGCTGGCTCCGTTTGTGGGAAGCGTTGCAGTACGACCATCCCACTGCAGGGAGTCGCGATCCACACAGCGTGGTTCGCCTTTTTACGGCAGAAAGTCGCTATAGTGATGCAATCATCGCGACGCTCACTGCTGCGCGTGAGAACGCGCGCCAGGTGCGTGAACATATTTCGTCGGAAATGTGGGAGCAACTCAATCGTCTCTACCTCGATGGGCGACAACAGATGCAAAATCAACGCTGGGAACAGGCACCCAACCAGTTTTATGCCACCATCAAATCAGGTTCACATCTCTTTCAAGGCATCACCGATGCCACCATGTCGCATGGTGAGGGGTGGGATTTTATTCAGATTGGGCGTGCCATCGAACGCGCCAACAACACGGCCAATCTGTTGCTGAGTCATGCAAATGCCCTGCAAAGTGCACAGGATGATGGGCGGACACATCATGCTGAATGGATTGGTCTGCTGAAAATGTGCAGTGCATTCGAAGCATACTGCAAAGTTCATACCCCTGACGTCAATGCACAACGGCTCGTCTTGTTTGTCCTCTACGACGCCGAATTTCCCCGCTCGGTGCGCTTCAGCGCAGACACCATTCTGCAGGCCGTGGCCCGCATCGGTCAGCGCAACGGGCAATTACGCACCGGACGTCCTCAACGTGCTGCAGGCCAGTTCCAGTCCATGTTGGAATATGCGCATCACGATGATAGCTTGTCGTCGCTTGCCGGCGATCTGCACAAAATCCGCCAAGGGTGTCAGCACATTGATGGCGCACTCCGCGAAAGTCATATTGCCTACACCATTGATAGTGCCTTGATGGCCTGAGGGAGCATGTGTGCGTCACCATATTATTCACGATACTGTGTTTTCGTATGATACGGCGGTGAGCGAAAGTATCATGGAAGTGCGGCTACGACCGCGCGACGATGAACAACAGCGCTGTCAACAGTTTACGCTGAGCATCACTCCCAAAACAGTCGTACACGAATACACTGACAGCTTTGGCAACCACATTCATCACTTCGATGTGCCCACACCACACACGTCGTTGGTTGTCCGTGCAGAAGCGGTCGTCGAAGTCTGGCAACCAACTGCCCGCCCAAGCGCGTTATCGGAGGATACGTGGCATGCGCTCGATGCAATCCGTGCAACAGCGCTCCTCGACCTCTTGCTTCCCAGTAGATTCACGCAGGAGAGCCGACTACTACCCACCTTCATGCACCAGTTCGGCTTCCAACGTGATCGCGACCCACTCAGCGTGATTACATTTGTGGCACGCACTCTTTTTGAAAACATCACCTATGCGCCACAAAGTACGGCCGTAGATTCTTCTATTGATGTGGTTCTCGAACAGCACCGCGGAGTCTGCCAAGACATCGCCCATCTGATGATTGCCATTGGACGCCATCTCGGTATCCCCAGCCGTTATGTGAGTGGCTATCTCTATCATCGCCGGGGCGATAACGACCGGTCACAAGCCGACGCGACCCATGCATGGGTCGAAATGTGGCTCCCAGAATTGGGATGGATTGGCATAGACCCCACTAACAATATATGGGCTGGTGAACGTCATATTCGTATGGCAATCGGACGCGATTATGCGGATGTGCCCCCGACACGCGGTGTGTATCGTGGATTAGCCAACGAACGACTCGAAGTGGCCGTGGCAGTCAATGACGCAGACAACGTGGTACGCACACCCGTACCAGAACGCCTGTCATGGCCGAGTAGCACGTTACGTCAACAGGCGCAACAAGCACAGCAATAGACAACACGATGCCGTACAAGACATTCACGTCTTGTACGGCATCGTCATCGGCGAACTGTGCTGCTTAGACGGGGGCTACCGCCTGTGGCGCACCGAGATACAGCATAATCGTGTACACGAATGCAACGATGCCAATGATGGCAAAGCTCACACGCACCATGCTTCCTTCTTTGAGGAGCGACGCCCACGCCACCAGCGCTAGCCCGAGTGCACTTACTAACAACACGAGCTGTAGCGCATCACCACGCTCGTCGAATTGCGATGCCACAGCATAGAGTGCATCGGATTCATCGAACATGGCATTGGCTTCTTTGTAAACCGCATCGTAGTAAGCTGGACTAAATGGATCATCTGGGGTTGCGATAATTGCTTCTGCCAACGCAGGTGAGTAGCTTTCTTCGTAGTATGCAGCCTTTTCAGCATTATCGGCCGTGTATGCACCATCAAAGAGTTGGTAATCGTACACGATTAACTGATTGGCGGTGAGGTACTCGGCAGTTGCATCGGTAAGTTCGCGCTGTGCCTTAATCTCAAACTCGTTTTGCTTGGAGTCAGCCATGGCTCCTTCATAGCCGGAATAGGCCGTCATCAACGACAGTAGGACTACGAGTCCCCCAAGTACAAGTTCTGATGTCACAAATGACTTCAATCTTTCCATCAGATACCCCTTTATGTAATTAAGTAAATACAACATTTTGAGTATACCATAGAATTTTTCAGTACAAATACACTCCCTATGTCACATAATTATGGCATAAATGTGGTGTATCCTCCGCCCCGACGAGCGACCTCACGTCCTATGCGCGGGCGCGCGTTGTTGCGTGAAACACACAAAAAACCACCCCATTGCAAATGCAACAGGGTGGTTTGGTAATGGATGGCGCACAGACCTAGTCTCCCACACGGCAACCGTGCAGTACCTTCAGCGCTGGAATGTTTCACGACCCGGTTCGGGATGGGACGGGGTGGGTCC
>JBEANH010000004.1:0-69696 GCA_041165505.1 Chloroflexota bacterium | reverse complement strand
GCCTGTGCCCGCACTCGGTTCAATCAGTTGTTTCAACGTGAGCAACACACTTTGCGTTCCTGCGATGATTTCCGCTTCACTTACGGTGATGATCTGTGCCACGTGTGCCTGTACGATGGGGAAAGTGAGTCGCCCTGGTGTAGTGATTCGCAATCCGTCTGCAACCGTTTCAGGCGGTGCAATCGTGACACGTTGTTGCGCACGAAGCGATTCAAAGGTGTCCGCGGCTGTTGCTGGCTCTACACCGATGACGCGTAGGTGCGGGTTATGTGCATGTGCCGCCAAGGCACTCCCTGCATCTAAATCAGGAATTTCCCTACAGAGTTCATGTACCGCCGTCCCCTGCCCCGCGATGATGTCGTGATGATCGTAGGGAGGAATCAGCGTCAATCCGCGTGCTGTTGCATGTGTCGCAGCTACGTGTTCACGATCTTGCGTCAATCGGTCGTACTGGATGATTTCTGCACCATAGGCGGCAGTTGCTGCCACTTTGACTTGAGGCGCATCCGTAGGCATGCAAATAACCGCCGGGATACCGAGAAGTCGGGCTGCTAGCGCCACACCTTGGGCATGGTTGCCCGACGAAAATGCGATTACACCGGCACGTTTTGCCGCAGGTGGCAATTGAACAAGCGCATTGTAGGCTCCACGAAACTTAAACGAACCAGTACGCTGGAGATGTTCTCCTTTAAAGAACACGGCACAGCCAACACGCTCATTGAAACGCCGTGACTGCAATACGGGGGTGTGATTGGCAACACCCGCCAGCCGTTCGGCGGCTGCGAGAATATCAACGTATGTGGGCATGGCTCACCTTCGTGTGTGTGAATGTATCCATTGTACGCTATCATATCCACCTCGAACAAGCCAGCTATTTCACGTATAATAATTTGGTTGTTTCTGTGACGGGGAAAGCATGGTTACTAAACGCCTGTATATGCACCGTAGCCATGATATTGCCATGGTACTGGTAGTGTTGATCTATGTACAGCTCGCATATTCATTCAGCACGATTGGTGTGGCCACGATTGATTTAATTGCCAAACTCAACATCTCGTATTCACTACTCGGTGGCATCTCGGTTATTGGCGCAATTCTGAGCATGATTTCCATGATGGTTGGTGGCAGTCTAGTCGGCTACATTGGGGCACGCAATACCATTATTTTCAGCACACCCATCTTATTCATATCCCACATTGCCCTGGCAGTGGTGCCTTCGGCAATCACGCTCATCGTAGTTAATGTCGGCTGGGGTGTGGGCTTTGGCGCATTGCTCGTTGCATGTACTGCAGTCATCATAGATTGGGAACGTGAACGACGGAAACGCATCATTGATGCATTCCAAGCTTCATGGAACATTGCCGCAATTATAGGCGCACTCCTCGGTGGGCTTTTTTTGAGCTGGGGATGGACGTTTGGCGATGTGATGTGGGCAGCCGCATACACGCTGATCCCGCTGTGGGTTGGTGTGCTCTTTGCTGCATTTCCTAACTCGGGAGTTATCGAAGAAACCAGCCATCCATTGGCGTCGTTTTCGTTTATTGCCCAATATCGAGAATTGCTGTTGATTGGCATCATGATGATCCTGGTAACATTTGTGCAAAACATCGGACAATCGTGGTCGCCACTCTACCTTGATGCACTCGGTGCGAATCCAATCATCAGTGGAGCAGCACTCGCAGCATTTCAGGGTGCAGTTGCCATTTTTCGCTTGTTCAACGGCATTCTTGTCACACGTTTTGGCGCCAAAGTCGTACTATTCAGTGGGGCGCTTGGCATTTGTATCTCTGCTGTGATGCTCTATACACTACAAAATCAGTATGCCGTGTTGTTTGCATTCATTGTGATGGGTGCGGCAATCGCAGGTACCCAACCAACCGCGATTTCAATCGGAGTCCGTCTCCACCCCAGCAAAAGTGCCGCCTTGAGTGGTGGCATTATGGCACTTGGGGAACTCGGGTTTATCATCAGTACACCACTCACTGGGTGGGTTGCCGATCTCTACGGCATGCCCGTTGCCATGGTACTCGCACTCCCATGTGGCGTGGCCATGCTCATTGCCGTGCTCCTCGTCCCCCGCACAACTTCGTGATTATTTGTACAATCACCTCAGTTGCGCTACAATGGCAACCGGAGGTTGTATGCAGACACAGTGGTACTCACGACAATTCATGCTGGTATTTGTGGTGCTGTATTCCGTGGCATTCCCATGGGCATGTAGCCGACACTGTGCCGTCCATGTGGCATCACGATCAACTCCAATGCACTATGTGTGCGCGATGACACCTACCATGACGTCCGCTACGAGTCCAGAAGCAACACCCAATACACTGATACATGCCGCCAAACCTGCCATTGTACTATTCGTCCTTGTATCGGTCCTACGTGAGCGATACACGATGCAAATACAGCCATACACCCTGTCCAATGTACAGTGGCAGACGCTGCATATTGCCACACCGGTCCCGCCACCAAAGTACACGTTCCGTTGATGCACTTCCGTAGATGAGAAAGGAACGTTTTATGCGGTTGCAGTTTGTACGATTCATGATGGTAATCCTAGTGTTGCTAAGTGGATGTGGACCATACACATTCAAGAACACGCAACTCACACCACCAGATAGCGCATTCGATTTTCGGTTAATCGATCAAAACGAGGTACCGCAATCGCTGAGCGCACTGCGTGGCAATGTGGTTCTGATTTTCTTTGGATACACCAACTGTCCAGACATCTGCCCGGCCACACTGTCGGATATGCAGCTCATCTACAATCGCTTGGGTGATGACAGTGCACATGTGCGCATGGTGTTTATCACGGTAGACCCGGAACGGGACACACCGGCGAAACTCAACCGTTACGTACAGCGCTTCGACTCACGGATTATGGCGTTAACTGGTGACCCGCAAGCGCTGCAAGCCACCTATGCAGCGTATGGAGCTGGCGCCACACGTCGTGAATTACCGGATTCCGCACTCAAATATGCCATGGATCATACGGCAACAGTCACCGTAGTTGACAAACAAGGGATGCGCCGGCTCCTCATCGCTTTTGCGAGTGATGTAGATGATACAGTGGCAGATATTCAGGCCCTTATCAATGAATAACTACGTTAAAGGAATAATCCATATGTCACGTCTATTACTTCTCCTCTGTGTGTGTGCGAGTCTGTTGGCCAGTTGTAGTACGACAGATACGCAAGGAGGAATGCACGATTCCATGCAATCTGGTGACATGGCCACCATGATGCCCATGCCGAACATGAACGCACCTGTGGTCGCCACTGTCGGTGACATCCGGCTTTCGGATGCATGGGTGCGCACCGCAAATCAGGGAGACAATAGTGCGGGTTACTTCATCATCAACAACAGCGGTAATGCGGATACGTTGATAGGTGTGGCCAGCGACATAGCCACGAGCACCGAGCTCCATACCGTCGAAAAGAGCGACGGTATGATGCGCATGCGGCCGGTCAATGATGGCATCGGCATTCCGTCGCAGGGGGTACAACTCTTGCAACCCGGTGCATACCACATCATGTTCATCGGTTTGAAGCGTGACCTCAACACCGGGGAGCGCATCGAAGTTACGTTGACGTTTGCCCAAGCAGGTGACGTGACCGTTCCACTGTCGGTGCGCTAATGCACACCCGTACGCGCCGTTTGTTGGGCATCGTGGTTATCATTGGCGTATGCATTGTCAGTGCGTACTGGTGGTATCAAACGGCGCGTACCGTGGAAATCATCATCAGTGACGCACAACACGCATTACCCCAACAAATAACGCTGATTCGTGGTGTACGAGATGTGCTCGTCATCAGAAACGAGAGTCAGCAGAGCATTTCGGTTGCCGGAACGACGCTCAAACCCGGCCAACAGTTTCGCCAATTTTATCGGAGCACTGGCGATTATTCATTTCACTGTAGCGTACACAACGGGCAGAGACTGCATGTTGTGGTACGCGATCCATGACTGGAGTATACACATGCAGCCACAACTCGATGCAGTGCATGCTGGTGAGCATAGCGTCATTGCTACCCTCCCTGTCTGTGATAGTGATGGCCACATCTTGTGCGACGAACAAGGAGTATCACTCGCTCTGCATGCCCTCTATTACGGCCATCGCACATTGGCTACTGCAATTGTGGCACGATGTCAGCACATTGACCATTTCACTGCGGCAGCAGTCGATGACACGCAGTCATTAACACGCGCACTCCACCAAACGCCGGCACTCGTACATGCTTGGTCTGGTGATGGTTTTCACCTGCTCGGGCTAGCCTGCTTTTTTGCAGCCACCGCATGCGTACGCATCTGTATTACACACGGGGCAGATGTGAACCGGGCATCACAGAATGCCTTTGCCGTGGCTCCCATTCATTCTGCAACAGCAGCTGATAATATCGTGATTTGCCAACTATTACTCGACGCAGGGGCAGATGTCAATCAACCACAACAACAAAACTTTCGTGCGCTTCACAATGCGGCCCAACACGGCAATCGTGCACTGTGTGCGCTTCTTATTGCCCATGGTGCTGATATCACCGCACAGACCGATGCGGGCCAGACCGCTGCAATGATTGCACATGCGCACCAGCATACGCACCTCGACGACCTGCTCTGCGAGAAGGGTTAGGCGTGTGGATCGGGATTCCACCAACATGGGCCCTTGTCGGCACGTGCCACGGCGGCACGACGCTCAATATCACGGAGTCGCAATTCGTCGAGTGGGGTGAATTGTGTGTAGGCCGCAAAGACGTGGTCTTGTTCGTTGGGGAAACTCATGCCGAGCAAGGCCACATCCGGGTTGTGTGTCAGCGTGTAATGGAGACACTCTGCAGGATGCAGCACCGCAGTGGTTGGGTGCCCGTCGGTACCTCCCGACGATAGTTTTCCACGCGGTCGCTGAGCTAATGGCACGCCATACCCACTCGTATCAGCAACTAGTTTCCCCGCACCAAACGTCTTGAAGCAGATGCTTCCGACGCCGTATGCACGGCACAACGGCAACGTCTCACGCACATAGCGCGCATCCACGAATGCACCCACGGGAAACATGACAATATCGCACCAGCCATCTAGGATGGCCTGCCGGAGCACATCGGGGTGATGCGACGAAATACCCATATGGCGGATGCGATTTGCCGCTTTTAGTGCACGTGTTTCATCAAAGAGCGATCCGGCAACAGTGAGGCGCTGATATTCGTGCATATCTGATAGGCCGTGGAAGACGTATCCATCGAGATAGTCGAAGCCCAGGCGTGCCAGTGATTCGTCGAGTTGGGCCGTCACCGGTCGTGAAAAATCGTCAATCTTGCTGATCACAAATACGTCAGTGCGACGGGGTCGCACCGCCGCACCAACGATTTCTTCGGAATACCCGTCTTCATACCCGGGTGCCGTATCAACTACGTTGATACCTGCATCGAGTGCACGGGTCAACGTGTTGACGCACTCGTTTTGTGCGAGAGAACGATCTGCGAGATCGCCTGCACCAATTTGCGAGACCATGAATCCGGTGTGCCCGAGTGGCCGATACTGCATCGTTCACCAACTCCTATGAATGTGTGGATTCTTCCTCGATGCCTTTGTGCAGACGCACAGGCGCACTCGCACGCATGCGCATATTGATGAGCTCTACGAGCACAGAGAAGCCCATGGCAAAGTAGATGTATCCCTTTTCAATGTGGAAATCGAGACCTTCCGCAACTAGCGACATACCGATTAATGTCAAGAATGACAAGGCCAAGATTTTCAGCGTCGGATGCTGATCAATGAAGCGACTCAACGTGTCAGCAAATGCCAACATGATAATCATGGCAATGACAATGGATACGACCATGATTGGCAGATCATCGGAGAGCCCCACCGCAGTAATCACCGAGTCGAGCGAAAAGACGATGTCGAGCAAGCCGATTTGTACCACCGTACTCCAAAAACTTGCCAACTTGCGTGGAGCACCGGCTTCGGCGTGATGCCCCTCGAGGCTATGATGCATTTCAATGGTGCTTTTAGCCAGCAAAAACAACCCACCCGCCAGCAGAATAAGGTCACGTCCAGAAATTTCGTAGCCTGCAACGGCGAAAAGTGGCTCTACGAGTTGCATAATCCATGTCAACGAGAAAAGCAGGAGGACGCGGGTAACAAGTGCCACGATGAGTCCGAATTGACGTGCAGCGCGTTGTTGTTCTGCGGGCAACTTCCCCGCAAGAATGGCGATAAAAATCACGTTGTCAACACCGAGTACCACTTCGAGAAATGTGAGGGTCAACAGGGTGACCAGACTCGTAGTCGTAAAAAACGTTGCAAAATCCATCTAATGCTCCTTTAAATGACGATACACCTATTGTACTGAATAAACCTATTCATTTCCATAAATATCCATGAAACTTGTACGGATCGTATTGACGAAGCGATATTTGTTTGATACTGTGGGACTATTCTGTTTCTCACACACCGTATTGAGGATGTTATGAAGTATACACATACCCGGTTTCGTACCGCCCTATTACATGTATGTATCATTATCACAAGCATGATGACACTTCTTCCCACAACAGCACAGGCTGCTCACCCTGCGCTGGAACGTCATCTCGAGCCTCGACATGTCACATCTGGATGGCCACAAAAAACATCACTCACAGCACAACCAACCACCGTAAACGAATCCGATCATTATGTGCTCTACGGGCAGTCCAAAACAAGTAGTTCTCGCACAATCGTACTTAACTGGAGTAAAGTGCTCAACGAACGGATTAACGATACACCAGTAGGTGGTGTGCCGGTAAAATACATTGGCACCTATGGCGTGTATCGCACGCTCGTACCGGGTGGCAGTGAAGAACTTGTTGCGCAAACAGGGATTGTCAGCACGCCGTCAGCACTACAGACCGTGCTTGGAACAGAGTTGGTGACCCGCTTAAGTGTGGCCATGAATTCGAGTGGCTTCATGACAGACACGTTAAGCATTTCCCAACTCCATGACACATTCTTTAATTTGAACTCTCAAGCGACACCAGATACCATTACAAAGACGGTCATCGCCACGCAACGCTTCCCCGAACTGGCCAATGCACTCGGGCTCGGGTACACGGAAACGTTAACGACCAATTTAACTCGCACGTTACGCTACACCATTAAAGAAATCATCACGGATTCCAACAACAATGTTACAAATGTGACAGTGGGGAGCGTGTTGATTGCCCCAGATGGTGCTACCACGACCATCGCAGTACCGAGCAACTTGCGTGAAGCAGGTGTCTACGATGGGCCACCCACGGTTGGGATAATCAACAGTACACGATTTTTGACCCCTCCCGAACGGTACGACACACAAATCATGCAGAACGAAACAGGCGACGATGGCAAAGTCTACTTGATTTGGAATAAAGGAACGACAAGCACAATACATCGCATGGTGAGTGGATACAACGTGTATCGTCGCATGCCAAGTTCACTGTTCTGGAGCAAAATCAACGCTTCTTTGGTTTCAATATCATCATCACAACCGTATACATCGAGCTCATTTACCACGACAGACGGAAGTACGTTCCCCAGCTACTTCGATAATCCGTATTACTTCGTAGATGACACAAGCGGGATCTCGTCGAGCTATCGTTCATGGATGTATCGTGTTTGTGCGGTTGACATGGCTGGTACTGAGAGCACCTGTTCAAATACGTTGAGTGCCATCAAACGCGACTTAATTCCACCATCGGAAGTACAAACATTTACGGCAACCGCTACGTATCCCACACCCGCATCGAGTGCTCCCGGGAAAGTACGCTTGGAATGGACGTATTCAGACTTAAATCGCCTCATCCCAAATACTGGTGGAGCACTACCACGATTCTTTATCACTCGTGCTATCACCACTGGAGTAAAGCTCGAGAACTGGAGCATTGTGGCATCGAATCTGCCGTCTACGACCGAATTGACGGCCACCTATGTGATTACTGACACACCTCCCATCAACAACATCTACTGGTATCGAATCCAGGTGCGTGATAATGCGGGAAACTGGTCGTCACTGAGTCAACCCGTAAAAGGCGCCGTCTTTGATCGGCTCCCCCCAGCCGCCCTGAAACTCGCCCCACCGCAATCCAAACGCCCATGTTATGACAAGCTTCCGTCGCGTTTGAACGTAAGTGCCGATGTCACACAAGTCGTCGTGTCACGACGGCTATCACAGTCGGGCACGTGGCGACTCATACGAAGATTACGGCCAAACACCAATAGTGGCAATCCGCGCGGCGTAGATGTGATTGACAACTATGTCACACCGTTGCCCAATACGCCCGTCTACTACAAGGTTGAGTTGTTGGATTCGTACGGCAACATGAGTACACCAACCACACTCTGTGTACGTGGCGGCAGCCCCAACGATCTCCTCCCACCGCGCTTTCGATTAGCGGTTGGTTCGAGTGACAACAACGGACCTCGCGTAGTCACACTCGATTTTGGCGGCACTTCAGACATCTTCTCACGCACAGTAACCATTGCACGCCCTACGACGATGACGCCGGCAAATGTGACAAACTCCGTAGTACCCGGCAATTCGAGTACGTTTACGTTTCTCATTGATACCGGCGAATCGTTGCGTGTGGGAGCTAGTGCGACTGCACTCACCAGTACAACCAGCATCACCTCGACGCTCAACAGTCGTTGGGTGCGTAACGTGAACAATTTTCTCAACTTAGACATTCTGCAAACCGGCACCGAGTTCTTGGACACACCACGCAACATGGCCAATCTCGGTACATTCAGTATGAGCTGGGGCAACGGCAACAATGAAGCATGCCGTGACACGAACCCGACACCGCGTAAAGCGTGTGCAACACTGACTGCTACGGGCTACCTCAAAAACGAAAAACCGCCCATGGTAGCACTGTTTCGGCGTATCATCCCGTCTGCAATAGGCACATCCGCGGCCACGGAAGTCCCGTGGTTACAGGTCACACCGATCACGGAATGGACGCTCAAAAATCGCACCTATGTCATCGAAGACACGACCATCATGGATGCCACTCGCACCTACGAATACATGGCAGTGGCGCATAGTAGCACGAGTTATGAGGTCATCGGTTACTTCAGCACGACTACGTTGATGGGCGGGAAACTCCCACCCGCCGTAGTGAACGTGGGCCTACCTGCTAACAAAACAACCATCCCAACCGCCATCCCAACGGGCTGTCGTACCACATCCTTTAAACCGACAGCCGCGAAAATTGCTGTCACAAGTGCAAATCAAACTCTTCTTCCTACACGATTTTTTGACGATGATAGCATTCTCGTTAACACATTTGACATGGGCAATGGCTTCACGTTCACGGCAAACTTCGTGATGAAATCACTCGGCCCTCTTTGTGCAATTACCAATCCTGCGACAACCAACAAAGATCTCTACATCATCGGCACGGTCACTGCTGGTACCCGGGTAGTCAATAGCGATGTGCTGATTGCAAAAGCGGCAATCGCTTCTCCTGGCATCTTCCAAAGCACCGCATTCATTGTGCCGTTCCCGGTAGCAGCACCTGTCTCTACAATCACGTCGGCATCACCGACGGGATTCACACTCAACATCAAAGATTTAGTCCATGTCGTTAATGCAGCAGGTGTGATGACAACAACGACCGCTATTTCGGTAACCCTGCCCGCACACCAACGCATCCTGATAGATGTCAACGACCCGCTCTTTTCAATGCGCAGAGCAAATACGTTTCTATTACATACCAACGGACTCAATGGAAATTATGATGTGGATGGCTTTGTGAGCGATGTGACGAGCAACGCTCCACTCCCGAACGTGATATCTGCCACACAACCGAGTGCTGTGCTGATTGATGAATACTCGCCCTGGTTTTATCGCATTAGTGGACTATTACGTATCGCTTATGACGTATCTGCACTCCACATTGATAGCCTACAGGCCTTTGGGCGCGCCACCTATCCATATGCTTCCTCGATGTTCACCAGCTTCGTTCCAGACAACAATTCGGCGTTCACTGGCGCATTCAGCTCCACTGGTCGAAACTACGTGTACATCGGTAATGAAACTAGCATCAACAAGCGTGGGTTGGAATCGCATCTGAAAACGACTTCAGGTGTGAGTTATGTCACGTCATACCCGGCAGGTGTACAAATAACTGCGACAGATGGTGCCGATTTTCACCTGCGCAACAGCACAATTGTCACCGGCACACTGAATACACCTACCGTACGCATGCAACACATCGCCAGTGATGCTGATACGAGCTATGCCAAAATGGTATCAACTCGTCCAGTCACAGTACGTGGGCACTACATTCCAACCGATCTCGCATTGACATATACTCCTTCTAATACCAGACGCACAATCACAATTCAGACGGAGCCACAACTTGATATTGGTGAAGCAGGCATCGTAACTGCCAAAGTCGCCACATCCGATACGATTAAGTGGCCCGGGTTTACCATGGAGCCGATGTCGGACACAGTGGACATGACGCTTTATCTGGCACCTGCAACCCCGATTGGCATGAGCACCACCTACGGTTCGATTCCCAAACCTGCGGAATCAGCGTGGGAGCAGATTGATTTGGGATATTCGGACATGTCCGATCTCGATCCCGGTCTCAACTTTAATGGACAGAATAGTGTGAACTATATGTGTTACGGAAGTGGTGTTTTTTCGGCGAAAATGGACACCTACCTCCGTGTTGGTGGCTTCAGTGAACACCTGATTTTGCAAGGACTTGGAGACACGGTCAAAAACAACATGACCGGATACGATGAAACACTCACCAATTTCAGTGCAATCTTCGCAGACAATGTCATCGTAGCACCGAGCGATATTAGTAGTGACCTCTACTTGCCGTATCCGAGTGATGTATTGTTACCACTACAATCCAATTCGTTTGACAGTAATGGCTGTCCAGTTGGTGGTGACATTGGAAGTGGTGGCAGCGGAACATCTATCAACCATCGCTACTGGAATTTTTCACAACAGGCACTGACGTATGGATATGTCTCTGGTCTGACATTAACCCGCTACGTGTCTCAGTACTTAGCGACAAACAGCTTGCCGAGCAACCCCACCAATGTGGCCTTGGCACGGTCTAAACTCCCCAAGGTCATTCTGCAAATTGGTGGCAACATGCAACCACTCGCAGCACGCAACCAGGCCAACAGTCAAGCATCTGTGGCAGGCGTATCCGAATGGCTTCAAAATGGTGAGTTCGGCAATGTGACTCTTACAACGGCGACCGAAATATTTAATAGCGGCATGCCGTTTACCCTGAACGATATCAAACTCAATCGGTATAATGCGCAGTTGCTCGAGCCAAGTCAACCATCAACAGCCGGTTTTGGACCAAAAGTGAGTGGATTGCCGAGTAAACTCCTCGATTCAGTCACAGGCGAATTAACACAGGACTCACTGAGTGCCTGTCTCGCAACCGGCAGTGATCCACTCGGCTGTGGCTTGCAAATCCTCGATGGCAACAATTCGCTGACTTATTTTGGTGAACCACAACGGTGTGGGCCATCCTCGGGTGTTACGTGTGTCAGCCCATCGGGCACGAGCATGACGCCACGAGATTTCCGTGCATACCGCGCTGGTGGCAGCGACACACCGAGTGGCGATGGGTCAATCGGTAGTGCGGGAGATGGCACCGAAGAGGGTGACACATTGTGGAATCCGGTGCTCGTGCAATTCATTTGGGATTTGGGCACGTCTGCTATTGACATCCCCATTCCACTGGTCTTTTTGGCAAATAAATCGGGAGGTGTGTTTGCTGGATTGTTCAAGAAACAGTCCCTGCTCCCCGCACCTGCTGAACTTTTCCAAACAGACCTTTCAGTGGTGGTCAACGGCCGATTGGATAGTAGCGTGTTTACAACTGACATTGGTATTTTCTTTGGGTATGCGGCGAGTCAAGCAGCACTACGCGCATTGGCCACCCATCGCCCCAACGATGATAATACCGGATTCAAAGCTCACGAACCATTTACAGAAGTCAAAGACGATGTCAAAAAATGGTCGAAAACATTCGGGTATGGCACCTACGATGACAGCAATGACGATGATGATCCCGTGGACATGCTCGAAGACTTGTGGAATGGTCATACCACGAATTCGTTGAATTACACGTGGGCGAATGCACGTACGGGTACGACATACACGCCGTTGAACGACTATCAGAATGTCTTCGACTTCCTCGAACCAAAGCTCAAAGCGAATGCAGCCACAGAGTCGTACGACGATACCACACAGGGGATTACATCGCTTAAACAGGGTTCGGTGTTGGCGAATGCATGTACGACGATGAAAAACGGCCAGGGAGCCATGCAATTCCAGCTCGTTGGCACTGATTTCAACCTGAAGCAAATCGCATTTGGCACGTACATTGACATCAAGAACACGGCGTCAGGCAGTAGTTGTGACACGAGTGGTAGTTCACTGCTGACAATTGATCGTGTGTCCGTGAATGTGACTGGTGACGGCGAAATTACCATCATCGGAGACCACATCAAGACACGGATTCTTGAGCGCGACATCGAGTTTGACGTCCAACTCGTCATCGGCACCGGGTCAGGAAATCAACGGCTCGAAGGTGGACTTAAACTCTATGAACTACGCATTGCATCCGTGGAGTTCACCAACATCGGTGTAGTGTTCGGCGTCGGTCAGTACAACAGCCAGCGGATCGGCTACTTTGGTTTTGGAGGGACCGGGAAATTCAGGAATACGCGTGTGTCGGTTTCATTCTTGTTCGGCATGCTGTCACCGAGCTCTGCAGTACTCCGTGCTCAGTATGCGTCACTGATGAACAAACTTGCAGCGGATAAAGGCAGTTCGAGCGTATTTAGCGGAGTATACATCAGTGTCGGCGTGCAAGTACCCATCTACACCGATGGATGTATGCGCGAAGTCAAGGCAAATGGAGAACTCCGCGGTTGGTACTTCAAACAGATTTCACCACCGTCAAGTACACCGATTTCGTGGGGTGGCTACCTGAGTGCTGGTGTGTACGGCGAAGCAGCCTGTTTGGTGAGTGCACGTGGACAACTCTCTCTGTCGCTCTACGAAACAACCGGTGTTCTGCACTTTGACGGCGATGCATGGCTGGCTGGTGGCATCGGTGACTGTGAACCAAACACGTGGAATAACTGGGGTGGACGCTGGTGGGGTGACTCGTGGTGTGCCCAAGCCGGAGCCCGCGTACAAGTGAAATATGCAGAGAATAGTGGTTGGGACGTAGATTATGACCTCGACGTTGAAGGGTTTTAGCACTTGACAGTGGCACGCGTGTCGTGCTACTCTGTAGATGGAATTTGGAACACGCAAGCGATGAAAGGAGCCGAATGATGAATACAACTGCACTGAGTTCGGTCAACCTGATTCGCCTGCCCCGATAGACGCGTTTTTCGCATTCTTGACGACCGCAGGCTGTGCCTGCGGTCGTTTTGTTGCCGCTGCACCTTTTGTGTAGCGGTTTTTTTCATGAAGAAGGACACATATCCCACATGATAGAAGGTCGTATTTTACGCGCACAAAGTGGCTTCTACTGGGTAGAGACAAGCCAAGGGGTACTTGAATGTCGTTTGCGTGGTCGTCTCAAAAAAGTGGCACTCAACAGTGATATCGCAGTGATTGGCGATATGGTTAATGTCGAAATTGTCAGCCCTGGCTACGGTGCCATCGAAGAGGTCTTTCCACGTACCACGCGGCTGTCGCGGGTAGCTGCGTTTTCTGGGGGTCACCGCGAAGATCTGATTGTGGCGAACGTGGACGTAGCACTGATTGTGGTCGCACTTGCGCAACCCGAGTTTCACCCGCGAATGCTTGACCGCTACTTGGTCATCTGTGAGAACAACGACATCGAAGCCCGCATCATCGCCAGCAAAGCCGACCTCGTCAGCCCGATGGCTGCCGACGCAGCCCTCAAACCATACCGTGACATTGGGTACACTACCTGTGTTGCCAGTGTACAGACTGGTCAAGGAATTGCGGAAATTCAATCGTGGCTACCAGGCAACGTGAGTGTGGTCACCGGGAAATCAGGTGTGGGGAAATCATCACTGCTTAACGCCATCAATCCCCAACTCACCCTTGCAGTTGGCGATGTGTCAGGTGCAGAGAACAAAGGACGCCATACCACGACCGTGGCTCAACTTATCCCACTAGGCAATGGTGGCTATGTGGCTGATACTCCCGGTATTCGCGAGATTGGCCTTTGGAAAATATCCGATGAAGCGCTGGCTTATGGCTTCAAGGAGTTTCAGGAATATCTCGACAATTGTCGCTTTTCGGATTGCACGCATCGTCACGAACCGGATTGTGCGGTGCTCCGTGCCCTGCACGATGGGCAGATTTCTCGAGCACGGTATGACAGTTATGTCCGGTTACTCGCAGGCGAGGAGTAAAAGTATGTCTACACATCGCCCTGTTGTTGTACCAGGTGAGCGCATCTATTTGAGCCATCTACACAAAACCGATATCCCCACACTTGCCTCGTGGTTTAGCAACCTCGAAACCACGGCGTATGTAGGAATGCAAGGTCGCTCGTTTTTGGTGGAACACGAAACTGAGTGGTACGAGCATTACAGCAAATTCGACGAACGCAACTACCACTATGCCGTAGTCGCACGAGATGGAGACACACTCATCGGCAACGTGAGCCTGATGGACATTCGCCGTCCACACGATCGTGCCGAACTCGGAATTGTGATTGGGGATCCTGCATTTTGGGGCAAAGGATATGGCCGTGAAGCAATTCGACTCATGTGCGATTATGGCTTCACATTCCTCAATTTACATGTCATCTATTTGTGGTATGTCAGCTACAACATCCGTGCACGCAAAAGTTATGACGCCGCTGGATTTATCGAGACTGGACGTATCCCCGAAGTACGCGTGTTCAACCATCAGCGCTACGACGATGTGGTGATGACACTCACACGCACACAATTCGGACAATCAACACTCACCGGGAAATACGGGCAATTACCAATTTAGGAAGCATATGACACAACCACCTGCATTACACGACCCACAATACATACATACGTTACCTGATGGAAACACCGTGCGGTGGGCACGTCCTTCAGATATACAAGGATATATAGACTTATGCGCAAATGTCTTCAAAGACTCTGCCGATAGTGAATACAATCGCTACGTTGCCAAATACTGCCGTGATTTCACAAGCACCTACCATCCACTTAGCTCTGCTAATGAACTCGCAGTCGTGGTGAATGCAGCACAAGAAGTCGTTGCTGGTGCCGTTCTGATGCGCGTGATGATGAATTATGCGGGAATTGACATGACAATGGGCAAACCGGAAGTCGTTGCCACCCACCCCGAATACCGCAATCGTGGCTACATCCGCGAAATCTTCAAACTTCTCCATGCCCGCAGCCATGCCCGCGGCGACCTGCTACAAGGAATAACCGGGGTGCCGTACATCTACGAACGGTTAGGCTACCACTATGCCATTGACTACGAGCAGCGCACGACGGTGCATTTCACATCACAGCAGCACACCACCAGCACACCAGCTATCCACGTACGCCGAGCGACAATCAATGAATATGCCCAATTTGCAGAACTCTATGAGGCCGAACGCCGTGCACGAAATCAACTGATTACCACGACCATTGATTTTGCCTTCTTCAAATACTTACTCGAGGACAACACCAGCATCCATGTCTGGATGCCAACACTCATTTGTGCGCCTGACACTGACGAGGTGATTGGCTTCTTGTTGCTTAACAAGGCCAAAGTAGATGATAAATTCATCATCTACGGCCTCGGTCTCAAGCCAGGATACCCACTCGCCCAGTATTTACCAGCAATCATCAATGCAACCGCACAATACCGGCCACTCATTACTTTGCGGCATACACAAGACGAAACCATCAACGGTATCGTCTTTGATCTCGATGCATCACATCCCGCTCACCACATCTTGCGCAGTGTATCTCATGCAACATATGATGAAGGCTATACGTGGTTCATTCGCGTCCCCGATGTGTCAGCATTATTGCAGCGCATTCGGCCCGTCATCGAGCAACGGGTGGCAACAAGCGAATATCGCGGACTCACCCACCAACTCGATGTGTCGTTATACGATGCGTCACTCATGTTTCGTTGGGAAAAGGGTTCGCTACGCGAAATATCGCAACACGCACACCCAAAAGGCGCATCTGCATCAAATCGCTACACGCTCCCGTTATTACTCAAGCAAATATTCGGGCGTAATTCGTACGCAGAAATGCGCCGTTGGCACCACGAGCTAGCACGCACCGCATACGATGGTGCCCTGCTCGATACGATGTTTCCCAAGCAGACGTCTTGGTTTATGATTCAATACTGAGGATATATGCACCGAATAGACCCAAATTATACCCATACATTATCCGATGGGGCGACATTACGCTGGGGATCCACCAACGACGCAGATGCCTATGCGGCACTTGCTGAAGCATCATTTGTGTTGCCCCAATTCCAATTCAGTAACCCAAATGTGGGCCCATATGCGCGCGATTTGGCCAGTGGCAATCATCCATTGTGCACACCAAACGACATTGCCGTGGTTTGCGCACCAAATGGCGAGATGCTTGCTGCAGCAGCACTCCTGTCGCAACCACTCCAATACGATGGCATTGATTTGGCCGTAGGCAGGCCGGAATTAGTATGTAGCAGCCCGCATGTGCGGCAACGCGGCTACGTGCGCGAAATCATGAATCTACTCCATCACAAGAGTCATGCACGGGGCGATGTGATGCAGGCTATCACGGGCATCCCGAACTACTACCACCAGTTCGGTTATGTGTGGAGCGTAGATTACAATGCATTTCGTACCATTCAGTTTTCCACCATTGCAGATGTATCTCATGATGCGTTGCTAATACGCAAAGCACGCTTGGATGAATATTCGACATTTATTGAACTCTATGATAACGAACGACGACAACGTACAGATATGCTTAGCACACCGTATACTGCGGAGTATTATGCACATGCATTGACCACATCGTGTTCTCGCGAACAACACATCCCATATTTCATCTGTGTTCCCACAGGCGAAATTGTTGGTTTCACCACGATGCTGGCATATAGTGATGAAGATGGCGGTGTATGCGTGACTGGCCTCGGCTTTGCAACAACCGCATCACCACACCTGTATTTTTTACGAGTGCTATCGGCTCTAAAAGCACACGCACGTACCCTCCCCAAAGCACATCCTTCGTTTCCTGACGTATCCAAACTCTATCTCCAAGTGGATGCGCATCCGTCTTGGTTACAGCTGTTTGCCACACATTCTCTGGTCACACTCGAAGAACATCCATACACCTGGTACCTGCGCGTGCCAGACTTCATACCGCTCCTCTGGCAGCTTCGCACGCTCCTCGAACGGCGACTTGCGGCCAGTGCCTTCCGCCACTATACGGGGTCACTGATACTCTGGTTTTATCGGCATGGCCTGGAAATGGTGTGGCAGAACGGTACATTGGTAGCGGTCAAACCGTGGACTGCACCTGCCTATGGTGAACCGTTTCATGCCACATATCCACCAGGTATCTTTGCTCAACAACTCTTTGGCTGGCGCTCGTTCCGCGAACTCCATGCGTGGCGCAAAGACGTATGGGCACGTGGTGAGAGCATCGAATTCCTTGAGACGTTATTTCCGAGCAAACCATCTTGGTTTCTCTGGTCAAACTAAACTGAAATGAGCTTGCAGATGCCCCCCATGCATGATCACACATATCAAGAATCTCTCGGCGAGGGATATACGTTGCGTTGGGCTCAGCGTACTGATGACGCATCGTTGTGCGCACTTCTTGACACGGTCTTTGATGACAATCCGCCATATGTCTCCAAATATGTGATGGCACTCAGCTCCGGTGCCAACCCGATTAGTGTGCCCGACGATGTTGCAGTTGTCGCCGACACAGACAATCGGATTGTGGCGGCCACATTGTTGCTACGGATGCCACTCGACTATGCGGGAGTTGCGGTACCTGCTGGGCGTCCAGAAATTGTGGCCGCCCATCCCGACGTACGCAACCGTGGCTTTGTGCGCAAAATTTTTCAACTCATCCATGCGCGTAGTGCGCATCGCGGTGATTTAATGCAGGGAATAACCGGCATCCCGTATTACTATCGGCAATTTGGTTACGAATACGCACTCACCCTGGGTGGTCACTACCAGATGCCATTTTCGTCAGTGCCCACCGCACCTCCTAGTCAACCAGACACGATTCGTATCCGTCGAGCTACCAACGACGATATCATGCCACTCCTGATGCTCTACGAACGTGACAAACGGCGACATCATCATGGCCAACCCATGCTCGTAACTTCACGCATTGATGCATCATACATGCGGCATGCCATCAACACGACACAAACCCACGACCCATGGGTGCCGTACATCATCGAAGCAACAGATGGGAGAATTTTCGGCAGTCTATTTGTCAACCGCGTCCGATACAGTGCAATCGAAGTACGCAGCTTCACCACAGAACCACATGTGCCATTACATAGCATATTCGACGCAGTATGTCGTCAACTTGTTCTTCTCGCGCACTCCATGCCCACACACGACGTACAGACATCTGAACCGCGTGAAATCCAATTCTGGCTCGGAGTAGATCACCCGGCCTATGCGTTCATCGCACGCCACCCACACCAGTTCAATCGCCCCTATGGGTGGTACATTCGCGCAGAGAATCTCGCCGCATTGTTGCAGCACATCGTAGCGCCGTTGGAGAAACGGCTTAGTCAGAGTATTATGGCAGGGTATAGTGGCGTGCTACAGATTGACATGTACCGGGATGGAATACAACTCGATATTGCCAAGGGAAAAATCCGAGCAACACCGTGGAAACGCGATGGCGTTTGGCACAACATGCGTACTCCGGGAGCACCACAGGCTGGATATCCACCACTTGTCATTTTGCAACACGTCTTCGGTTTACGCTCATTCAATGAACTCCGAGATATATACCCGGACGTCTATGCAAGCCACGAAGCAGCACAGCTGTTGGATATTCTCTTTCCCAAGCAGTCGTCCTGGTTGCTGCCACTCGATTAGAGGAGCCGCTATCCAGCCCAGATTTCTGATGCTCCGTGTTTGGGCTGGACATGGCTGTAAAGGGAAGCAATCACGAGGAACACCCCGATGCGTCCCCACATCATCCCGAAACCGAGGAGTGTGGTAGATACCCAACTCAGCTGATGCAGGCTTTCCGCATTTACATTGCTCGTTGCAAACGCCGCGGTAGCGAGCACCACTGCGTAATCGGCAGCCACGCCATCAACGAGTGCCACGAGGAGTGCGATACCACAAACGAGTACCACGCTACTTATCACCATCAGGCTGGCGCGACGCACAAATGCTGGAGCGAGTCGTTGACCGAACAGGTGGACATCACGTGTCCGCCGAAATGCACCCCATACTGCCAATCCGACCACGACCAAGGTTGTTGGTGTTACCCCACCCCCCATGGTGCCAGGTGCACAGCCAGTAAACATGGCAATGAGCAGTCCAATACGGGTCATCACTGGCATTTGCATGATATCTGCATGCGTAAAAATACCTGCAGTACGCCATGTCAGCGCATCAAATAGGGCGGCCATAAGCTTGTTGGCGAACGCATCTGTGCGGTGCATCAGTTGCCACTCGGGGGTGGCCCACAATGTGACTACGCTCCCACACACCAAGAGCACGGTGACGGCCACACTAAGGGTGGTTTGCGCCAAACGTCGCCGTGATGTGATGATATCCACGACAACAGGGAGACCGAGCGAGCCCACCAATACCGTAGTGGCAATCACCGCCAAACTAGGCACATCGTTGGTCATGACGATCAGTGGAGAATCGGGCGTCAACCAGTCAAACCCGGCATTGGTAAATGCACTCGTCGCATGAAAGAGGCCAGCAAAGAGCGCATCGCCGTAACTGGGAAAAATCGCACGCCACTGCCATGCAAGCAGGAGCCCCGCCCATAATTCGATGGCACAAGCCGCCCAAAAGAGCTGCATGCCGCGGATCCGTGTCCCCGCAAAGATGGTCACCCCCAACTGTTGCAGAATGGCCACCGTAATGCTCATGAATCCGGCACCACCACACTGGAGCAACACCAAAATCAGCCACATGCCTGCAGGGGTGAGCTGGCTTGCGATGGGGCGTAATGATGCCCCACTGGCTGTGAGTGCAGAAACCGCTAGAAACCACGCCTCGTGCCATGACAGTGCGTCAGTGGTGAATCCAAGGGGCAACCAAAAGAGCATTCCAGCCATAATCGTACTCCCCACAAAGATACAGGCCACGACCTGTATGCGATGTTGGGGAGTCTGAACACGCAATGCACGCTGTTGCCAGAGCGCAATTAGCTGGCGCCACCATTGTAGCCGTACCGCTTGCTTCACGCACTAGCCTCGTTGTGCGAGTGGCACATAGCTGACATTTTCTGGCCCGACGTACTCCGATTCGGGACGTATAATCCGGTTATCGCTGTACTGCTCGAGCACATGCGCAGTCCAGCCAGAGACGCGGCTAAGTGCAAAAATGGGAGTGAATTGGTCAATGGGGATGCCCAGTGCGTAATACACGGACGCAGAATAGAAATCAACGTTGACCGGCAATGGCTTGGATTCTTGGACGACGTGGCGGATGATTTCGGAAATCTCGTACCACTGTTTGGGCCCAACGGTCATGGCAAGGTCATGCGACAACCGCTGGAGCCATGCCGCACGCGGGTCATCCGCCTTGTAGACACGATGCCCGAAGCCCATGATTTTTTGCTTGGAATCAAGCATGGCACGGACCGCAACTTCGGCATTTTCAGTGGTGCCGATTTCGAGAAGCATACGCATCACTTGTTCATTGGCACCACCGTGTAGTGGACCCTTGAGCGAGCCAATCGCCGCAGTTATTGCCGAATGCAGATCGGACAAGCTGGATGCCGTACATCGTGCAACAAACGTGGACGCGTTAAGCCCGTGGTCAGCGTGCAAAATCAGACACGTATCGAGAATCTTGGCAGCCGTTGGATCGGGATCTTTGCCAGTCATCATATAGAGGAAATTTGCCGCATGACTCAGATCGGTACGGGGCAAGATTGGCCACTGGTTGTTGCGAATACGCTCCCAGGCTGCGATGATGGTCGCCATCGAGGCAGTCAGGCGCAACGATTTATTCACGTTTGCTTCGACCGAATTATCGAGGTCGTCAGGATCGTACGTCGAAAGGGCGGATACGGCAGTACGCAACACTTCCATGGGCGGCGTTTTTTTGGGCATTGACATCATGAGTGTCAAGATTTCGTATGGAAGTTGACGATTTTCGATGAACGTCTTTGTAAACGCAGTCAACTGATCTGCGGTAGGCAGGCTACCGTGCCACAAAAGATATGTTGTTTCCTCAAACGTGGAGTGTGCGGCGAGGTCGTCGATATTTAGGCCTTGGTAGAACAACCGTCCATTGATTCCATCAATACGACTGATAGCAGTCGAGGCAGCAACAATTCCTTCGAGACCCTTATTCATTCCGACCACTCCTCTATTGCATCACACGCGTCATTTTATACTTTTGCATAAGATAGCTTCCTATCCTCACACAGTAATCGCGTACGCATGAATTATCCGGCGCAATTATACCACACCACCGTCGAGTGCACGTTATATGACATTGCGGAGCGTTTTGATGTAGTCCACTACTGTAGCCACACGTGTTTCTGGCGCATGCGCATCAAGCATGTTGATAATAGCACTCGCCACAATCGCACCATCGGCAACCTGCGCCACCGTCTTAACATGATCGGTCGTACTAATCCCAAAGCCGACCACCAATGGGAGATCGGTATGCGTACGTACACGCGCCAAGAAATCAGGCAATCCGTCCCACAGCGTGGTGCGGGCCCCAGTCACCCCCGTCAACGACACACAATAAATGAACCCACTGGCCACTGCGGCGATTTGTGCAATCCGGGCATCGGGCGTCGTAGGAGCCACGAACATGATCAAATCCAAGCCTACGGCTGCCAGCGCCTGTTGCATCTCGCCTGCTGATTCGGGGGGCAGGTCGGGCACAATCACACCGTCAGCACCTGCACGGGCAGCTGCTGCCGCAAAGCGCGCAACTCCATACTGCAGAAAAGGGTTGTAGTACCCCATCATCACCAACGGCACAGTGACACCGTTTTGGCGCAACTGTGCCACGGAATCGAGGGCAAACTGTACATTGACCCCGTTGCGCAATGCTTGTTCGGATGCGCGCTGTATGGTGGCACCATCAGCGAGTGGATCAGAAAATGGCACACCGATTTCAAACAAATCGGCGCCGGCAGCCTGTAACGCTGGAGCTAATGCGAGCAATGATTCTTTTTCGGGATACCCGACCATCAGATACGGCATCAACGCACCACGTTTTTGTGCACGTAGCCGTGCAAACGTCTCAGCAATTCTTCCCACACCCTGCTCCTATGTGTTACAGCGCTTTTTTTAGTAAATCGCGCGCATTCCAGAAATATTCGATCCCCGAACCAACCGTCCAAAACAATGCCATTGCATAAGGGATATACCACCACTGCGACAACCAAATCATCCACCATGGCATCCACGCCAAGTCCGGGAAGGCGGCATAACACATCAACCAGATTAATCCGGTTACCGTAATGGTCAGCTTTTGTTTGCCCCATGACCGTGCTGGAATAACAATCCCCTGGGCAGCCGCATATGAGCGTAGCCCAGAAACTGCAAATTCGCGTGCGATGATAATCAGCGCATACCAGCTCTGCACTAGCCCTGTTTCTACCATGGGCAACAGGGCACCAGCCACGAAAATTTTGTCAGAGATGGTATCGAGAAAAATGCCCAGATTGGAAACCACGCCGTAACGACGGGCAAGCCTGCCATCAATAATATCGCTGATGGCCATGGCCAACAAGACCCAGGCGGCGGCAAATAGCGTTACACCAGTATTAAGTAAAAGTAAATAGACCAAGAATGGCGTCAGAATGACCCGAAAGAGACCGAGCATGTTGGGGATTTGCCGCATATTCATGAAAGCCAACCTTTACCTGATACTGCCTGCACCTGCGATTATATCATGCTCTACCGGATGATACGAATGGTGGCAACGATGAGTCGGTCACCACCGATAATGCCACCATTTTTGGTCGAAGTAATCGGCAACCGCACACCATCGGGGTCATAGACACCCACAATGATGGCATAGTTGCCCGGTTCAATCGTATCTGGAATAGGTATGGCACGCTCATCGTGGACGGGATCCTCGAGTTGCCACGTAGTTGTACGGCCTGCATCACCATACCCCTGCAACGGCGGTCCATCTACTTGGGCTACAGGTGGCTGATTACAGACCTGACACAAATGGACAAACACACGATAGTCACGGGCTGGCTTGGCTTTGGCCTGCCAAAAGAGCGTCACTGGAATTGATCCACCCGCTTGAAAAAATGTGCCCAGTGGACGGACAGTCACACCTCGTAGATGCATGCTATCAGCGAACAACGCATCAATCTCTTTGTCTGGTTGTGGTGCCTCTGCTCGCCCAAACAATGACGGAAAACTTTGGCACATCAACGCCACTCCAAAGTGATCAACGCCCCCACACGGCCATGTGCGTTGTGGGTACTGAAAGTACAAGCCGACCCATCCATACGGACTATCAGGGCGGATTGGCGGATCAATCTGCGCAGCGTGGTCGGGGGCAATCACCAACAAGGCACGTTGTTTGTTGAATGCCGCTTGATTGAAGTCACGTTCAAATATGCGTCGTTGATACTCGCGTTGCACGGCCATATCCGCCGAACTCCCTCGGTACCCATCGCTGAAGTGTGGGAACACCACGGGCCGGGGCAACGGGTCAGGAGTCACACGCCGATAGTAACGATAGAGGGGCATGGTGTACGCCGGATGCAACACGACAACATCGTCGCGTGTGACGCGCTGTGCGAGTGCCTGCATCACCGTGCGCCATTCCTCCTTCACCGGAGCACCCGAAAAGAGCCCACGTGCAGGTTCGTACAAGGACACGAGGTTTGCAAGAATCAACAGTGCAAGTAGCATGCGCCCAATGCGAATTTCGCGGTAAAGACGACCACGCACGCGGACATTACGCACCGCCCAATCGGCACCATGCACAATTAATACCACCCAAGCCGGCAACGACATGACCGCATAACGTGCATCGAAATACGGGGTGGCGCCGTAGCTCAAGCCGATAACGAGCACCGGCACATAGGCAAACAGGAGCAGTTGGAGAGCGGCCAACTTGTGCGCTTGAGCTTGCCGTACCATGGTGACAGTGCCAATCACCAGTAACACGAGAAACGGAATAATCCACAGCCAAATAGGCACACCAAAGACGACTTCTGACCATCGCCGATCAAACCCGAAGCGTGATGCCATGTCCGCAAAGGCAGCAACAGGACTGCGCCATTCGACGACGAGGATTGATTTAGCACGGATGGACATGCCAATACCCAACACGACGACCAGCCCCAACACCATCGCCAACCCCAACATGATGCGTTGCAACATACGTGCGACACGCAAGGCAGGTGGAATCAGGGCGAGTGCCACCATAAACAACCCGAGACGGTGCATGAACGGCATCAAACAGAGAATTACTATCCAAGACCACGAGAACGGTCGTGTCACCATCAGAATAGCAACCAGCGCCATCACAAACGCATAGACCTTGGCATCGTAGGCGTGCCAATAGACGTACGGTGCCGTAATCATGGCAATCAACACGAATCCACGCTGTGGTTGTCGCTCAAAAAGCAAGGTGGTAGCCGCAATCGCAACCGCACTCGCCATAGCAGACGGCAAGCGAAGCATGGACTCGCTGTCACCAACTAGCATGACCCACCCTTTGAGGAGCACATGATAGAGGGGATAAGCGGCATCAGGACTAATCAGTTCCCACAACAAGCGTTCAAGCGATTTATCGGTAATTTCTGCCCATGTAGCACCTTCGTCGAGCCATAGACTCTGATCACCCAATCCAAAAAGGCGCGTGCTCAAGGCAACCATGAAGGCAAAGGCGAACCACTGCATATGTGGCGGTGTCTGCCCCCACCACTGCACACACAATTCATAGCCGCGCCCACCATGGGCTCGCAACCAGGGCGCCCCGCTGAGTTGCCACCAGCGCACCATCATCCGATAGAGCTGTTCGATTTTCCTGACGATATCGGTATCGTTTATCATCGCAGTACTTTCATGTATGCCTGTACGAATGATTGTGTGACTTGTGGCCACGACAACGCGTGTGTGACCCGTTCACGGGCAGCCTGTGCGAGCGTGGATGCATACTCACGATTTTCGAGGAGTGTCGCGAGTGCGTCAGCCAAGGCGACATGATCACCCTCGGGAACGAGCAGACCGTGTACCTGGTGCGTGATTACATCGGGAATCCCGGCCACATCACTTGCCACAATTGCACAACCAGCAGCCATCCCTTCGAGGAGCGCATTGGGCAAGCCATCCACGTTACCACGTTCGTCGTGCACAGATGGCACACAGTACACATCGGCACTCGCAATCGCCCGTGCCACGTCTTCGCGCAACAACTGCCCGGGCATGACCAGCACGTCGGCAACACCGAGTGATGCAGCCAGTTGTGCGTATTCTTCGTGCATGTCGCCGTATCCGGCGAGCAACAGTTTCGCTTGTGGCAAGCGCTCTCGGAGGAGTGGCAATGCACGAATCAGCACATGGAAGCCTTTTTTGACTACAAAACGACCCACTGCCACCACTAATGGAGTATCCTCGGCGATACCAAAGCGCTGCATGCACCAACGCCGGTCATGTAGCGTAGGCGCAAAATCACCCGTAGCCACACCATAAGGCACTACGGCGGTACGCACTGGTGTAGCACCTAATGCGAGTGCACGCCGATGTAAATCACTACTGCATGCAGACGCATAGGCGGTACCAGCAAAAATACGCTGTGCAATACCGCGAAACACACTGTTACGTTCCGCCATGGCCACGTCGGAGCCGTGCATGCTGACAACGAGCGGGATACCACACCAACGCGAAATCACCCACGCCGGCAACCCGTTTGGCAAGAGCCAGTGGGCATGAATGATGTCAGGACGAAAATTGCGCACATGCTGTAGGAGCGCCCACAGCGTAGCACTCAGTGCAAATGGTGCCACATAGAGCGCATTTGCACGCAACCCGACATCGGCCTGCAACGATTCCGCATACCCCCACACCGCAAGTGCAGGGTGTGGTGCATAGCGAAATGTGGCTATCTCGACGCCACGCTCAACAGATTGATGGTGAAACTCGCGATGATGGGGTAGGAGAATACGCACCTGTACACCATGCGCAACTACACCAGCCGCAATTTCCGCAATAAATGGAGCCGTCGTGTCACCATGATATTTGGGATACGACGTTGCCAACATCAACACGCGCACGTCTGACCTCAACGGATTTCAGCTACGCCAGCATAGTCTGCTGGGAATTCAAAAACGACACTTTGCATGGTGTACGTCCCATCGCGATCGTTGACAGTATACGTGGGAGTGCGATAGCGTTCCACGAACTTGTAGGTTGGATTACTCACCATCGCATCTATCATCGCCCGTGTTGCCGTGTTTGGTCGTTGCAACGAATCTAACACGAGATAACGCACTTGATAGTGCTTGGCCAAGCGAAGCAACGTTACCGCATCACTGTCTGCGGGAATCATGAGTGCAGGGCGTTGTGCGTACCAGTTGAGTTGCCACGGCACCCGTGTCATCATCACCGTATTCAGTGGGGTCTGCTGTTGCAAGTATGCATACATATCGCGATCAGCAGCCACTAATTGCTGATCAATGCGTTGGCGCTGGAGAATGAATTGCATCGTCTGGTAGTTGGTCACACTGATCAGTACAATGAGCCCGACAACCACGGGTGCAAGTAAGCGCCCACCAAACCATGTTTTGGCACGGTCTATCAGTGCCACGAGTGTGGTTGCCGCAAAGAGTGCCAGCCACGGCAATAGGACAACCCAGTAGCGTGGTTCGTTGGCATGCCAATACGTGACCATGAAGACAAAATAGGGCACCGTCATTGCCACGAGCAATCGTTTAATCATGGCATGTGACGGCGACTGCCATACACATACGCCGAGCAGTGCCGCCCATAACCAGACCCCCTGGAGTAGCCCAGTTGCATCGGGGGCTGCACCAATGCCTTGGAACATGGCTGGTAAGTGCGAAAACGACGGCATCACATAGTTGCGCACGGCTACAACTTGGGTGACCATTTTGCGAGTAACACCATCAAATCCCCAACGCAACACCCAACTCCGGTCGGGGATGTCGCCATTCCCAATTTCACCGTCGGCTGCATAGACCCGGTAAATCGAGTCCCACTGCGTATACTCGAGTAACCATGCGTCTACCTGCTCCGTGGTGTGCGCTGGCGACCCGTAGAGACGCAGATTGTATTCCACATACGGCGCCACACACAGCAACGCTACCACTGTCCACACACAGACTGGCCACATGCGCATCCACAAGCCGCGTATATTGCTACGCAAACGATCGAGGCGTGTGGTGATGAGAGGCTGGCTGAGGGCTGCGCGATAATCGTAGAGCAACCACAACCCCATCCCAAAGGCCAACATGCCACCACTCCCCGGTTTTTGCAACAGCATCAAACCCGTCCAAACTCCAGCTTGAAGCACGCGCACCACCTGTGCATTGTACCAACGTGCCTGCACTGCAGAAGTCGGTGCATTGGTGCGAATATCGTAGACGGCAGAAACCGCAGCAAAGGCGAATGCCACAAATGCTAAATCAGTGGTGGCATATTCCAACTGGCGGTAGAAAAAAGTATTAACGGCAAGGAGTGAGACAGCGAGCGTACCTACACGCCCGTCCCAGATGCGCAACGACACGCGCCACATCATGATGAGCAATAGCGCAAAAAAGACATAATTCGGCAAGCGCGCAGCCGCATCAGTCACCCCAAAGAGTACAAATGCGATTGCAATCCACACAGGCTGAAGCAATGGCCATGTTTCTTGGGGATGTGTGACTGTGGGATACATCGCATAGAATTGCGTCACATAGTCAACTATCCACCCCCGACCATTGACCAGATTCCGAGCAACAACTGCATTATCCGCATAGTCTGCATGACCAATAAACGGTGCAGCCTGCGTCACCACCACACCCATCGCCATGATAGCCACAACAACCAGATAAAAGATGGGGGCGCTTTGTTTCTGCCACCACTGTACCAAACGAGACAAAACCCCGGCCACCGGAGCAAAGAGGCCCACAGCAACGAGCAGGGCAGTTACACCCGCATAGAGGAGATATTGCCAGGTGGGATGTGGTAAAAACACAGGAATGGGCAATTGCGTCAGCACCACGGTCATGACACCAACCACAGCAACCCACAGGCCACACCCCATGCCAGCGCCACGTGCCCATACGGCATAGATGGCATACCATGCGCGAAACAAATCGCTACGAAGCTGCCAGAGTGTGATACTCGCAAGCAAGGCAACCAGATACGGCATAATCGCCACCACGTAGACACGTTGAAAGGCAATCAATGTGAATATCACTGTGGCAATAAGCAGACTGATAACAAGTGCCACCGTAGTACGCCGCCATACCATGACAGCACTGACGTACAACAAAATGGCGAAAGCGATACTCCACCCCACAAACGGCAAAGGGGGAACGTTGAGTGCAACCCAGTCATTGGGTGTTGCCACTGCAATGCGCTCTACACGCACCCCTTTCGGACGGACATCGCTATAAGCAGTTGTTGCGGTGAACACATCGGACACACTGAGTTCAATCGTAATATCCCCACGTGTGTTCTGATCCGCCGGAAGAACCATGTAATAATCATCGAACGCGGTTGTTGGTGTAAATACTGCTAATTGATGATCGTTGGCTCGCACGATGACCTGCGGTTGCGCAAGCTCTGAATTAAGCACCCCACTCGGCCAACCTGCCATGCGCACCATCAGCGATACATCGGCACCGTAGTCGAATGCAGGAATAGTAACTACTGCCTGTTGCCTCGTCCAACGACTGCGGCCCGATGCCGCATCCGCGGAAATCTCATCGCCATACCACAATGCGGCATCCTTGGCAGACAACCCGGCACTGCTTTGCAAAAAGAGCCGATCACCGACTGAGCCAACAGCGATATCCACTGCAGAAGGGGCCTGGAAGGCCAACCAAATCGTGATAATGACGAATATTCCGTACACCACAAATCGCCAATCGAACGCCGTCGCTAACGGATGTAGCAGACGGATGCGTTGCGATCGGCGCAGTCGCAATTGTGCGGTGTTCTGTGTCGTCACGTCAACTCCAATACAAGACGGTGTGGTACGGTGTGGCACCCGTGGGGTGATTCTGAGATATCATCTGTACCGATTGTACCAAAAAGTCACACACACAAAACAGCTCCCCACCATCGTGATGGTGGGGAGCCTACCATGACACGCTTACTTCTTGGTGAGCTGAGCCACGAGTTCACGACGCAGCACTTTACCAACAGTCGTCTTTGGCAATTCTGTGCGGAATTCGAATTGACGGGGTATCTTGAATTCAGCCAGATACTGCTTACAGAACGTTTTCAGTGATTCAACGTCTATTGGCGAGCCATCATGTGTCACAATGAAGGCTGTCACCGTGTCATCACCACGGGCTTCGTTGCGAATCCCGACAACTGCGGCTTCCCGGACCTGTGGATGCATGAAGAGCACTTCTTCGACGTCACGGGGCAACACTTTTTGACCACCGCAGATGATCATATCCTTGAGACGATCCACGATGTAAAAGTAACCGTCTTCGTCGGTACGGGCAATGTCTCCAGTACGCAACCAGCCGTCAGCGGTAATCGTCTGAGCGGTTTCTTCGGGTCGTTGCCAGTAGCCTTTCATCACCTGTGGACCGCGCACCCACAACTCGCCGGTGGCATCGCTCCCAATGGGCACATCAGCACCTGTCTCGAGATCCACGATTTTGGCTTCCGTGTTGGACAATGGAATACCGACAGAGCCCTTCTTGGATACGCCGTAGAGCGGGTTTGCATGCGACACAGGGGAGAGTTCGGTCATACCAAAGCCTTCAATCAACCGCCCACCGGTGAGTTCAATAAATTTGGTTTGCACTTCTACGGGCAATGGTGCTGAGCCGCTCAAACAGGCTTTGATCGAGCGCAGATCGTAGTTTGCAATGTTGGGATGATTCACGATGCCGATATACATGGCCGGAACACCAGGATAGATGGTCGAGCGTTCCTTCTGCATGATGTTCATCACATTTTCGATTGGGCGAGGATTGGGCACTACCTGAATTTCCGCACCAATGCTGATGCCGTATACCATGGCAACCACGAGCCCGTAGACGTGGAAGAAGGGAATGGCACACATGAACTTTTCTGCACCGCGTTCAGCACTGGTAAACCAGGCATTGATCTGCGTCGCATTCACTAGCAAGTTGCGATGCGTGAGCATCGCCGCCTTTGGCAGACCGGTGGTGCCACCCGTATACTGCAACACGGCTACATCATCGGGATGCACGGTGACACTTGGCGCCATAGCTGGGTATTTTTTGAGCAGTGACTCAAAGAAAAAGATGTTGTGTTCTGGCTTTACATCAACCCAATCGGGCTGACGTTTCTGCTTTGCCTTGACCAGTGTGCGCGAAACGGTGCCCAGCATATCAAACATGTGACATACGATGACACGCTTGATATTGGTATCTGATTGAATTTCACGTAAACGAGGATAGAAAAGGTTCAGCAGCACAATGGTTTCAGCGCCGGAGTCTATCACTTGATGCTTGAGCTCACGCGCCGTATACGTCGGATTATTGTTGACAACGATGGCACCGATACGCATGGCAGCCATGAACACAATGACGTAGTGGATGGAATTAGGCAACATAACCGCAATGCGATCACCTTTGCGTACACCCAACTGGGAAAGCGCATTTGCGAATCGCTCCACGTTGTTGGAAAGTTCGGCATAGGTAATAGCCGATCCCACCGTGTACCGGCCACCCAACAAGTAACTCAGAATCAAACGTACAGCCGTATTGTTGGGGAATTCACGCGCCACATTGGAGAATACGCGGTAGATGTCACTTTCGGGGAACTCAAGCATCGCAGGCACAACTGGCTCATATGAGCGTAGCCAGGGTTTTTCCATGGAATCCTCCTTTGGTTATAGGCAACATTGCACATATACCATGACTACTCTACATCGGCACGTAGCCACCCACGTTCACCAGCCATATACTTGATTGTTGCATCATCGGGGGGGTACAATCCTGCTTCCTGGTAGGTGTATGCCAGCAACGCAGCGCCAGCAATAACCCCAACTACCAGCCCGCAGACAAATGCCACGAAATGTGTCGCAGTACGCATGGTACACTTCCATTTTACCGTATTTCTACGAAATTCATTCACACACCACTATTTACTATACACCAAGTAGAATAATCGCGGCCCAACGGGAATCATCTCATCAGCGGAGAATTCGTGTGACACTTCGACGGTACACCCGTCACACCAAGTAATCTTGGGATTATATAACCACACCACACCGGACTCATCCGTATCAAGTGTACCAATGCGCACTACTTGTTCGTTACCTTTGAGCCATGCTACGTATTGTGCTGAGGGTGATGCACGCGGGATATCCCGTCCAACAAACAGAACCCCCTGTGTCTTCGGGTGTACATACCCCAGCAATGTCCCTTGGAGCAACGCAGAATCACGATTAAAACGCAGAGTAACCATGCCTTCTCGTGCCATAAACGCGGCGATATGATCGTTACTATCAGCGACGATTTGGGGTGTCTTTTCACTCGCTAAGGACATCTGTGTGCGCGCGTCGTACCCATTCCACAGAAATGTGCTCGCAAATGCCGAACCAACGATGAACAGAAATATGGCAAGTACCCAACGGATTGCATCCACGACACGTGCAGTACGTACCACCGAGCCAAAATCGCGGTCAAATGCCACAATATCAAAGAGTTGTTTTTTGACCTGCAAACGAGGGCGTGGCGCGGTTGGACGAAAGAGTTCTTCACGATATGACTCTGCCGTCTGATAACACTGCACACATGTGCGCACATGTGCATCAACCAACGCCATATCGTCGTGCGACAGCGTTGCAAGCACGTATTCCAACAATAATTCAGTTGGGTGTGATGAATTCATACCACATCTGTCAGTAGACGCGAGCGTCTTGATGGCGAAGGCGCAGGTGTGCAACCTTCAAAAAAGATGAAAACAAGGATGAAACCAACAATGACAGAGACGCCACCTGGTACTACGCATCGTACCTAGGAACAGATGTATACGTGTGTACGGGCGCCGATAATTGTATGATACTACAAACGAAAAATACTTGTTTTTGCAGAAATCGGGGCCGCTAAAAATTGTTGGAGTATCGGTGTCTGTGCGTCGTATTCAAGTAAAAATGCGTCATGTCCAGCAATTGAATGTAATTCTGTTATGTCTACATGACCACCATTTGCACGAATCGCATCAGCAATTTTCACGGATTCACTCGTCGGGTAGAGCCAATCAGAATCAAACGAAATAATGCATGTCGGTTTTTGCCAACATGACAACGCCGCCGCCAGCGAAGGATAACCATGAGCCAAATCCCAGTAATCCATGGCCTTGGTGATGTAGATGTAACTATTCGCATCGAAACGTTCGTTGAATCTGCGTGCTTGATGTTCAAGATAGGCATCCACTTCGAATTCAGCAGCGAGAGTGAAGGCCGGTTGAGTATGCGCATGATAGCGCTTTTCAAATCGGTGTTGAAGAGAGACATCACTGAGGTAGGTGATATGGCCAATCATACGAGCCACTGCCAAGCCATCTTGGGGCGGATCGGTGACATCGTAATAGCCGCCACGCCACTTCGGGTCACGCATTATAGCCTGGCGCCCGATTACGTTCCACGCCACTGCTTGCGCCTGGTGACTGGCACTCGTTGCAAGCAAAATGGCGTTGTTGAGGCGTGTGGGGTGGTGCGCCATCCATTCGAGGGCTTGGAATCCACCCATCGAGCCACCAGCAACTGCATGGAGTTCTTGGATGCCAAGCATGTCAATCAGACGCACCTGAGCCATCACCATATCACGAATGGTAACCACGGGAAAATCAGCTGCATAGCGTGCACCCGTTACCGGATTAATGCTCAGCGGACCGCTACTCCCCTTGCAGCCACCCAACACGTTGCTACATATCACAAAATATTTGTTGGTATCAAAGGCACGACCAGGGCCCACCATGGCATCCCACCATCCCGGTTTGCGATCTTCGGCAGTGTGGTATCCGGCAGCATGCGCATCCCCAGACAACGCATGCAACAACAAAATCGCGTTGTCGCGTGCATCGTTGAGCGTGCCGTATGTTTCATAGGCGAGCGTCACGTGTGGCAGTATTTCCCCAGAGCTCAAGCACAACGGCTCGTTGCTGTGAAAGTACTGTGTCTGCACAATGCCAACGCCGTGCTGGTTCATACGCATGCTACCTCTGCTTTCATCTATCCGTTAGATGCTGGCCAATGCCTGATCAATGTCAGCCAGAATATCACTCACCGTTTCGATGCCAATGGACAAGCGAATGAAATCCTCGGTAACACCAGTCAGACTCAACTCTTCGGCACTCAGTTGGCTGTGCGTGGTTGAAGCAGGATGAATCGCCAAACTGCGTGCATCGCCGATGTTGGCCACATGGGAAAAGAGCTTGAGCCGATTAATGAACTGTGTGCCAGCAACACGTCCACCCTTCACTCCAAATCCGAGAATACCACTCTGACCCTTTGGCATGTACTTCTGCGCCAAATGGTAGCTGGGGTGATCGGGCAAGCCGGGATACCGTACCCAGGCAACCTTGGGGTGATTTTGCAAGTGTTTAGCAACGGTAAGCGCATTGCTACTGTGGCGTTCCATGCGCAACCCCAACGTCTCGATGCCTTGGAGTAGCAGAAATGCATTGAATGGGCTCAGACATGCCCCCATGTCGCGCAAGCCCTGCACACGCGCCTTGAGGATGTATGCTGGTGCACCCAAATCGGCATACACCAAACCATGGTAGGAGGCATCCGGTGTCGTCATTTCCGGGAAGCGCTCACTTCGCCAGTTGAACTTGCCACTATCCACCAAAACACCACCAATGGACGTGCCATGCCCGCCCATGTACTTGGTGACAGAATGAATGATGAGGTCAGCACCCCATTCGAACGGACGGCACAAAAATGGCGTCGCAGTTGTGGCATCAACCATCACAGGAACACCGAATTCATGGGCAATTGCCGCAATCTTCTCTAAGTCCACGATGTCGAGTCGTGGATTGCCTACGAGTTCGAGATAGATCAACTTGGTCCGACTATCAATGGCATTACGGAACCCTGCGTGATCGCGTGCATCCACGAATTTGGTGGTAACACCGTACTTGGGAAGGGTATGACGAAACAGATTGTAGGTGCCACCGTACAAGTCACTCGACGAAATAATATTGTCCCCGACGCTGGCAATGTTGAGCACACCGAGTGTTTGCGCCGCCTGCCCGGATGCAAGTGCTAATGCACCGACACCACCTTCGAGTGCCGCAATGCGCTGTTCGAGCACGTCTGTAGTGGGATTCATCAAACGCGTGTAAATGTTGCCGAACTCCTGCAAGCCAAACAGACGTGCCGCATGGTCGGTATCTTTGAACTGATAGGACGAGGTCTGATAGATGGGTACCGCCCGTGAACCGGTCGTAGGATCAGGGGTTTGGCCAGCATGCAGGGCTTTGGTCTCAAAGCCGTGAAATTCAGAAGCTTGTGTCATAAAAGTACCTCGATATGCATAAAAAAGACCCTTGTCTGTTTGACAAGAGCTTCAATCGTGGGTACTTCCAACTATAGTGCAATATAGCCAGCACGAGCCATGCTCTCATCGTCCAGAATTACTGCCGGAATTGGCACCTACAGTTGGTATGGTCGAACACTGCGTCGTGTCGTGCACACATACTTCCCAGGTTGCCGAGGCTTCATAGGGCCGGTCCCTCCACCTCTCTGGATAAGAGTATCGCCTATTCAATTGTGCGCTTAGTATAGATGAACACATGTGTGTTGTCAAGTAATGGTAAAATGCAGCTAATCGCCGACAGGGGTAAGCATCATGAGTGCCGTATCTGATCTACACGATATCCAAAGCAGTACACGCATGACGTTTGGCGCACCCTGGTATGCCCTGCAAATAGACGGTAATGGGATAATCACGTTTGCCAACCAGCTGGTCGTTGATCTGGTCCGATTACCACTCACCCAGATTATCGGACTTCCCTTCACTTCACTGTTTGATGTTCCTGATTGCCAAGAATGGCACACCGATGTCCTCGGGCTCAACGCGACAAATACCACACTGTCGGCACATGTTCAAATCTCGATACCACATGTCCATACCAATATGCTCGCAATCGTGCATGCGGAATTCATCGTCGCCACACGATGCATATTAATCGTGTGTGAACCAGCATCTACGCAACCGAAAGCAGAGAAATACGCGGCACTCATCACACAGTTTTTCCAAGATATTGCGGAATGTCGCAACTTAGACACACTGTTTATGCTCTTGCAACATGCGTTGAATCCGCTCTCCGTTGGAGTATTTTGCGCATTGTCTCAACCGGTTGCTGGCATGCATCAGACTGCACAATCAGCGTCGGGCAATTCGTTAAATGTGTGGATTTTTGGTAAACATGTGCCAGCGTCCTCAATCGCAAATCTCGATGTACTAACATCAATATTGCATATTGAAACACCAACGCAACACAATATTACTTCGCCAATTGTCCTACAAGCACTCGAGCCCCGTATCGCCAAAGTCTTTGAACGGCGCATGCAACATGCGGGTATCCGCCGCTTGTTTGTGGTAAGTCTCAAATCAGCGAACCGCACCGTCGGTGTACTCGGTCTCTTTAGTGCGTTTGACGATAGCATTGAGTGCATAGATATCGCACATCTGAATAATCTGCAAATCACGATTGCACAGCTCTTTACACGCGCACAACTCGAAAATCAAATCACTCGTCTGGAACGACTCAATCACGAAATTCGCAATATTTCGCAAACACAACGGCATGACGAACTACTGCTACACACGTGCCTCGCATTACAACGCATCTTTGATGACGCAGATGTCTGTATTGCACAGCATCAGCCTGAAACTGAAATGCTACATATCATCGCTACTGCACACAAGTCTTTGGTAGGAGAGGTCATCCCGAGTACGGGTTTTGCCTGGAACGTGGCACAACGTATCACCGCTGTGGCAGAACGCACAGAAACATGGTTAGTACAACTCCATCAGGCGTGGAAAAGCAAAGTCGTTGTGACCATTCCCATACTAATTGACCCCCAACGTACACATTTCATCATCATCGCACACCAGTACAACGACACACTAAGCAAACAAGATGTGACATATGCGACACAATTTGCGGAATTCGTCGCTGCCCAATACGCACAACTACAGTTGACTGCGGCACTTAATGCGTCTGAACGTCGTTATCGCTTCTTAATCAATGAAGCTGCCAATCCCATGGTGGTCATTGATGAACAAAGCACGATCATACACATCAATCATGCGGCGCGCCGCCTGGTAGGGATCGAACAACCGACACAATATACGCTCACACAATTGTTTGCACCATATTTACACCACGAGTGGCAAGCCAAGCGAATCCAACTATTACGCAGCGACAACTACAAGTTGACATGGCAGAGCGAGTTAGTCCACCAACTCAAAGCCACGATTATCCCGGTAGAAATTGAAGCACGTATTGTGTCCCATGAAAACAACACGCATGAAATCTTCCTCTCCATGCGGGATATCCGTCAACAGCGTGAAATGGAACGACGTCAGATGCTCCGTGAACAAGAGCTCGCAATGTTTCAACACATCACGTCAATTGTGAACAGTTCGCTCGACCTTGACATTCTTTTAGAGCGCACGTTGGACATTTTCGACGAAATACAGTTCGGTCACATGCTAGGTATCGTGCTGATTGACGAATACAATACGCCGTATGTGGCGAAACACCGCCACGTTGCACCCAGTTTGCTGGCACAGATTCAACAGGACCCCAGTATTGTGCGGATTGCGGTAGACCTGGTGTTGAGCAACTATGATTCTCAAATGTCACTGTACAACACATCCGCGAATAACATTTTGGCAAGTGATGTTATCAATCAGATTGGCAGCATGATTGGCGCCGCACTGAGTGACAACGGCAAACACATCGGCATCATACTCACTGCCCGTCCGTTCAACACCAACACCCCGTTTTCACCAAGAGATATTCAAATCTTGCATACCGTTGCCAATCAGCTTTCTCGGGCAATTACAAATGCACGCCTACATTTGTCGTTGCAACAGGCAGCAGTTCGCTATATTATGCTGTACGAAGACACCGAAGAAATACGCTCACACCTTTCATCGGTGATTGAACATTCACCGGACGTGTTGATTATGTGCAATCGGCACACACAATGCATGAATGTCCTTAATCGCCGACAAGCGATGAATTTGGGGTACGATGTAGACGATTTACAAGGTCAAACAATCGCCGTCTTGTGCGAACCTGAGCTACAATCACAATTCATGGCACAGATGGCACAGATGATGCAACTGCACTCATACAGTTTCGAATTCACACTGCGCCGTGGCGACATGACGCCGTTTACCGCCTTGCTTTCAAGTAACACGGTAAACAAAGTGGACGTGCTTGTGACCATCAAAGATATCACCCCAATGCGCCAGCTTGAAGACCGCATCAAGCAACGCGAAAAACTTGCAGCACTTGGGCAAATGATTGCCGGCGTCGCACATGAATTGAATAATCCGATTGCGGTGATACGCGGAATTACGCAACTCCAACTGCTCAATCAACACGACGAGCAACTCACTCACGATCTCAATGTGATTGACCAGACGTCACAACGCGCTGGCCGCATACTCAAGCAACTGCGTTCACTCGCACAGCCGCAATCGAACCCGGTAGATGCAGTGAACGTACAACAACTGATTGCACACATTGCGAGTCAATACCACAAAACGTTTAACGAAGCTCACATTACGTTCACCTTTTCGTATGACCCTGATGCATCGTACATCGTGATGGGGCAAGAAGCACAAATCGAACAGGTCTTTGTCAATCTGATTGATAATGCGATTCATGCCATGCACCATGTGACACATTCACGTGCCTTGAACATATCATTAGCGCGCAGTGACCTACGGATTACGGTGCACGTTGATGATAGTGGTTCTGGCATTGACAAAGCGGTGCGTGACCGCGTCTTTGACCCCTTCTACACCACACGTAAAATTGGCGAAGGGCTCGGATTGGGTCTTGCCATTGTGCATACAATCATCATGCAACATCACGGGTCAATCACGTTCCAAGCACACCACCCTGTGGGCACTCGGTTTATCATCGAACTACCACGCATTGATTCACCACGCATTCGTATCGCCAAGCAAACACGCATGAGTGAATTTTATGTCACATTGAATACCATATTCCGCGAACTCACCATCATCCCGATTATCGAAGTCGAAAGTCCAGTAGAGGCACATGATATTTTGTTCATTGATGAATCACTCATCGGCACTATTCCGGTAACTGCAACACACTCCCTCATCTGTTTGATTAGTGCCACACAACCACCATCCGCATTGACCATTCCTGCCAATGCGGTGTGTGTATCGCCGAGCATGACCGAATTGCAGCTCAAGCAGCAAATTCACACCTTAATCGAATTCTTGACACGCCCTGTCATCGCAAAGGAATAATCAGATGCACATCTCTTTCCAGGAAAAACCAGCCATCCGTTTGCATGCCGACGACAATGTGGCCATCGCACTTGTCCCCCTGAGCAGTGGCCGCCATCTCTTCGATGTCGTGACCACGAGCACCATTGGTGCTGGGCACAAGCTCGCACTTTGCGATATTGCAGTCGGCCAGCCGATCCGCCGCTACGGTCAGATAATCGGCTTTGCCACCAAACCCATTCATGCTGGTGACCACGTCCATAGCCACAATTTGAGCGTAGGAAGCATGCAACTCGACTATGCGGTGGCCAGCAACATTCGGAGTATGGAAGCGACGCCTCCATTACCAGCACGGACTTTTCAAGGGTATCTGAGAGCTGACGGGCGTGCCGGCACGCGCAACACGGTGGCAGTTATTGCAACAGTCAATTGTGCGTCGCACACTGTGCGCAAGATCGTTGAACGTGCCAAACAAGAACTGTGGCCACGCTACCCGAATGTGACGGATATTATCGTCCTCAGTCACAAACACGGCTGTGCCACCCGTGAGGGGAGCCCCGAATTAGGCATGCTGCAACGCACGTTAGCAGGATTTGCACACAACCCGAATGTGGCCGGGTACCTGTTTGTTGGCTTGGGTTGCGAAACAAATCAATTCGAAGCACTATTCGCAGCCCATCGTGCGCAGTTCGGTGCGATGAATCTCCCTGCATATCTGGCAATTCAAGACGAAGGTGGCGTCGCATCCACCATAGACGCTGGTGTACAGGCACTGATTCCCGTCCTCGCCCATGCCAACACGTTTACCCGCCAAGCCGTCCCAGTGAGCAAATTGTCATTGGCGCTCCAGTGCGGTGGCAGTGACGGATTTAGTGGTATAAGTGCAAACCCTGCACTCGGCCATGCCGTAGACTTGCTGGTACAACATGGTGGCACGGCCGTACTCAGCGAAACACCCGAAATTTATGGTGCAGAGCATCTGTTGACGCGCCGGGCACTCAATCAGCAGGTCGCCGATAAACTGATTAGTCGCATCCACTGGTGGGAACACTATACGCGCCAGCTCGGCTTTGAAATTGACAATAACCCGAGTCATGGCAACAAGGCAGGTGGACTGACAACCATCTACGAAAAATCACTCGGTGCAGTAGCCAAGGGGGGAAGTATGCCCCTCAAAGCCGTCTACGAATATGCAGAAACGATCACCGAATCCGGCTTCGTGTACATGGATACTCCGGGTTACGACCCCGTTTCTGCCACTGGTCAAGTCGCCGGTGGCTGCAACATCATCGCATTCACTACGGGGCGTGGCAGCTGTTTCGGATTCAAACCAGTCCCGAGTATCAAAGTTTCCACCAACACAACCACCTACGAACGCATGCGTTCAGACATGGACGTCAACGCCGGCGGCATCATTACCGGAGATGAGAGTATTAGCCAAGTCGGTGAACGCATCTTCGAGTTGTTGATCGCCGTGGCATCCGGACAACACAGCCTCAGTGAAGCACAAGATATCGGCGAAGAAGAATTTAATCCATGGATGCTCGGCGCCACCATGTAACTCATCCCCGGGGTGGTGGCGCACTCGTAGGTGCTACCACCCCTTGCATGCGTTCGATGTACCACAGCACACCACCACAAATACAGAGTGGCACGGTAATTGTATTGATGACGGGGATGGCTGTACACGGCACCACAACCAGTGCAAAACCGATCGCTTCAGGCAGAAAGCGCCCAAATAAGCGGATACGTTGCCCAAAGGGCACGTAGCGTCGCCCCAACGACACATCCGTGTAGTCGAGCAAGGCGATTAGACCACTTGTCATCAGCAACCAGATGGGCGCTACCGCGACGCCAACCACGGGCACAAACTCGAGCGCAACTCCGAGTACCCAGGTTGATGCGACCACGACAACTTTGCGTATTTCATACCAGATTGCGAGTGCTACGATGACGAACATGGACTGATACGGTGTTTCATCGTACCCCAAAAAGTGTATGTCAATGCGTTCAGCAATGGCCACATAAAACGGGCTACCAATAATCGTTCCCACACGAACTGCGGTAAAAGTAATCGCAATAAAAGCGAAAATTTCGAGTAGATTAGCGACGACCGGGATAATCCACTCTTGTTCGGCGGTGAGTTGTTGGTGCAAGAGTGTGTCGAGATATCCAATCAACAGCACGGTGATGCCGTAACGAAACATCAGATAGGCGAGTGCAATGTTGATGAGGATTGGAATGAAAATATAGCGCCGTCCATGTAAAGCAGTTAACACGCGCCACGCGTGCATGGGGAGCGTCACACCATACCAAAATCGTGCCAAGACATTCATGGTAATTATCCTCTCGCACTCCGCTATCTGTATAGCACTCTAGCACAATTCGGCACCTACTTGACGAGTCCGCACCTCTCTATTACACTAGGGCATCATGCCCTACGGTTAGACATAGTGAATTCGCTATGACTGTGAGGAGTCCTCATGACGGTACAGGCGTTATTCCACCACGTCAGTATTCCACGTCCGCTTGGCGATGCATCACAACAACAGGCTCGCGCATTTTATGGCGGGTTGCTTGAGCTTGCAGAGTTGCCAATACCGAGTACACTAGCACATCTCGATTTGGTGTGGTTTGCCGTAGGCAACCAAGAGTTGCACCTCTTCGGCGAAATACCCCGTAACGATGACTCAGGGCGCCATTTTTGCATACAGGTCAGTGACCAAGCCACACTGCGTGCACGCCTGGTTGCTGCAGGTATATCGTGTACGGATACTACGCCCATACCGGGTCGGCCGCGTTTTTTCTGCACCGACCCGTTTGGAAATATGATCGAAATTACCACTATCATCGCTCAATAGTCAAGGAGAAGCACCATGACAAAGAAGATGGGTGTCGGACTGGTCGGCTACAAATTCATGGGAAAGTCCCACTCGAATGCCTACCGCCAAGTCAAACATTTCTTCCCAGACTGCGCCTACGAACCAGAACTGACTGCGTTGTGTGGTCGTGATGAGGCCGCCGTCAAGCAGGCTGCCCACGACATGGGTTGGAACGGCTACGAAACCGACTGGAAGAAACTGGTCAAGCGGAGCGACATCGGCCTCGTTGATGTCTCCACACCGGGTGATTCCCACGCCGAAATTGCAATTGCCGCAGCCAGCGAAGGCAAGCACGTTTTTTGTGAAAAGCCACTGGCCAACACGCTCAAAGAAGCACGCGCCATGGCAGACGCCGTCAAAAAAAGTGGCGTCGTGGGCATGGTCAATTTCAACTACCGCCGCGTCCCCGCAGTACAACTCGCCAAGCGCCTCATTCAAGACGGGCGCATTGGACGCATCTACCACTGGCGCGCCGTCTACTTGCAGGACTGGATCATGGACCCCAATTTCCCGCTAGTATGGCGCCTGCAAAAGCATTTGGCCGGTTCGGGAACCTTGGGCGATCTCGGTGCGCATAGCATTGATTTGGCACGCATGTTGGTTGGTGAAATCACCGAAGTCACTGGTTTGACGGAAACGTTCATCAAGCGCCGTCCACTGTTGTCGGGTACGACTGGCGGGCTTGGTGCCGCAGCATCCGCTGAATATGGCGACGTAACTGTGGACGATGCCGCCCTCTTCATGACCCGATTCGACAACGGCGCCGTGGGCACTTTCGAAGTCACGCGCTTTGCCAATGGTCGGCGTAACTTTAATTCGTTTGAAATTAATGGCTCCAAAGGTAGCATCGTCTTTAACTTGGAGCGCATGAACGAACTCAACGTCCTCTTCAACGATGATGCCGCAGATGCCACCGGTTTCCGCAACATTTTGGTCACTGAAGGCGCTCACCCCTACATGAACGCATGGTGGCCGGCTGGGCACATCATTGGGTGGGAACACACCTTCACACACGGCGTCTATGACCTGCTCAACGGCATCCAGAAAGGCGTGTCACCTGACCCAACTTTTGAAGATGGCGTGCGCTGTCAAGCCGTGCTCGATGCCATTGAAAAGTCGGCCGGAAGCAAGCAGTGGGTCAGCCCCGAATACTAGGCAACGCATCGTCGGCCGTAGCATGATGACGGCCGACGTACACAGCATGAAAGGATAGCACCATGGCACGTCCTGTAACATTATTTACCGGTCAATGGGCAGATCTGCCCTTCGAGGAATTGTGCAAAAAGGCCAAGAGCTTTGGTTACGACGGGCTCGAATTGGCATGTTGGGGAGATCACTTCGAAGTCGGCAAGGCACTGACCGACTCATCGTACATCCCACGCAAGCAGGAAACATTGGCCAAGCATGGACTGAAATGCTATGCGATTAGCAATCACTTGGTCGGTCAAGCCGTCTGTGACAACATTGATGAGCGACACAAGGGCATCGTTCCCCCACACGTATGGGGCGACGGCAACCCGGAGGGTGTGCGTCAGCGTGCCGCCGAAGAGATGAAAAACACCGCCCGCGCTGCTGCCAAATTTGGCGTCAAAGTAGTGAATGGGTTCACCGGTTCATCTATTTGGCACCTCATCTACTCGTTCCCACCCAACAGCCCGGCCATGATTGAGGCAGGCTACGCCGATTTCGCCAAACGCTGGAATCCGATTATTGATGTCTTCGACGAAGTGGGTGTTAAATTCGCCCTCGAGGTACACCCCACCGAAATCGCATATGACATCTATACGACACAAGCTGCATTGGCGGCCATCGGCAATCGCCCCGGCTTCGGCATCAACTTCGATCCGAGCCACCTCTACCACCAGTTCATTGACTCGGTCGCCTTCATCGAGGCCTTCAAAGACCGCATCTACCACGTGCACGTCAAAGAAAGCGCTCGCAACTTGAATGGACACACCAGCATCCTCGGCTCACACCTCAACTTTGGCGATGCTCGCCGTGGCTGGGATTTCATCTCACCGGGTCGTGGCGAACAAATGCAATGGGGACCGATTTTCCGCGCACTTACACGTATCGGCTACCAGGGCCCATTGTCAGTAGAATGGGAAGACAGCGGTATGGACCGTGAATACGGCGCCACGGATGCCTGTGCGTTCGTGCGCCGCAACGATTTCACACCCTCCAACGTGGCCTTCGATGCCGCATTTTCACGCGATTAGTAGCGACAGACGACGGGTGGCAGACAGACGTTCTGCCACCCGTTTTTTGTCAGGATGTTGATTATGTCTACACATACACTCAACGTGACAGGTAAGGTTGCTGTTGTCACTGGCATCAACCGTGAAATCGGCACTGCTATTGCACTCACACTTGCACATGCCGGTGCAACGGTAGTAGGCGTCTACTATGGTGAAAAAGAGCGCGTTGATCCAGTCTGTGCCACGGCACACGCCGCAGGCGCCACCATAGATGCAATCGAAGCCGATTTACGCAGCGTCGCAGAAAACGAACGTATCATTGCGCACGCCATGCAACACCATGGTGGCGTGGATATTTTTGTGGCCAATTCTGGCGTTACCGTGTTCGGCAATTTCATTGACATGAACGAAGCAGATTGGCATCATGTCATGGACTTGAACATGAAGGGCACGTTTTTTGGCATCCAGGCTGCCGCCAAAGCCATGCTCGCCCAAAAACGCGGCGGACGTGTTGTTGTTTCTTCGTCGGTTACCGGAGTCACCGCCATGGCCGGCGCATCCATTTATGGCACGAGTAAAGCCGCACTCAAACACATGGCTGCCATCCTCGGTGTTGAACTCGGTGGCCACAGTATTACCGTCAATGCAATCGCCATCGGCGCCACACTCAATGAGCGCAATCTGGTAGGAGATCCACAGTACGCAGAACACTGGGGAAAACTCTCGCCCGTGGGACGCGTGGGGTACCCACAAGATGTTGCCGATACCGTCTTGTATTTGTGCTCACCGTACGCCGCACTCATCAACGGGCAAACACTCACCATAGATGGTGGCTGGACACATATGAGCCCACTCTATCCCGAGGCACTCAATCAATGATCGAAATACTCCGTAGACCGACTACGCCACCTCGTCTCGCTGCCATTGACTTCGATGGCACCATGTCGCTCATCCGCATCGGCTGGCAACACGTGATGCACGGTGTAATGAAGGACGCCCTATCCCCCGTTTTCCCCACACCACACTCACTTGATGCCGATATCTTCGGCTATATTGCACGGTCCACCGGACAACCCAGTATCATCCAAATGGCATGGGTGGACGAGCAAGTCATCATGCATGGCGGCCCTGCACGCGGTGCACAACACTATCTCGACCAGTTCAGTGAGGCGTTACGTAGCCAAATTGATGCGAATATTGCCACAATTCATGATGAACAGAGTGCCGATGCGAAGATGATCCCTGGTGCGCGAGCATTTCTGCAACTACTCAAGGCACACAACGTCAAGATTGCACTCGTGAGTGGTACAGAACACCACCATCTACTCCGTGAAAGTGCAGCTCTCCGTATCGCAGCCTACTTCGATGCTGGCATCTTTGGCCCGGGCCCACATGACCCCGGCTTTACCAAAGGCGACGCCATCGAACGCTTGTGCCAGCACAATCACATCTCTGGTACGGCACTGTTGTCGGTTGGCGATGGGCCGGTGGAAATTCATGCAGGTAAAGCAATCGCTGGGTACAGCTTGGCTGTGGCATCCGATGAACGTGGTGGCGGCCTCGATGCTGCCAAGCGCGAACATCTGCTTGCCGCAGGTGCTGATGCAGTTGTTGCCAATTTTGCTCATCTTGCAGATATCCGCGCCTTGCTTTTTTCATGAGGAACACCATGCCATTGCCACGTTTCAACCGCAATACACTCCATGTCCTGCCACTCGCAGAGCGTATCCATGATATGCAGACATCATACGTTATGTCACTCAACGACATTATCCCTGCTTATACCAACCCCCGCCTCGATGCAGTAGTTGCAGCCATGCAACACGCACGTGCACAGCACAAACCGGTCATTTTCATCATGGGGGCGCATGTCATCAAACAAGGGACATCGCGGTTTGTGATTGATTTGATGCAACGTGGACTCATTACCCACGTAGCAATGAATGGCGCCGGGTTAATTCACGACTACGAGCTAGCGTTGATTGGCGCAACCACCGAAAGTGTGGCTGCATACATTTCACAAGGACAGTTTGGGTTATGGCACGAAACAGGGCAGCTCAACGACCACATCCGTGATGCGGCCAGGCTGGATTTAGGTCTCGGTGAACATGTCGGTGCCGTTATTCGTGATGGTCATTTTCCCTATAAATCACTGTCAATTGCAGCCACAGGTGCCCAGTTGGGTATACCGGTTACCGTACACGTCAGTATCGGTCAGGATATCATCCACGAACACCCCAATTGTGATGGGGCGGCACTCGGACAGACTAGTTACACCGATTTCTTGATTCTGACGCATACCGTGAGCAAACTCGAAGGCGGTGTCATGCTCAATGTGGGAAGTGCGGTGATGGGCCCCGAAGTCTACCTCAAGGCGTTAGCCATGGCACGCAACGTGGCGCACCAGCACGGAGAGCGCATTGCACAGTTCACCACCGCCGTCTTTGACATGGTGCCACTTCCCGATGATTTGCGCACAGAAGCCGCCAAAAGTGACCCCGCCTACTACTATCGTCCCTTCAAGACGATTCTCGTGCGCACAGTGCGTGACGGGGGAAAGAGTTACTATGTCAATGGCGATCATCGCATTACCATACCCAACCTTTGGCAACGACTAACACACGAGTGAGGACGATATGCACCAAGCACGCTTCGACGAAATTTCCCGCCAATTTGCCGGGAAACGCATAGTGGTCTGTGGTGACTTTTTTTTGGATCGCTATTTGTGGGTAGAACCAGCACGTGCCGAAATCTCCATTGAAACGGGACGCACCGCACATCAAGTCAGCCACCAGACATTCGCACCTGGCGCAGCAGGGACCGTCGCTGCCAATCTGGCCGCACTCGGCGCCGAAGTCATCTGTGTAGGGGTCATCGGAGATGATGGCGACGGGTTGTTGCTCCGCCAAGGGCTGGCTCGCATCCACGCCAACGACAGCTTACTGGTCGTCACACCAGACCGCGTTACGCCGACCTACACCAAACCGAGTATCCGCAATGATGACGGGAGCGTGCATGAGCTCGAGCGTCTCGATATTCGCAATCGCACGCCCCTCCCCGCTCACATTGGCGCACACATCGCCGCATCGCTCCTCACACTCGCAGATGAATGTGATGCCATGGTATTTGCCGATCAAATGCCCGAGGATGGATGTGGCGTTATTGGCAGCGCAGTGCACGACGCAATACATCATATCGCCAAGTCGCACCCCACCGTACCCCTGTTTGCAGATTCACGGCAACGAATCGCACAATTTCATAATGTCATCATCAAACCAAATCAGCACGAAGCGACTGCGGCATGTGCACTCGCAGACGAATTAGCGCTGGTTGAATCCGCAGCCGCCCAACTCAGTCTACGTACCCAGCATGCCGTGGTAGTCACGTTGGGGAGCCAGGGCGCACTCGTCCACGACAAGGGCACCAACACGTACGTGCCCGCACTCCCCGTTGATACAGTGATTGATGTCGTTGGTGCGGGTGACAGTGTGATGGCCGCTCTGGCTATCAGCACTGCAAGTGGTGCAACGTTGTACGAAGCCACGCACATTGCCATGCTGGTTGCGGGTGTCACCGTGCGCAAAATCGGCACTACGGGGACAGCCACCATCCCAGAAATCGTTCGACTTGCCAAGCAATATGCGATGTTTGATTAGCTGAAATTTGAGGAGGCATCAGATGATTACCGTACAAACAACTATCCCTGTGCCAATCGCACGTGTGTGGGAATACTGGACTGAGCCAGAGCACATTATGCAGTGGAATCAGGCATCCGATGATTGGCACACCACTGCCGCACACAACGACGTACGTGTCGGCGGCGAGTTTTGTTCGACGATGGCCGCCAAAGATGGCAGCATGAGCTTTGATTTCGCTGGAACATACACAGCGGTCATCACGCATCGCCATTTAACGTACGCACTTGGTGATACGCGGCAAGTGCATGTAGATTTCACACCAACGAGCACTGGCACACAGATTGTAGAGCAGTTTACTCCAGAAACAACGCATTCACACGAATTGCAACAAGCCGGTTGGCAAGCCATTCTCGATTCATTTGCACGCTACGCAATCGCGCAATCAGCAACGCACTAACGCTTGCACCTGCACAACCAGTTCACGTAGCTTGGCGCAAGCGCGTGAGGTATCGTGACCAACTGCTGTCAACAAATCGTTGACCTGGTGTTGATAGTGTGGTGGGTGAGACGCAAATGTGTCAATCATGGCAACAGCGCGTTTTTCGTTGATACAGTACTGCGCATTATACGCACAGAGCACTTGGTTGAGGGCTGAGATGGCACGTATAATATGGGCTGCCACGTAATATGTATCATCTGTGGATGCGTATTTTTCTGCCAGCGTCGTACTAAATTCAGCTTCAAAGCCGAAGTAGTCGAGTAGGGCACTCCGTAAGGCAGTTGGGTATTGCATGGCACGACCCTTGAGTGCCTGTAGCGCACCATTGGCATCCCATAGTATTCTGCATATCGCCAACTCACCCATGTACATGGCGTTGATGTAGGCATGTGGATGTCCTGGTTGATAATGAGCGCTGATACGGCCATTTTCACAATCTGCAATCACTTCCTGGACACGACGTGTATCTCGCAGAATGAAATCAACGTGGCACCCGTCAATGATAAGCCACCCTCCAGCATTCACCCATGGGCCCCAACCACCAGGCGCAGTTACCAAGAGATGGCGGTGAGCATCATCGAGGTGCTGTGCGGCTGCGTTGATGGCATCGAGGTCGAGTGGGGTATGTGCACCGTAGTAGATGCCAATGTCAATGTCGGACATGGGAGTCGCACTCCCACGTGCATGTGAACCCCCAAGGACAATCGCATCTATGGATGGAATCGTGCGGAGGATTTGGGTGATACGGTGTACTACGTGATCAATGGACGTCATGTGTTACTCGGTAAGTCATGATGAAATATTGCGTAGTGTACATCATTTCCAGGCCGTTGCAACTTTTTCGTTGACACCAACGTACAATGGGTGGTAGTATTAGAGACATGGGGATGTTTGGTTTTGACAGGGTTGGATTCTGTTACGTGGCGCGTCGAGACGCCCAGTCTCGTAAAAAGGGCACCGGCATAACTGCCAAAAACATCAGCGCTCCGTCGTTCGCACGAACGACCGCGTTTGCTGCCTAATTAAAGGCGGCACGTTCCTCACCCCACACCCGGCCGGGTGAACGAACGTCAACGCTGGGTTGCTACTAGCAAGCTGTCTGCGTAGCTAGTCTAAGACAAGCAGAATCGTTACCGCAACGCTTTGTTCCTCGTGTGAGGCGGTGACTAGACTAATCAAGGAACTACACGCGTAGATGCTGGCAGCTAGCTTATCTTGGACGGGGGTTCGACTCCCCCCATCTCCACCATTCAGACGATACCCACCTGTACGTGCAGGTGGGTATCGTTCGTTTCACTAGATGTTCCCGCGGCTACGCCCCTGCAATTTCCCCCTGCGCAATAAATTCCCTCATGTGCATGCGCATAGATATGCCCTACAATTCTATAATTACGAGCCAATGTAGTTGACAGTATCAGAAAAATTGATATGATTATATTGTATTTACTACATGGGGTAATAATTATGCGACACGTCACCACGTTCATCATACTCGGCATTGTTGCGCTCAGCGTAAGTGCATGCGGGAACAACCTGAGCAACCAGGATCGCTTAGCAACACTTGTTGCTACGGCACAAATGGCAACGATGACGGCTCAGGTCCCTACTGATATGGCGGCCACCGCCGAAGCAGCACTCACACAGACGGCTCAACCGATTACGGCAACGACTGGCAACGATGTGGCGACCGTGCCACCCACTGCTGTTGCCAACAAGCCACAACCGCAACCCACCAAGGCAGGTGCGGCTGCAACCAACACACTCGTACCGGTAGCAACGATTACGAACACCCCAGAAAACACGACCACCGGTACGCCAGCAACAGCAACTGCTACGGGGCAAGCCACTGCGGAAAGTAGCGGCACGGTCACCGTGGAAACGACGGTTACCGCGTCGGCAGTCACCACTGCCACACTGGCCACAACGGCCACCGCTACCACGGCAGCCGCAACCGCGACCAGCGTGCCGGCAACGAGCACACCGGTGGTAGCGAGTGCCACCGCCACGGCAGTTGTCCCCACGGCAACTCCATAGCAAACGACCGACCGCAGCCGTGACATCGGGCAGACGGAGGGATACGTGATATCGCTAATCTTTCAACTGAGCAATTTGTACATCCTGCCGTGGTGGCTCCTGATGATTGTGCTACCAGACTGGCACGCCACTAAACGTATCGTCAGTTCTCCGTGGATTATTGCACCACTCGCCGTGCCATACACGCTCCTAGTAGCCCCCACATTCGTTGACATGCTTCCCACGCTGATGAATCCTCAGCTCGATGCGTTAACACAACTTGTCGGTACGGCTACGGGGACGACGGTGGCATGGATCCACATCATCTGCTTCGATTTGTGGGTGGGTCGCTGGGTTTACATGGACAGTGACACGATTACACTGCCAGGTTGGATACGCCGCATCGTATTGCTGAGTGTCCTGATGGCTGGTCCATTCGGTGCGCTGGTGTACCTCGTAATTCGGAGCGTAACCGTGCGGCAAGCTGCACGGGTTGACGCACACCACTAAGAGGGCATATGCAATCTGTACTGCCAGGACTCTATCGCATCCGTCTCGGCATGGTGAATGCGTACCTGCTCGAGCATGACCATGGTGTCACGTTGATTGACGGTGGCGATGTGACTGATGCACCACGTGTACTCGCGGCAATCGCATCACGGGGGCATCGCCTCTCCGATGTCACCTTTGTGTTAACGCATCTCCACTATGACCACGCCGGCAGCGCTGCCACTCTACAACAGCATGGACTTGGTGCGGCCCTGATGCACCCTGCCGATGGACTCGATGCAACCCAAGGCATACTATTACGCCGTCCATTCACACTGAGCCAGCCGTTCACGTTCATGCAACGCACCATAGATACCCGTCCACTGGTAACTGGTGCACCACTCGTTGTCAATGCGAGTGCGTACCACGACCAGCAGCTGTCACCACAGTTACGTATTCTCCACACACCAGGACACACCGCGGGACACATTGCACTCCTCTGGCAAAAACATGGCGGCGTGCTGATTGCAGGTGATGCCTTCCTCAATTTCTTCGGGCTACGACCGTCCATCGGTCACGAGCATCCCCATATTGCCACAGAGAGTCGGCGCGCACTGTCACGCCTGACATACGCAAACCTGGTCGTAGGTCACGGCAATCCGATTCTCGGCAACGCAGACCGTACGGTTTGTCGTGCATTTAAACACTACACCGGAATCTCGAGGAGTGTAGCCGAGTAAGCCGGCCATTGAATGGGTTGCGTGACATCCACATCATCGTGTTGTGCAAGCCGCGTGTCATCACCGAAACGCCACACCCGGGCCGCTCCACGCGGCTGTGCATGGGCAAAGGTCAGCGGAATAGTGCGGGATTGTGCTCGTTGATTGACAAACAACAACGTGAGTATGCCATCGTCGCGCTGTGCTGCCAGTACATGGGCACGGGGATCGTCAATGCTCGCATGGACACGTACGGTGCCTAATTTTTGCATCAGACGATAGACTTCGAACGTGGGTAGTGGTGCTGAATCGTAGGACACAGGTCCAAAGAGGCCAATGCCCTGTGCGGGAATGGCACCCATGCAAAACTGATTCACTATCTGGCAATCAGCACTAATCAAGCGCGCAAGCACCTCTGCCCACCACAGCGCATTCGCCCACGAATTTGTGCCTGCCTGCTCATCCACGCGACCACTCCAGTCCGAATTTGCCTCTGTGATGGCAAGTGGAATTTCTTTGCCAAGCGTGTCACGCATCAGCTGACGGACAAACGCAATTGATTCACTCCAGCTCGGTGGGTCTGCAGCAAGCATATCACGTGTCACCGCCCGCTCACCGAACGGATAGCGATGAAGTGAGACCATTTCCACATCGGGCACTCCCTTGAGAAAACCACGGAGCCAGTACTCGCCTGTTGCATCACGGGGATACGACTCATTTGGCCCAAATTGACTGAGTTCCGGACCCATAACCACAATCGTCGGATCAACGGCTTTCATGGCACTACGAAATGCCAGAAAATCGGCTACATATTCCGCAATTCCATAACGGGCAGCACCACGTTTTTTGACAAATAAATCGGGCTCATTCCCCACCGCCCAATAGCGTACCGCATACTTTTTGGTGATATTGGTGTATCGCACAAGCTCTGCCGCTTGTTGTGCAGTGCCACCAAACAGTCGCACATGAATGGAGGGGGTCGCACCGATTTGTTGGCAGAGTTGCATATACTCGTCCACCATCAACGGTGTCACATCATTTTCGTCACCCCAATTCCCCCCTGGCCAACGAATCATTGACATACCCGTCGCTTGTGCAATCTGACGCTGTTCGAATCCGATGGTTTGCCATGGCCCCGTGTTGGTGCCATAGACGAGTGATGGGATTGCATGGTAGCGGTACGTGGCATCTACAAATATCCCCGGTTGAGGACTAGGTGTTGGTCCACTCGACGGTTGTGTCTGAGTACAAGCGACCAAGGGAAGCATCATCAGTTGCTGGAGCAGTTGGCGTCGTTTCATCGTTGTTCACCTCCATGATTCCATAGTACTATATCATCTGGAAGAAAGGATAATGCATGGATGCACTCACACAGTACATTGACACACATACCCCAAGCGGACTGCCGGGGATGGTCATTGGCTACCAATACGGCTACGACGAGGCGGTGATCGGCGCATACGGAGTAGATGGTGCGCATAAGCCACTCCACCGTGACACACTATTTCCGGTAGCATCGCTCACCAAGCTCGCTACTGCACTCGCAATACTGACGCTGGTAGACAAAGGGCGTCTGACACTCGATGATACCATTGCAACACATCTCCCAGATATCCACCCTGAAATGGCAACACGGCACATTCGGCACCTGCTGTGTCACACCAGCGGGTATGCACTCGATCTCCCCAACAAAGACGGGCGCTATGCACTGGGACTAACATGGTCTGCACTCGCCGCAGAGTGTATGCGCGTCGCACCAGTTGCTCCTGCAGAAACAACTGTACAGTACAGCAATTTGGGCTATGGCATCTTGGGCATCATCATCGAACGCATCACCGACATGCCGTGTAGCCAAGCCCTGTATTCCCTGGTACTGCAACCACTGGGGATCACCGGCGTACTAGGGGACCCTGGCGCAGATGCAGTAGCGACTATTGCCGATGTGCGTGGAAGTCATCGCGGCACTGCACTCGAAACATTTAATAGCCCATTCTGGCGTTCATTAGCGTTGCCATGGGGTGGGCTGTGTACGAACGCAGCTGGCGCATTGGCACTCATAGATGCGTTCATGCCACACAGCAACTTCTTGCGGCCAGCTCTTCGCCTAGAAGCCACACAGCTGCAGACGGGGCAGCTGGGCGGTGGATTCATGGCGCCATTACTCTGGCCACAATCACCGTGGGGGCTTGGTCCCGAATTACGCGGCACCAAGACACCACATTGGATAGCCACCTGTTTTCCCGCAGATTCGTTTGGACATAGCGGCTCATCGGGGATGCTGGTGTGGGCCGACCCCAATCAGCTCTTTCGCATCGTTATGCTCGGGGCACGTGCCGCCGACGGTGGCTGGTTGCTTAGACATGGTCCCAAAATCAGCGCATTGCTGTGGCAAGCGATTGTTGAATGATTTCTATAACGACACTGTGCGTTGACAACACATCTCGTACATCGGAAGTAGCGCTGTTGCTCCTTGATGGATTCCGTGGTATATCAGATGCCTGGTCAGACACGGCATCTGCACACCACGAAGTCGTGGCCAACTCGACATCCACACATGTCAGCCTCATTGCATGCGTGGACGAAGCCGTGGTGGGGTGGGTGGCAGCCAATCCACAATATGACGGTCATGCATGGGAACTTCATCCGTTGGTGGTCGCATCAGCCTTTCGGCGGCGTGGAATTGCGCGGGCACTGGTGACCACACTCTGTGCCCAGGTCAAAGCCAAAGGAGCAACCACGCTGTTTGTGTGGTGCGACGATGAAGGCGGGTACACCAGCTTGGCAGACACCTCACTCTATCCGGACCCACTCGTACACGTCGCACAATTCTCTGCAACGTCACCCCACGCCGCAGGCTTCTATCTCAAACTGGGCTTTTCACTGTGTGGTGTACTCCCCGACGCAAATGGCATCGGCAAACCCGATATCCTCTTTTCACGACGTGTCTAAGCAAGTACTTGACAAGCGTAATGAAAGTAACTATCATTATAAATGGTAGTTACTTTCATTACGGAGTAGATATGCGATTGTTGCGGTTATACATGATCGTGCTCGTACTGATTGGCATGAGTAGTTGTGGCACACAAGAATCTACGGATTCACGCACAAATCGGCCAGTTGTTGTGGCCACCTTCAGCATATTGGCTGATATCACGTCACGTGTGGGCGCAGGTGTAGTGGATGTCGTATCGCTCGTACCCGTTGATGGTGATGCGCATGTGTACGAACCAACCCCACAGGATGGGGTACGCCTCAACGACGCGGTGAGCATCGTTCATCTTGGTCTCGGATTCGAACCATGGTTCGATGAGTTGTACGCGGCATCGGGGAGTAAATCACCGACCATACATGCATCAGAAGGTATAGAAACAATAATCACTAGCGATACCCATGCAGAGGGTGAATCCCATGCAGAGGGTGAATCCCATGCAGAGGGTGAATCCCATGCAGAGGGTGAATCCCATGCAGAGGGTGAATCTCATGCAGAGGGTGAATCCCATGCAGAGGGTGAAAATGATCCGCACATATGGCATGATGTACAGCTGACGATGAAGATGGCACAAACGATTCGTGATGGGCTCATCGCCGTGCTTCCCGACCACCGTGAGGTACTGATGGCAAACGCACAATCGTACCTAGACGAGTTAACGGTACTCGATGCAGAAATCAGCGCCAAAGTGGCAACACTGCCGAACGCACAACGCCAGCTTGTGACCAATCATGACACATTCCAGTATTTTGCACGGCGCTACGGGTTCACCGTACTGGGCACCGCACTCGGTTCCATGTCTACGGAAAGTGCCGACCCGGGTGCAGCACAAATTGCATCACTCGCCGACGAAATCCGGGCAGCAAAGGTACCAGCGATTTTTGTGGAAAATGTGGCCAATCCCAAACTCATTGAACAGATTGCCACAACAGCAGGAGTGCGAGTTGCACCACCACTGTACACCGATGCTCTCAGCAGCACGGGAGCAGCAACCACATATGTTGACATGATGCGGTATAATGTGGAAACGATTGTCACTGCATTATCTACCGTTACACCATGATTTTTCATTACAGTGGTCGCACGCACGTAGACTCAGTACCTGGTGCTGCCGCCATCGACATCCACGATTTACGCGTCATTTACGATGCATCACAGGGCGCCGCCTTGCAGGGAATCACGTTAAACGTACCTGCAGGGCAGCGTGCGGCGTTAATTGGACCGAATGGGGCAGGAAAGAGTACATTACTCAAAACTCTTGCAGGAATCCAACCATATCACGAGGGAAAGATTCGCATCTATGGGCGCAACGTGCGTGCCTGCCATCATCGCGTAGCCTATGTGCCACAACGAGGTGATATTGATTGGAAGTTTCCCATCAGTCTACAACGCTTTGTATTAACCGGGCGCTATGTTCATCTCGGCTGGTTTCGCGGCCCAACCCCTCACGATATGGCACTCGTCGAGCGCACCATGGCACGCCTCGGCTTGGATGCTGTCGCACAGCGCCGTATCAGTGACCTATCGGGGGGGCAACAGCAACGTGCCCTCCTTGCTCGAGCCATCGTACAGGAAGCAGAGCTGTTGTTGCTCGATGAACCGTTCAACAACGTGGATCCAGAAACCCGGCAGCTCATCTGCACCATCCTGGCCGAACTCCGGCACAATGGCAAGTCATCGTTGGTTGCCACGCACGAAGTAAGCCGTCTACGCGAAGATTTCGACATGATTATCACGCTCCATGCGAGTCAAATTGTACGCGTACAGACATCGGAAGAATATGAACAGAGTGAAACGGACGGGTGATGGATGTAGTGGTACGTTGGATAGTTGAACCATTTCAGTACCCGTTCATGGTCAACGCACTGTTGGCATCATTGCTGATTGCGGGAACCTGTGGTGTAATCGGCAGTTATGTCGTGTTACGCCGGCTTGCTTTTATCGGTGATGCCTTGGCACACACCGCCCTACCAGGTGTGGTGATTGCGTACGTGTATGGTTGGAGTCTCGTCAGTGGAGCACTTGCTGCAGGCATCCTAACCGCATTCGGGATTAGTTGGATGACCAAAAAGAGCAGTCTCCGCGAAGATACGGCGATTGGTGTCATCTTTACTGCGATGTTCGCCTTGGGCATTTTGTTGATGAGCAAACTCCAGTCTTTCCGCGACCTGAGTCATATATTGTTTGGCAACATACTCGGTGTCCAATCACAAGAACTGTGGTTGATGAGTGGAGTGGCACTGGTTGTTCTCATCTGCCTCGTCCTCTTTCACAAAGAACTCGAACTTACGTCGTTTGACGGGCTCCACGCCGAGGTCATCGGCATCCACAGTGACCGCTTGCGCACCATGCTCCTCGTGTTATTGGCGTTTACCATCGTAACGAGCATCCAAGTGGTAGGAGTTGTGCTCACAAGTGCCCTGCTTGTGACACCGGCAGCGGCTGCGTCGTTCATTGCCACCGATTTACGGCGCATGATGGTGGCCGCTGCAGTTATCGGTGCAATATCTGCATTTATCGGTCTATTAATTTCATACCACTTTGCCGTCGCCACCGGCGCCGCTATTGTGCTGACTTGTACGGCAATTTTTGGTCTATTGGCATTGGCGACACGACTGCGAACATCATGAACGACGACGCACCCATCGCTTGGAGTGAGACACCACGCTGTGCACTGCTGGTTAGCGGTGATCAGCTACCACTGCTACGCGATATCGTGACCGCTCACCCTGTCGACCTCTTTTTGAATGACACGAGCGAAAGTGCACTCCTCGAAGATGCGTGGAAGCCATGGGCACGCCGGTTACGCCCGTTGCTCAAACAACGCAGTGGCAAACTAGTCATCTGCGCACCAGCCAGCATTTTCCCAGATCCAAATAATCACGCACACATACGCGCCTCGTTGGCACAGCAGTTGCAAGCTGTGTGTGACGTGGCGGTCACGCTCGACGCAAATGCTGTGTTTTTACCCATCGAAGCAGCGCTACCCATATTTGCGACACGGATTCATCATTATGTAACGTTATTACACGAGCGTGTACACGCACAGCAGATGGAATTGATTATTCACGCAGGTGCAGGGAGCGATGCTACAGCCCTCCGCGAGATGCTGGATGCATATGTTCCTGCGATTCAACTCTGCAGTCACACCATCGGTGAAGGCACGTTGTATTGGGCCAACGCAGACGACATATCAACGTATGCACCCGTAACCCTACTTGGACCATTCACCGATGCAAGTAACTGTCGAGCAGCATGGCAACGCTGGCAGGATGCACAAATCGCACCCTCTCCTGAGACCAACACCGAAGACACACCACCACCAGCACAAACTGCAGAAGATGAACGTCACGATGATCCGACATCAGCGTCGAGCGCGTGACCAACCACAAGCATGCGCAACTCGTACTCCACACGAATACCTTCGATGTGCAACGCTGGTGGCGCTTGCAGGTTGTATTCGAGAGTACGACGCCATAAATCCGTAAACCGCTGATGGAGCATGGTGCGCTGGCGTTGTTGCAATGCGGGGGTGAGTGTTGGCCAGCGGGCATGTAGCGCATCACGTTCTGCGTAGAGTTGGGTGGCATCATCACGCAACCTGAGTCGTTCTTCGATGAATGGTGGTGCAAATCCGTTGCTCTTGAGCAGGTGGTACGCCATGCGATCTTGCTCGGGCACCATGCCATCATCTACAATATCGAGCGGACGCGTTGCTGTTGCCGTCGGGTCGTAAATCCCGCGTTTACGCGCCTCATCGAGTAATTTGTCAATTAACGATTTACGATCACTCATGCCCCACCTACCATACTCCACGCATGAATAAATGAAACCAGAATACGCCCTAAGTATACGCATTTTCGAGCAAGGCGCGTTCACCAGCGCACCTCGATTATGTGTGTATACTACGAAAGTTGCGCATGTTGCGACAAAAATCACGACAAACTGACCAATACGCGCATAAAACATGCGTAACCGTGATAGATATCAGCAATTTTACAGATACGTATGCATTATATTCGTGTATAATGATGCTGATTATCACTGGGAGTATAATGCGCCGTGCACAAATCACCACGCCGTCGATCACTGCGTCCAGTTAAATTGCTACGACGACCTACTAAACCGTTATTACCCAATATGACACCAGCGCATATGGCTGCGCAACGGGTGCTCGCACAAGCCAACAATTGGCGTACGTACATTATTCTCGTCACCGTGCTGCTGCTAATCGGGCTTACAGGCACTGCCATTGTAGTGTTACGCCGTACCGATCAAGCACTTGCCAACATTCAACAGAGTGACCCGCGCACCAACACCAACGACAATAGCACGACATCAAATACAACCGATGAAGCCACGGTGTCGGAAGACTTTGTACCCGCCACACTCAACGAGCCCTTCACGGTGTTGCTCGTCGGTGTGGACAAGCGTGCCGAAGCCGAAGCTGAGGGTGTCCGCAGTGACACCTTGATTTTGGTGCGTGTGGATCCACTTGCGGGGTGGGCTACCATGCTCTCTATCCCACGCGACTCCGTAGTACAGTTACCGAGTGGGAATTTTGGCAAAGTCAATGGTGCCTACTCGTACGGCTACTACCACGCCGAAGAGCTGTATGGCGCTGGAACAAGCAAGGATGCAGGCGGTGGTGCTGCCGCCGCAGAAACCCTCGAGCGATTCTTGAACGTCAAAGTAGATTACATTGCGCAAGTAGATTTCGAGGGATTTGCGAATCTCGTGGATAGCATTAGCGGGATTGTGATTGATGTGAAAGCGGCACTAGTAGATCCAGAATTTCCCACCGAAAATCATGGAGTCGAACGCATCTACATTCCGCCTGGCATCCAACACATGGACGGCAAAACGGCACTTGTCTACGCACGTTCACGGCATTCGAGCAATGACTTTGATCGAAGTAAACGTCAACAGCAAGTACTCAAAGCGGTCCTCAGTTCCGTACGAAGCCGTGGCTTGTTGGCCAAGGTCTCGTTGTTGCCAAATTGGATTGCAGTCCTCGAGAAAAATGTACGCACCACGCTGCCACTTTCCGATCTACGGACGATGACCGATTTGGCGGGTATTGCAGCCAAACTCGATACCGAAAAAGTCGCTCAGATGTCAATTAATCCGCTCGATGTGCGTGTTGACAATGTGGTCGGATCTGATATCTATTGGAATGCGAGCGATATAACAGCCATCGTAAAGCGCTGGCAAAGTGGCGCAGGAATCAATGGCGTCGTCAACGTGCAAGTGCTCAATGGCACATCAATTGGGGGGCTCGCTGCCAAAGTAACGAGCAACTTGAATAGCAACGGCATCAGTACACTCGAACCAGGTGACGGCAACGATACGCCATCAACCGTGTTGTACGACACGGGTGATAATACACAAGCTCGGCAGAAATTAATTGATGCACTCGGCTTGGCAAGTAGCCAAGTAGTAATCAATTCATCGCGACCAACTGGTGCCGATAGTGAAGCAACCATGGTACTCGTACTCGGCAACGACTACAACTCTGCGTGGGCAGGTAACGCGCCATGAGTGCCATTGATCCCTACCGCGAACAACTCATCCAATACTGGCAAAAAGATAACGACCCCAGTGTGCTCTACTATGAACGGTTGTTGCAGTGGAAGGGGGCACCTACGTTCCGTTTCGGTGCCCGTCCGAGCCAAACTGGCGATGGACTCCACAGCGCAATCTCCCCGCTTTTTTCAATATTTGTGTATCAACAAAACCCACTCTTCGACGTGTTCTGTACCGTGGGTGCATCGCGGACACCGTTGCCACATAGCACCCGTACCACGCGAGACCCACGGGGGATGCGCCACGAATACATCATGCACGCAAATAATGTGTATGCGGAAGCAGCTTGTGAAATCTTGCTCCTCGTGTCAGAACACCCACATGCCAATAACATTGATATAGGGCCCGGTTTTGTGATGCCAATCGGCGAACCACTGGTCAAGGATTCAGCACTCGAATACCTGTACTTCACCTATCCGTTTCTCGATGATCCCCATATTTACGATGCGCATCCTGCCGGTGAAATTGATCACCCTAACGCATACACACAAGTTATCTGGGTGCTTCCCATTACCCGGGCAGAACGTCAATTTCTGCGTACGAGTGGTGTGGACGCATTCGAAGCATTTCTCCACGAGCAACACCGTGAGCGCTACGATGCTGATTTTCTGCGCAAAAGTCTGATGTAGGAGAACTGCATGCAGGAATATGCGGCGATTGCCGAACTGTACGCCATAGACTTTGCTGATATCCACGAGGATGTTGATTTTTATCAGAGTCTGGCAAAACACACCAACGGTGCCATTTTGGAGCTGATGTGTGGCACCGGTCGTGTCCTCGCACCGCTTGCACGGGCTGGCTTTACTGTGACAGGGATAGATACGTCCGCTGAAATGCTTGCAGTGGCACAGCGTGCATTGGGAACAACGCCTGCGACCCTGATTCAAGCCGACGCACGTACATGGCAGAGTGATACGCGCTACGGGCTGGCAATTGTGGCGTTGAACTCGTTTATGCACATGACCACGACCACCGACCAACTCGATATGCTCGCCACCATTCACGATGCGCTCCAACCGGGTGGGCGGGTGGTGATTGATGTGTTTAATCCGGATATACGCAGCATTCCCAGATACCGCGGTGATGTGGTACTCGATCGCCAATTTCTGTTGCCTGACGGGCGCCAGGTGCAAAAGTTTGTGGTGCAATGGGCGGATGTTGTTGCACAACAGATCAATGTCGTATTTATGTATGATATCAACGACGATGCACATATGCGCCGTGTCAATGCGTCATTTACCATGCGTTGGTTGTGGCGCTACGAAGCCGAACACCTACTTGCACGAGCCGGATTTGTGCTCGAACACGTCTATGGTGACTACGAGCTCGGAGCACTCACCAACGAGAGCGAGCAGATGATTTTTGTGGCACGCAAACGTGGGCGACGATGAGTGATTCGTGGTCTGCGCTCAGAGTGGCTGGGTGTTATAATACGCAAAGTATGCCATGATTCATGGTACCAATAGACGCAGAGGAAGAAAGTATGTTTCGTACACATACGTGCGGTGAGCTCCGACCAGAGCATCACGGCAACAGTATCACACTCGCAGGCTGGGTACACCGCCGACGCGACCACGGACCGCTGATTTTTATTGACTTGCGTGACCGCTACGGTATCACACAGGTCGTCTTCGATGCGGCTACAGATGCTGCCATCCATGCTGTTGCTGCAGATGCTCGCAGTGAATACGTACTCCAGATTACAGGCGTGGTGCGTACACGTCCCGCAGATGCGGTTAACCCGGATATCGCCACCGGTGGCATCGAAGTACAAGCCACCACGGTCAGCGTGCTCAATGCGGCCAAACAGACTCCACTTACCATTAATCGTGATGGCAACGAAGAAGAACCACTACGCCTCAAGTATCGCTACTTGGATTTGCGCCGCGAACGCATGCAACGCAACCTGATTATGCGTCACCGCTTCGTCAAGTTTATCCGTGATTTTCTCGACAAGGAACATTTCCTCGAAATCGAGACACCGATTTTGACCAAATCCACCCCCGAAGGCGCTCGCGACTACCTGGTACCAAGCCGGGTGCACGATGGCGAGTTTTTTGCATTGCCACAATCACCGCAGCAGATGAAACAATTGCTGATGGTGGCAGGGTACGACCGCTACTTCCAGATTGCACGCTGCTTCCGCGATGAGGATTTGCGTGCCGACAGACAACCGGAATTCACCCAGCTCGACATGGAAATGGCGTTCGTAGATATGGATGATGTGCTCGATGTGGTCGAGCGCCTCTTCACCCAGATGGTACCCGCCGTAGTACCGCACAAACGCACAGTTTCACCGTTTCGTCGCCTCACTTATACCGAGGCGGTAGAGCGCTACGGTTCTGACAAGCCAGATTTGCGCTACGACCTCGAACTCGTGAATTTGACCGATATTGTAAAACATTCGGCATTTGCCGTATTAAGTGGTGCGGTACAAGCAGGTGGCATTGTCAAGGGAATCTGCATCCCCGGAGTAGCCGGCTATTCGCGCAAACAAATTGACGAAGTCATTGAAATTGCCAAGCAGAATGGTGCCAAGGGCATGCTCTGGGCGGCACTGCCCGCCGATGGAAGTGAATTGCGCTCGTCGTTTGCCAAAAACGTGGAACCGAGTGAACTCAACGCAATCTTGGCGGCCTGCCAAGTCAAGCCCGGCGACATGGTCTTCATTGTGGCCGATAGTCACAAAGTGGTCACCGCCGTCCTCGACAAAGTGCGACGCGAATTTGCGGCACGACTCAATCTGGCTGACCCCAATTTGCTGTTGTTCGCCTGGGTGATTGACTTCCCGCTGCTCGAATGGGATGGTGACGAACAGCGTTGGAATGCGGCACACCACCCGTTCACTGCGCCGCTTGATAGTGACATTGCACTGATGGACAGTGACCCTGGTAGCGTGCGTGCCAAAGCGTACGACCTGGTGCTCAACGGCTACGAAGTTGCGAGTGGCTCCATCCGCATCCACCAGCGCGACGTGCAGCAGAAGTTGTTCGACTTACTGGGCATTAGTCGCGAGACGTCACAGCTCCAATTCGGACACATGCTCGAAGCATTCGAATTCGGTGCACCGCCCCACGGCGGGATTGCACCAGGGATTGACCGCATTGCCATGATTCTGGCCGATGAAGCTACCATCCGTGAAGTTGTGGCCTTCCCCAAGACACAACAAGCACAAGACCTGATGATGGGAGCGCCATCGCCGGTGGACGAAAAGCAACTGCGCGACCTCCACATCAAACTCCGCTAACCGGCTATCCCCCACCATGTGTGACGCCATGGTGGGGGATACGTATATCCGTGGCATAGTTATCAGCAACAAGAAACGAGGCACCATGAAAATCTATACCAAAACGGGTGATGAAGGCGAAACCGGACTCTGGGGTGGATTGCGTGTCTCCAAAGATACCATTCGCGTGCATGCATATGGAACCGTTGACGAATGCAACGCGGCCATCGGCGTAGCACGTGCCGCCCACATGCCAGCCCGCATTGATGCCATGCTTGAGACGGTGCAAAATCAGCTGTTCGTAGTCGGCGCCGATTTGGCTACCCCGGGTGAAGCAGCAAACATTCCACGGGTGCACAACGAAGATGTCATCATGCTCGAACAAGCGATTGACGAGCTCGAAAGCCAACTCCCTGCGCTGACGCAATTTATTCTCCCCGGCGGGCATCCAGCCGCCGCACAGCTCCATATGGCACGGACCATTTGTCGGCGGGCTGAACGCTATGTTGTTTCACTGGCACGCGAGGAAGCATGCAATGCCGTGATTGGCATCTATCTCAACCGCTTGTCGGATTTTCTGTTTGTGGCCGCTCGTGCTGCCAACCATCTGAGCAATGTGACAGATGTCCCATGGAATAGCCCGTTGCGGAAATCATAAGCGTCAGCGATGTTTTTTGGACATTCTATCGCGAACAATACCGCTACGCTACAATCCACCACCTGTATGCCATGGTGCTGGAATGAGATGACAGTGGTGAAATAGGAGGCGATTGTGCAGATTAGTGCATTATACGTGTACCCCATCAAAGGATGTCGTGGTGTAGCGCTTCACACAGCCGAGGTTCAACCCATTGGTCTCAAAGATGACCGGCGCTACATGGTCATTGACGCACACGGTCGCTTCCTATCACAACGTGAAGTCCCCCAGATGGCGCAAATCAGTGTGCAGGCCGCCAAAAATGGCTGGAATCTGTCACATGCACAACACGGAGAAATCACATTTCGCCCGATTACGAGTGGCATGACACGCAATGCGGTCATTTGGAAAAACACGGCTGTCGTCGTAGATCAAGGTGATGCGGTGGCCGTATGGCTGACACACGTGCTATCACAGCCGTGTCGCTTGGTCGGATTAGCGGCCGGATACACACGCTTCGTGAATGCACAATACGCCACATCCGTCAACGATGCGGTGAGTTTTGCCGATGGTTTTGCCAGTCTGCTGACCACTGATGCGTCACTTGCAGACCTCAATCAACGCCTCACCACACCGATTGGAATGGAGCGCTTTCGACCAAACATCGTGGTTTCAGGGAGTACGGCATGGGCCGAAGATGCTTGGCGGGGTGTACAAGTGGGTGGCATCCGCATGACGGCGGTCAAACCGTGCGCACGCTGTGTGGTGACAACCACCGACCAGCTGAGTGGCGAGCGTCACCAAGAACCACTCGTCACGTTAGCCACCTTTCGCAAGCAGGAGTTGGGAGTCATCTTTGGGCAAAACATGGTGCACCATCAGAGCGGCACCATTGCAGTTGGTGATCGGGTGACTTTGCTCTAACTCGCAGGTTACTCGATAACCACCGGAACCATCATTTGTTCACTGGTACCTGCACGTTCGATGTCAAACTGGAGTTGCCATTCCCCGCTCATACTCAATTCGAGTTCAGCCATCGTGTATACACCTTGACCACTAGCCTGGAGTTGCGCCGGTATGCCGAGCATCCCGTGCTGTGGCATCAGTGGCGTTACGGTAATCGTCGCATCCGTGATGGGCTGATCGGTGCGGTCGTGGAGCGTGACGGTCAATGGACGTTTACCAATCCCCACGGTATCGAGCTGCACGGTGATGTTGTATTGTGCACTATGGGCTGTAAACCCAGCCACACTACAACTGACACAGCAGACAAGCAGAAAAACAGCCAGAACAACGCGCATGCGCAACCTCCACTATGGTGTAGCAACAACTACGGTGGCAGGAATGGAATAAACGGTGCCAGCAATCATGACTTGCACCCACAATGTGTACCGATCGGCCGTGGGAAATGCGTACACGAACGACACGGTGTCTCCGGCGACGCTCACAGGCTGAAATGCATCATTCATGACACCAGCCGCATGGACATGAGCGAATATCGAGCGTGTTTCGTTGCGAATGAGCAGATGCCCACGCATGCCCAGCCAATAATCGAGTGCCGCAACAGGTGTGCCTCGCTGAAGTACTTGTACACGAATCTCACTAGGCTTTCCCATTACGATGGGCGCCGACGTGGAAATTTGCGCCGTGATGTCGGCAACATCTACGGAACCGGGGACCTGTGCGAATGGAACTGTTGCAATGGCACCACGCCCCAATGCGATGCGCTGGCGCACATTTTGTGAACCACTGTTCATCCGCTCAAATTCAATGGAAACATCATAGAACGCTTCTGGCAACGTGGGTAGATCCACGACGTACTGCCCCGGCGCACTGCGCACAGGATGCACGTGCCCAAAGGATTGCCCGGATTCGTCGAGGAGCACCACGTGCATCAAGGCCTGATGATGTGGCACAAGATCGTCGGCAGGCAAGCCGGTAGCACCGTCGTACAGCGCAATGGATAACTGTTCAACACTCCGTTGTGCATCTGTTACAACCGCAAGATTGACATTCACATAGGGGCGGCTTGCACTGTCCATACGCTGATTCTCAATGCGGAGATTTGGCCATGCCATGAGTAGGCCCAGAATGACGCTAATACTCAATGATGCCGTAAGCAGATGTGCGTACATGGCGCGCTGCCACACGCCTGTTATTGGCCAGAGCGTACTCGCAAACAACACCAGTGCAAGCACTGCCACACTCACAAAGAGAGGAATGGTGAGTGGTGGAATCATCGGCGGATACACGGTTACCGGAATACTCATCTGCCCGACACCGTGAACGGCATCATTGACGGTGATGAAGACATCCCATATCCCCGTCTCTGTAACCAGTAAATCGGCCACTGAAATCATCTGCATGGTTGGTGGGATGTTGATGGTCTGAGGCACCTCGACACCTGTGGCGCGATGACGTGCACGCACCACAATCGTTGCCGCACCCTCAAAGGCCCGTTGTGGCCACACTTTGACAGTCATGAGCGCTGGCGCACCCACGGGCACTGCCACCTCCACACGCAACGGATATGCTCCAGCCTGTGCTTCGATGACACTCGCACCGCCGGCAACAATGCCATGGGCATCCGCCGAGTGTGGCCAACATACTGATATAATTAAACAGAGTAGTAGCGTGGCAAACGCACGTCGCATATTCGCCTCCTTGTGCCATCTTACCATGATGTGTTACTACAAGTATCAATGAGTACCATATGGAACTACAGACGTTACTTCTGCATCCCTGGAGCGTACATCTACCGATTGGCGTCATCCTCGCTGCTGTTGGATTCACCGTTTACGGGTGGTATCGGCGCATGCAAACCTATGAGTTATGCGGATCGTATCTCGTGGTTGTGGGCTGGTTTAGCACGCTCCCGAGCCTCATCAGTGGCACCATTGATGCCATCAATCGGCTCAATCATCCAGACGCACATCCTGACACACTGTGGTGGATAAACGTCCACGCACTATTGGCAATCACACTCGTCGTATTGTTGTGGCAAGCATGGCAACTACGGCGTAGAATGAGCGACCCTGCCTGGGAATCCCCACGATATCATACATATTTGTGGTATCTTGTAGGAATATTCGGGATTGTCTTACTGTCAGGGTGGACAGGGGGACACATGGTCTATGCCCTGCACATCGGGCGTCTACCCTGACATTGAGGAGCACATGCTAAGTTTCATCAACTACTTCCTGATTATCTCGTTCATCGAGATATGCAATCGCCTACGGTTGTTGACGTGGAGTGTATCGGGGCGCGAGAATCTACCACCACGACCACAAGGCTTAATCCTCGCCGTCAACCATGTCCACTGGCACGACATCCCACTCATTGGGTGGGCGGTACCACTGTCCCATCGGCCATGGTGGTTTGCCAAGGTTGACCTCGTTGATGGCATATTCGGCAAGTGGTTTACCATGATGCAAGTCATCCCAGTACGACGCGGACAACGCGACATCCAAGCCATCGAGCGGGCGGCAGACCGCGTTGCACAAGGCGCAGTGCTGGTTATTTTCCCGGAGGGCACACGCGGCTTTGACGGCAAACTCCAACAAGGACGTGGTGGGACGGCGCGCATTGCACTCCGCGCAAACGCACAAATCGTGCCTGTGGCAATTATCGGGAATCAGCGTAAATTCTGGTTTAGTACGCGCCACCTTCATTTTGGCAAACCCTATACTCCCGAAATTCGTGACGGCAACATTGACAAAATCCCAGCTCCAGAAATGGCGCGTTTGACTACCGAAATCATGATTCATATTGCACAATTACTCCCACCAGAACTCCACGGTTTTTATGCCGAAGAGATGGCCAAACTACAACAGTCATCGCAGGAGCACGCATGAAATTTGCATACTACCATTTTGTCGTACTCCAAACAGTGTGTCGTTGGTTGCGATCCTGGGGTGTCCTGAAATGGGATGTCCGTGGCATCAGCTCACTCCCCCCTGCGGGCACGCCGTTTGTGCTGGTGGTGAATCACATAAAGTGGCACGATATCCTGGTCGTTGCGGGCAGCATTCCGTTGACCCATATCCCGTATTGGTTGGCCAAAGCAGAACTCTTCACACCGGTCACGAGCTGGTGGTTCCGTGGCATGCAAGCCATTTCAGTGCGTCGTGGTCAGAATGACACCGGTGCCATTGATGCCGCAGTAGACGCATTACGCGCCGGTCATATTATGATTGTCTTTCCAGAGGGGCACCGGAGTGGGAACGGACAATTGCAAAAAGGGCGTGGTGGCGCAGTACGCATGGCACTTCGTGCCGGCGTGCCAATTGTACCGGTGGGGATGTACGGCGTAGAAAACGGCATCACTGCACCGGTCACCATCACCTACGGTCATGCCTGGCAACCCGTATCACAGAGTGGCGTGATAGACATTGACCCGGTTGAAATGACGACACTCACCGACACGATGATGTGCCATATTGCGGCTCTGATCCCGATGAGCCATCACGGCTACTACGCAGGGCAGGTTAGCGTGACTGATCGCCCATGATGCGGTCAACGACCCAAAGTGCGAGCCGCGCTGCAATCAGCGCAAACAGGAAACTCACGAGTTGGTGGATGGCTTTGCGTTGGGCTTGAGGATCCATGGAGATTCACTCGCAATCTGTGCAAGGACCGACGTACGACGCCGATGCACGGCGGCGTAATCAATGTCGGCACGCGGAATTTCGATACGTGCTTCGGGTGATGTTGCGTGCCCGCGGCTGATGTGGAGCCACGCAACAAGACACGAAATCGCACTCACACCAAAGATGAGACCACGGACAAACATGGCACGCACCCTTTCGTCATACACAATTCTATTATACGCACAGAAAGAAGGATGCACATGGCCGAATTACATGCTGCAATCGTGACTCCTCTCAACACGGAACAACGCTTTGACGCGCATGCCATGCGCACCTTGATGCATCATTTGGCCACACAAGGTCTCGATGGGGTGGTACCGTGTGGCACCACAGGCGAAGGTCCCTCGTTTAGTGTGCATGAACGGCTCGAAATTATTACTGCCTGTGTGGGCGCACGGGGGACCATGCGCATCATTGCAGGTACGGGGTGCCAAGCCCTCGCAGATACGATTCTCTTGACGCGTGGTGCCATTGATGCTGGTGCCGATGCGGCCCTCGTACTGCCGCCATTTTTTTACAAAAACGCCGGAGATGCTGGTGTCATCGCCTGGTATCGGGCGGTCTGTGATGCGCTCCCCGCCCACGGTAAAGTGGTGCTGTACCACATCCCTCCGATGACGGGAGTCGCCATTACTCCGACCATCATCAGTGCGTTGCTGGCGTCCCATCCGCAGCATATCCTAGGCATTAAGGATAGTGGAGTGAATGCGGAGCATACGGCCATGTTGGTCAGCCAATTCCCACAACTGCGCATCTACACGGGGAATGCCCCCATTCTCGCCCAAGCGCTTCGCGATGGCGCCGCTGGCTCCATTTTGGCCATCGCCAACATTGTGCCACGCGCCTTACGCATGTTGAGTGACGACCCGGGTCGTGCCGACATTCAACATCAGGTAGCACAAGTTGACGCATATGTACGCAAGGTGGGTGCGGCTAGCACCATCAAAGCAATCATCACGGCATCGGGGGTTGCCCCGGTGGGAGACCCACTCCTGCCACAGCTGGCGCACCCCAACCCAACACTTGCCTACCAGGAATTCACGCAAATCGGCGAATATACGCACTAAGGTGGCCGAATGTTGTACGTACTGTATGGTCCAGATGAATATCGCCGCAGCGAAGCTCTCCATGCGATGTTGGGTGAGATTCCCGAATCAGCGCGTTCACTTAACGTGACTACCCTCGACGGCAAGCGGTTCAAGCTTGATACGTTTATTCAAGCCTGTGAAGCGTTTCCCTTTTTGCACGACCGGCGCACGGTGGTAGTCACCGATTTGCTGAAACACCAAAAAGCAGGTAAAGAGCGTGATGAACTGAAAAC
>JBEANH010000003.1:0-73406 GCA_041165505.1 Chloroflexota bacterium | reverse complement strand
CAAGGGCAGTCGTTCCGCCAGAATCCCGAGCTGTTGCGCTTGCGCGAGCGCGAGTTGATGGTCGAGATGATGAAAAACGGCAACATTTGGTTCGTTGACCCCAACACCAATTTGACCCTGTTGCTCGATAATCTTGCCGCCAGCAACCCGGCAGTCACCCAGCAGATTATCCGCGAAACGGGTGTGATTACCACTACCCCGTAACCGACGCTGACCGCAGCGCCCCCGTGATGTAGTCATCACGGGGGCGCGTTGTGTATATATAGTCTGTGGCGTGCGCCATGTACACACTGGTTGTTGCACGATGTGCTACGCACATGTCACGTGTGTCATGTCTGTGGTTGCTTAGTGGTCGAGATGGTACGGCACACTAATTACCACGACATTCTTGGTAAAGAGCAGCATCGTCTTGATGGTCAATGCCGTCTGGTTGTGCAGAAAGTTCTGCCACCAGCGATTGGGGATGAATTCGGGCAGGATGATGGTGAGTACGTCATCTTTGTAGCGTCGTGATAAGTCGTCAACATACGTGCGAATGGGGCCAGTCAGTGTGCGGTAGGGTGACGGCAAAATCTCGAGTTCGATGCCACTTCCCCACTGTGCCCACTTGTCTTTCATGCGTGCAGTACTCGCGGCATCCATGTCAATGTAGAGCGCCCGGATATTGTCCGGTGTAAGCGACAAACCGTATTGCAACGCGGGAATTACCCCTTTGTGGACACCGCTGACAAGTACCAACACGGTATGGCGATGCACCGCACGTGGCATGGGTGCAGTCTCAAGTGAGAGTTGTTCGGCCACATCGAGGTAGTGTTTTTGAATGCTACGCAATAAAATGACAAAGACAGGAATTACCAACAATACAACCCAAGCACCTTCAATGAATTTAGTCGTTGCGATTACCACGAGTACAATCCCAGTCACCGTCGCACCGAGACCATTGATAATCGCACTTCCAAGCCACCCAGGAGTTCCTAGGCGTCGCCAACGCTGTACCATACCGATTTGCGATATGGTGAAGGTGATAAAGACACCGACTGCATACAACGGAAGTAGTGCCTGCTCACGTGCACCAAAGATGATTACCAGGATTGCAGAGATGACGCCAAGAAAAATGATTCCGTTCGAAAACACGAGACGGTCACCCCGTTGCGCAAATTGGCGTGGCAAAAAGCGATCAACAGCCAAGAAGTACGACAAGCGAGGAAAATCTGCGAATGCGGTATTTGACGCCAAAATGAGAATCATCATGGTGGCTGCTTGGATGACATAGTAAAACCATGTGCTCCCACCGAGTACGGCACGAGCGAGTTGCGATGTGACTGTTTCAGGCTCGGCAGCACCATCAGGAATGACATGGTAGACATTCGCAAGTACCGTAATTCCCATGAACATGACACTCGAAATCACCACCATGATTACCAACGTCATTGCTGCATTTTTTGATTCTGGTTTGTTGAATGCTGGTACACCATCACTGATAGCTTCTACGCCAGTGAGTGCCGTACATCCTGCGGCAAATGCACGCAGAATCAAAAAGAGGGTGACCTGTTGGCCAAGCTCTGCATGAGGAAATGCTGGCGGTGGTGCTGTTTCGACGTTTCCCGTAATCACGTTATAGATACCGACGGCTATTAAGCCAAGCATGCTAAAAATAAACAGATAGGTGGGGAGCGCAAAGACAGCGCCAGATTCTTTGAGTCCGCGCAAATTAACAAGTGTCAAGATACCAATTAACACGATTGCTAAATCTACACGCCATGGGTCTAGTGACGGTAACACTGATGTAACTGCAGCGACACCAGCAGAAATGCTCACTGCTACGGTCAAGATGTATGCAATTAACAAGGCCGCAGCCGCAACAAGTGAAGGAATTGTGCCGAGGTTTTCACGTGAGACGATGTATGATCCGCCACCTTGGGGATACGCCATAATAGTTTGTCGGTACGAAAATGCTACGACAACCATGAGAGTTGTGATCCCAACTGCGATTGGTGTTGCAATACCGAGGGCGGCCTGGCTTGCATACAGTAGTGCAATTAAAATGGCCTCTGTGGCATAGGCGACTGATGACAGGGCATCAGACGAAAATACGGCAAGGGCCGTGCGCTTGGGGAGCCGCTCATGAGCCAGTTGCTCATTAGAGAGTGGTTTCCCCACGATTAATCGCTTCAATACAGCGAACATACAAGTCCTTTGTGTCAGTTGACGAAAAAAAGCCACCCACAGTCATTCTGCAGAGTGGCAACATTGCCATATGCGTCCATGTCACACGGTGGATGCCGGTAGCAGATGGATAATAGCACGATTTACCTAAAAGTCAATACCATGTGTATAAATCAGCTATGTGTCGCGGGGCAACTCACCTGCTCCCGCACCCTTGTAGAGCTGGAGTGCCAGCCCCCGCTGTACACTGTGATCCACAATCGGCGCCGGATAATCACGCCCAATCACACACCCCACCTCTTGCATCAGTAATGGTGGCATCATCCATGGGGCATGGATATATTTGGTCGGCACATTGGTGAGCTCCGGACAAAAAAAGCGCACATACGCACCCTCATTGTCGAATTTCTCCCCTTGGCTCGTCGGATTAAAGATGCGGAAATAAGGCTGTGCATCAGTGCCCGTCCCCGCTGCCCACTGCCAGCCCCCGTTATTTGCAGCCGTGTCGCCATCAATTAAATACTGCATAAAAAACCGTTCCCCCCAGCGCCAGTCAATTAGCAGGTCTTTGGTGAGAAACGACGCCACAATCATGCGTGCCCGGTTGTGCATCCAGCCCGTCTGCACCAATTGGCGCATGGCCGCATCCACAATCGGGTAGCCCGTCTGACCTGCACACCATGCCGCAAAGAGCCGTGTATCGTTGGGCCAGGCAATCTGGTCATAGACGGGGCGAAATGCACCACCCACCACATGCGGAAAATGCCACAGGATTTGTTGATAAAAATCACGCCACGCCAACTGACTCAACCACACATCGGCCCCCGATTTGGGCGTCGTATCGGGCTGTGCAAGTGCCATCCGTGCACATTCGTGTGCGGATAGCACCCCAAAGCGCAGGTACGCTGACAGATGTGCTGACCCAGGTATCGCAGGGTAGTTGCGTTGCTCGGCATAGGCGTTGATGCGTGTGGCCACAAAATGCCGGAGTGTCGTGAGTGCGGCCTCGCGCCGGGTATCTGGGATGGGAATGGCGCTCTCCGGCCAGCCTGGGAATTGACCGTAAGTGAGTGTTGGGATTGGTTTGAGCGGAGGCACAGCAAAGGCTTCACCGAGATTGAGATGCGCACGCCAGCGCCGATAGTAGGGCGTAAAGACGGTGTAGGGTGTGCCCTTGTCGGTTAGCACCTGTTGCACAGGGACAATCGTGAGTGTGTCGTGGAGTACACCACGCACGTTGTGCTCACGGAGCATCATGCCGACCGCATAATCGCGCCGCCGTGCCCACGGTGCCGTATCGCGTTGCCAGTGGACACTGGTGATGGTATGGTGTTGACATAAATGGCGTATCACATCAACGGGGTTCCCGTAGGCAATATGCAGACCACTGCCCACCGCCTCGAGCTCTGCATGCAGGGTGCGCAGGCGGGCCAGTAGCCATGCGAGGCGGTTGACACCCACACGGGGTGAGTGGACCAGCACTGGGTCAACCACAAAGAGCGGGATGACGTGTCCGTCACCTTCTTGGGCGGCCATATGTAGGGCTTGATTATCGGCGAGGCGCAAATCACGGCGAAACCAGTGAATCGTTGGCATAGGTCTCTTTCAGCGTGTATATACACGTACTATTACTAGGTGGGGGAGCGAGTTGGATGTATGCACCACTTTTAATTCGACGTTATGCACCACTCATGCTATAACGACAACAAAGGGATTCCGAGGAGCGTGCATGCAGTACACGTTGACATCCGCTTGTGCTACACCTGCCGACGAAGATGCCTTGTGGCAAATGCTCTATGTGGCCGCACAGATGGTCAAAGACGGTATCACAGATTACCAGTTGGCCAAAACGACGCCAACAGTGGCACCATACATGGCCAATTGGGGCTTACCGGGAGATGCCGGCATCATTGCCCGGACCAATCAGCGTGTATGTGGCGCAGTATGGCTACGTGCAGTTCCAGCGGATAGCACCACTGGGTATTACCCGACCGCCACCCACAAACTCGCCATTGCCGTGCACCCCGATTTCCACGGGCACGGTATCGGTACCACGCTGATGCACGGTATGTGTGCGGTGGCGGATCAACGGGATTGGTGTGTGTCGTTGACGGTACGCGCCGATAATCAGGCGGTGAGACTCTACCACCGGCATCATTTTGTAATCGCCGATACCATCATCAATCGGGTCGGCACGCCATCGAGCCTGATGGTGCGCCATCAAGCCAATTGTGTCCATACTCATGACAAAGGAACAGCAAGACGATGAATGAACAGCAACGACTCGTGACGTGGCAGAGCCCGTCACTCCACATGGATACAATGCGTGAAATGAGTGGTACCGAGTACATCAATGCGGTACGGGCTGGTGATTTGCCCGTATCTCCGATGCTCAAACTACTCGACATCCACGGTCGTGAATGGCACGAGGGATATGCGCTCTTTACCGTGGTACCACAAGAGTTCCACTACAACCCGATGAATATTGCGCACGGCGGGCTGGCCTGTGCACTGCTCGATACGGCCATGGCGGTATCGGTGATGACGATGCTCCCCAAAGGCGTTGGCTATGTGACACTCGAAATCAAAGTCAACTTCGTCAAGCCCATTACCGCTGATGCCGGTGAATTACGCGCCGAAGGGCGGGCCATTCACGTCGGTAGTCGCACTGCGACCGCCGACGGGCGCATCAGCGACGCTAATGGCGTGCTCTACGCACACGGCACCACAACGTTGCTATTGATGAAATAACTCACACCAACGCCTGTGGGTCACACAGTAGCTGGTGGAGCGGGGTGCGCGGGGATACGCCGCGTTGCTGCGCCACATGGAAGCCCAGTGGTAGCCCGACTTCGCTGTCGAGCAAGGCAATCTGATGCGCATCAAGTGCATCCCAGCGGGCATCAATGGCTACAACTCCCCCCTTGATAAGAATCACGCGATCCGTGTGCGCCGCACAGAAATTGAGATCGTGGCTGACCAGCACCACTGTGCGTTGATTGGTATGGCAATGTCGCATGGCGCCGACGAGCTGGGTGATGCTGGCTTCGTCGAGACCGGCTGTGGGCTCGTCGAGCGCCACTAGGTCACTTTCGAGTGCCATGGTGGCTGCTGTGGCCACCAAACGTCGTTGTGCCACGGGCATGTCGTAGGGGTGCGTGTCGGCGTGTGCACTCAGGCCACACATGGCGAGTGCACGCTCAACGCGTTGGTCAATTTCGCCTTGGGCGAGACCGAGGGTACGTGGCCCAAAGCTGACTTCGTCACGGATGGTGGCTGCAAAGAGTTGATTGCGTACATCTTGAAAGACGATGCTGGCATGGCGTGCTGAGATGCCAGGAGCCGTCTTGTGGATATCACGACCAGCCAAGACCACCCGCCCCGTCTGCGGCCGGAGTAGCCCATTGAAGTGGCGGAGCAACGTGCTTTTCCCGGCACCATTGCGTCCGAGCAGTGCAATCCGCTCTCCACGCTGAATCCGGAGCTGTATGCCGTGTAAAACGGTCACTCCATTGGGATAACTGAAGTGCACGTTGTCAATGTGCATCAATTCGGTACCGACGGTTTCGGTACGGGGATGGGACAGGGGAAGGGGGGTGTCCACACGAATTGTTTCACAAATGGCGTCCGGGGTAATTGCAAGTGCGGCGTCTATCGGCCAGAGTCCGTGTTGCCGTACAAATGCGCTGTAGCGCACGCAGTAGGCGCGTCCTTCGGCATGTACGGGGTTGGCGAGGATGACGTCTGGTGCCCCATCGGCGTGTAACTTGCCATCGTTGAGCACCAAGACGCGTTCCGCATAGCGTCCCACCCAGTCGAGATGATGTTCGGCCACCACAATCGTTTGCCCGTTGCGGGCAAGTTGTTGCAGCGTTTCTCCCAAGGCGGCCACCGCCGGGGGATCGAGCTGTGCTGTTGGTTCATCGAGGATGAGAATAGGTGGGCTGAGCGCCAGCGCTGCGGCAATCACCACGCGCTGTTGTTGGCCACCCGAAAGCTGGAAGGGGGAACGTTCGGCGAGGTGGCTAATCTCCATCAACGTCATGGCTCGCTGTACCCGTTGGGTGATTTCGTCAACCGTATAGCCCAGATTTTGTAGCGCAAAACCGACTTCGTCAGCCACCGTAAAACACACCCCCGAGATTTGTGTGCTGGCTTGACTCGTGACCATGGTGACATGCGGTAGCATCTCGATGATACTACTGCTACAAGGGTCGCGTCCGTCTATGCGCAGTGTGCCCGTCACGTCACCCCGAAAGAATTGCGGCATGAAGCCAGCCATCAGGGCACACAAGGTGCTTTTGCCGGCACCTGCTTTGCCAATGATGGCCGTTACACTCCCCGGCTGTAGACTAAACGAGACCGCGTCAATGGCTGGCGTGCTCCGTCGGCGATAGGTGAAACTGACATCGGTCACATGAATCATGGCTGTGGTCACTGTACACCTCCCCAGATGCGCATGCCAATCACCACGAGTACGCCGACGAGCATCGTGGTGCGCATCACATGCTGCATACGGCTGTCACGCAGGGTATGCATGCGTGTCGGTGGATGAGGGGCGGCAAAGGCCCGCAACTCGAGTGCCATGGCGCGCTCTTCGATGTCAACTAATGCACCGACCACCAGCGGTCCCACGAGTGGGAGCAAGGCGCGGATGCGACTCGCGAGTGAGCGAATCACCAACCCGCGTGACTGTTGTGCTTCGAGGATGGCTCCAGCACGTGCTTGCATGTCGGGGATAATTTGCAGCGCCATCAGCAGAATGTACTCGATGCTACGGGGCATGCCCCGTTCGGCGAGGGCATGTGTGAGGATCGCTGGTGGCGTGGTGAGTATCATGCACAACAATCCGCTACCCATCGTCATGATACGTGCCAGCAAGATTCCGGCAATTTGCAGTGCTCCAACGTTGATCGTGATGCCATAGGCCTGCCATGTCCCGACAGCATTTCCCGGGAACAAGATGCCTTGGATGATGAATAGTGACAAGGCAATTGGTACAAAAATGCGTTGTAGCGTGCGGTAGATTGCTGCTGGTTGTGCTGTGGTAAGTGGCGTTACGAGTGCCATACACAGAATGACCATGGTTACGAGTGGGATATCAATCAGATACGTGCTTACTGCCAGGCTTACTGCCCACGTGAGTTTGGTGAGAGGATGCAGATTATCAAACCAGCCACTACGCATGCGCTACTCGCTTTGGTGTCAGTGTGATTGATTCTATAAAAATACCCACACGAGTATACCTCGTGTGGGTATTTTATGAGCCTGCTTATTGGTCGCTGAAGCTTTCCAAGATGCGTGCAGGCAACACGTTGATGATAGCCCACACCATCATGTATGAGGCCATCTTGTCAAAAGGATCTGAGACTACACCTTGGGCAAACACTGACGTGATGATGTTTTGCCCGCTTGCCATGAATGCTGCTACCAGCACATCGGTGCCCGAGCCACTCACCCCACCAAACAAATAGGCTGAAATGGGGGCTGAGATGATGGCAGCCACGATACCAGTTGCGATACCGGCCAACCCGGCATACCCACCATTTTTGATGAGTAGAGCGCCGAGTACCACGCCCACAACCGCTGCTCCCGCAAATGGGAGTGCATTCTGTGCCAAGAGATCATTCATCGCTGGCATCGCCCCATCTTCGCCGATGTTGAGAAAGGTGGTGACAAATAATGCGAGTGCGAAGAAAAAGAGCCCGCCGACAATTGCGCCCACCCACTGTGGCGAGCTATTGCGGAAGACACCGCGGCGGCCAAACACACCAGCCATCAGACCAATGACGGTCGCCACAATGAAGTATGGTGCCGCATAGGCATTGCCCAACAAGCCCCAAATCAGGCTCGCGAGTGTGCCGGTGAGTGCACCTGCCACTGGCCCCAACAATGCCCCAACCAGTACCGTGCCAATGCTGTCGAGATAGATGGGCAATTTGAGGATGGTTACCAGTTGTCCAACTGCGATGTTGATGGCAATTGCCAGAGCCATCAGGATGATGTTGCGTGGGTTCTTGAGCGTGTCCAGAGTTTTCTGCATGTCCGTCTCCTTAGTGCTGATACGACGACTACGATGCCGCTACGCCGTCAAGCCACGACGCTCGCAACGACGAAAAGGATCCCTCTATGATGCTCTGTCGCACTTCACGCATCAAGTGCAACAAGAAAGCAACGTTGTGCAGACTCACCAAGCGAATGCCGAGCAGTTCTTTTGCCCGGAACAGATGATGAATGTAGGCCCGTGAATACTTTTTGCAGACCGCACAGCCACACCAGCGGTCGAGCGGCTCGTCGCTATCACGACAAGCCGCATTACTCACATTGAGACGGAAGTTCTTGTGCGCATCGCGAATCAGTGCCGAGCCATGTCGGCCTAGCCGGGTGGGACTGACACAGTCAAACATGTCAATGCCTCGCGCCACACCCTCAAACAAATCATCTACATCACCAATCCCCAACAGGTGACGTGGTTTGTTGTCGGGCATGTAGGGTACCGTCATATCCACCACATCATAGATTTGCGCTTTGTTGGCACCAAGCGAACCGCCAATACACAAACCATCAAATGCCATGTTGCCAATGTGCTCGGCACTCACTTTGCGCAAATCTGCGAAGACTCCGCCATGCACAATCCCAAAGAGTGACTGGTCGGGGTTTGGCATCGGTATAGCGTGTTCACCGCGCAGTGTCTGTTGGTGGTAGTCGAGGCAGCGGGCTTCCCAGTTGTGCGTGCGTTTGAGCGAGCGACGGGTGTAGTCGTACCCGGCACGGAAGGGGGGTAATTCGTCGAAACACAAGATGATGTCAGCCCCGATGCCCTTTTGGATTTCGATGCTTCGTTCTGGCGTAAAGACGTGGCGAGCACCGTCGATGTATGACTTGAAAATAACCGCATCATCGGTGACTTTGACCATACCCGGTTGTGGCGTAAACGAGCCACGTCCCTTGACTTCGTCGGCGATGCCACCATATTTGAGACTAAAGACCTGGAAGCCACCACTGTCCGTGAGGATGGGGCCATCCCACCCCATGAAGCGGTGTAAACCGCCATGGCGGGCAATCAGCTCGTGTCCCGGTTGTAAATAGAGATGGTACGTGTTGCCGAGAATGATTTGTGCGCCGTGATCGGCAGCCTCATCGGGGGTGAGGGATTTGAGTGTTCCCTTGGTGCCCACCGGCATGAACACGGGGGTTTCAATGACACCATGTGCTGTCACAATGCGACCGGCACGGGCTCGCGAGTGTTGATCGTGCGCTACGGTCGTGAACTGGAGCGGCATGTATCCTCTGTTCCTTCACTGATGTGCGGTATTATCATGGTGTTTGATATGCTTGTCAAACGGCACATGTTATGATACGTACATCATAGTGTATTTTTGACACTTTCACAACACAAGGAGTCATTCTCATGAGTCATACCCAACATCGTCAGCATGCCGATGCCCAGGTTGGTGGCATTCGCTGTGGCGTACTGACGATTAGCGATACGCGCACCATTGATAATGATGGTGGTGGGCAGCTTGCACAACGGCTTTTGCGCGAGGCGGGGCACGATGTTGCGGCCTATGCAATCGTGCGCGATGAACCAGCACACGTGATTGCGCATGTCGAGGAATGGGTGGCCAATGGCTGTCAGCTCATCGTGACCACAGGTGGTACGGGCATTGCCAAGCGTGACACCACCATAGATGCGCTTGAGCCCCTGTTTGTGCGTCGTCTGCCCGGCTTTGGCGAAATCTTTCGTATGCTATCATTTGCACAGGTTGGCGCTGCTGCCATGCTTTCGCGTGCGACTGCGGGGACGATTGCGTCAACGTTGGTCTTTTGCTTGCCGGGCTCACCGGCTGCCGTAGAATTAGCCATGACGCAACTGATTGTGCCTGAATTGCGTCATCTCGTCTGGGAAACTGTGCGCCAAGGACCACTTGGCACCAAAGGAGTATAACTCATGTTTACGCGGGCCGCCCTTGCCATGGTGCGCTTTTATCAGCGGTATCTGTCGCCCCTCAAACCACCAAGTTGTATTTACACACCAACCTGTTCCGAATACACCTATCAGGCTATTGCCAAGTATGGTGTTGCCAAAGGTGTGGCTCTGGGTGTGGAGCGGTTGATGCGTTGTCATCCCTTTTCTGCGGGTGGTCACGACCCACTCCCCTGACGACACCACGCAATTTGTGGTATACTACCCCCATACAACGGTATTTACTGTTGTAGGTATTATTTGTGCACACATGATGTGCCGCGAACGTTCTCAGGATGGTGTGGCCGATACGGTATGTCAAGATACCGTCCACCACCTCAAGCAAATTGTCGTTTCCTGGGTGTATTACATTGCACGGTGGAGCTGTATTGTTGCTCCATTCCCAGGGATTCCATCCAGCCACGTCCCCGGTCGTGTGTGCTCGTTTTTAGGAGCTCACATCGCGTATGTCAGAGCAAACTCGTAACGATGTTGCGGTCTTCATCGACTTTGAAAATGTCTATGTCGGTGTCCGTGACAAACTCGACGCTAACCCCAATTTTGAGATTATCATGGAGCGGTGCAACGATTTCGGTCGCTGTATTTTGGCACGTGCCTATGCAGACTGGTACCGCTACCCACGCATTACCAGTGCCTTGTACGCCAACAACATTGAGCCAATGTATGTGCCCACCTACTACTACGACAAAGATGCTGGTCGTACTGGGCGCCCCATCAAAAACAGTGCAGACATGAATTTGTGCATTGATGCGATGCGCACGCTTTTTACCATGCCTGCACTCAAAACGTTCGTATTGGTGACCGGCGATCGCGATTTTATCCCTCTCGTGCATGCCATTCGGCAACACGGCAAAGATGTGGTGATTATCGGTGTTGGTGGGGCGGCATCATCGCACCTTGCGCAGAGTGCCGACGAATTCATCTTTTACGAGCATTTAGTGGGCAAAACCATTGCCACCCCGACGCCGACACCACCGAGCCGGCGCTTTAGTGACATTGACGAGTACGAACGTCCCCGTGAGCAACGTGCGGCTGCGGTTGCTAAACCGGCACGCAAAGCACCAGAGGCACCTGCGAGTGACGATGCGGTGTTTGCTTTGCTGGCAACGGCCATCCTCGAAGCGCGCTCACGCAACATGGCGGGGATCGGTTCGTTACAGCTGTTGATGAAAGAGCTCTCCAATGGGGAATTCCGGGTGCAAAGTGTGCGTGATGCCCAGGGACGTCCCATCGAAAAGTTCAAAGACTTCATCGCTGAGGCAGCGCGGCGTGGCAAAGTGGTCGTCTCCACGGATGGTGCGGCCAACGAAGTCTTCTTGCCCGGTGAAGATCCACGGCAACTTTCACGGTTGATTGTAGCCACCGAGAAAGCCTCTGAGCGCAAAGAAGCGGAGCTTACCGCGCCTACCGGCGATTCGAGTGGTGGCGACGCAGGGCGTGATAGTGCGGCCAATAAATCACGGCGCCGGCGCCGGCGTGGTGATGCCACGGAGCGTGATGTCCAGGCACCCACAGATGTTGCCCACGATGGAGTGGCACTCGTACCGGTGCCAGTGGCCCCCACCCCCGTGGTGCCAACGCCTGTGGCGTCCACGGACGATGATGCGGCTCACTTGGATGCAGTGCAGAGTGATGTGGCTGCGAGTATGGTGCCGTTCAGCGATGAAGAGCGTGGGTTGGTCAAAGCCATGGTGGCAGCCAGCGAACGCCCGCTGTCGTTTCAGCAGATCCATGATCAGCTCCGTGAACAACGCAAGCGCGAAGATGGCATCCAACGCACCAACGAAGAATTGCGTTCGCTCATCAAGATTGCCATTAATTCGGGTGAACTACAGCGCATTGGTCGCGGGAATCGGGTTAGCTATCGGGTGGCAAATACGGCGGGGGCGTCAGTGGCCACACCTACCACTCAACCTGTCATGGTGCCTACCCCAGAAAATGATGCCGGGCCTGCACCAGTAGCCCCCCCGGCGCCGGTGCCCGCCGACGATGGATTGGACATGATTGTTACCACTACGGTGACACCCGCGCCCCGCCGTCCGCGTAGCAAACAGCCGGTAGCAGCTCACGTTGCGCCACTACCTGCCAAGCCGGCCCGCAAGCCAGCCGCACCTGCAGAACAAGGTGGCACCGCACGTAAAAGTGCAACTAAAACGCCATCATCGCCGTCACGTACAGCGGTGACGCCTGCGGCTGCACCACTGGTGCCATCGCCACTCGATGAGCCGACGCCGGTCAAGGCATCGAGCAAAAAGGCGACACCACCGGTCAAGCCCGTAGCCAAAGCGCCGGCATCACGGCGCCCCAAGAAACCATCGGAGTCGTAGTTATGACGGTCGTCAAAATCTGTGGTATTTCATCACCTGAGCACATGTTGGTTGCTGCAGCCGCAGGGGCTGATTACGTGGGGCTAGTCTTTGCTCCGAGTAAACGGCAAGTCACCGTTGAACAGGCGCAATATCTGGTCAAGACGCTCCGTGATGCAGGGTACACCACTTCCGTGGTTGGACTGTTCGTAAATGCAAGCGCAGATGCCATCCGCGCAGTAGTACAGGCCTGTGCGCTCGATGTGGTGCAACTGCATGGCAACGAGCCGTATGCACTCGTTGCCGCGTTGCCCAGTGTGCCGGTGTGGCGTGCGGTGCGCCTGGCAGGGAGCGAAGACGAAGCAGAATGGTTGGCACACACGGATGCGCGTGTCACCTTGTTGGTGGATGCCGCAGTACCGGGTGCCTATGGTGGTACAGGAGCACGTGCCGATTGGCAGGCTGCTGCCACACTCGCCCAACACCGGCGTGTGATGCTTGCAGGTGGCTTGCACCCCGGCAATGTGGCTACTGCGATTGCCCAAGTCCGTCCCTGGGGTGTTGATGTGAGTAGTGGCGTGGAACGTGCCGGTTTCAAGGATAACGGCTTGATTGCTGCTTTCATTGACACGGCCAAAGATGTCACCGAGGAGGCATAATGTTGCGACGTTGGTGGAGTTGGCTCGGTGCGATTATGACCATGGTGTTGACCGTTCGGTTCGTGTTGACACGCCTGCGTCCCGTCGTACTGCGCCCAACAGCTGATGCAACCCACGAGCTACACGGTGGTGACACCGCGTTGGGAATCCGTCGGATTATCGTCAGTGACTTGCATCTCGGTGCAGGTGACCGCATGGATGATTTCAACGCCGATGCCGATTTTGCGGAGTTTGTTGATGCCTTCGTAATTGGACCACCAACTGAGCTGATTTTGGCCGGTGATACTTTTGAGTTTCTGCAGGTCGTGTTGCCCGATATCAACGACTTCGAATGGTCTGCACGCGCCGCTGCACGCCGCCTCGAAACCATCATGGCTGCGCATCCTGCGGTGATGGATGCGTTAGCCGCATTCATCAAGGGGCACGGCAACTATTTGACATTCTTGGTGGGGAACCACGATTTTGAAATCCACTATGAGTCAGCCAAATCGCTTATTCGGCAACGACTCGGCGTGTCCGCAGATGATGAACGGGTGCGCTTTTGTATCCGCTATGCGGGGGATGGCGTGTACATCGAACACGGCAATCAGTTTGAACCGTGGAATAGTTTTGTGCGCTTCGAGGGCATCAGCCAGCCATTCGAGTTGGTGCGTGGCACGTTGGCCGTCAAAAGCGTCATTAACCCCCTCGAACGGTCGCCATTACCAGTGGCGCCGCTCATTGACAACGTCAAACCGAGCTCTGCGTTTCTCTGGCATCTGTTGAGTGTGTCGAATCTGCGCGATTTACAGGTGGTGTCCTTTGTGTTGCGCGGTGTGATGATGTCCATTCGGAGCATGTTGTTGCCACTCACCTATCGCCGGAGCGAAGATGTGCGGCAATCGGCAACCACGGTGCGTCATCTCGAAAACCAGCGTCGGCTCCGCCGTGCCATTGACAGCCTGCATCGTGTTGCAGATCGCCGCCGTGATGATGACGACGACATTGTGCCACCCTACCTGATGGCCCACATCGAGCGTGAATCACGCCGACAATTGCTCCGCGAAGTGCGTGAATTCAATGTAGCCGTGCTCCGTGAAATGGTAAAATTGGCACATACTGCGGCACACCACGATACCGTACTCTTTGTGTGTGGGCATACGCACATGGCGCAGTCTGTGATGATCAACGAACGCCAAACCTACGTGAATGTGGGGACGTGGACGGATGTGGTGACCGACATGACAACGGGGCGCCGGCAACAGCAGCGATGTCCGTTTTTGTGTGTGCAGTATGATGCCATGGGGAATATTTCATACGAGTTTCTGGTGTGGCGTGGTCGTGATACTGCCCCAACCATGTGGGCACCGGAAACGGTCGCGCATGTGCGCCAAGAACGACGTACACAAAACCCTGTGCACTTTGCCGAAGATGGCGTTACAATAACATCATGGAAAGATGAAGGAGATTCACGATGAAGCGTTTGTTCCAACTAATCGGGTTGTTGCTGGTGGCGGGTATTGCAGTAGTCATTTTCCGTGCCACTCGCCAAGAAAGTAGCGCAGAACCGGCTGCCACACCAGCGAAGCGTTCGATTCCGCCACACTTCCTGGCCATTCTGGTTGACCCCGTGGACAAAGCACCAGTCGAACTCATGACCGATGGTGAGGGTCAAGAATGGCTGGTGAATCGTGCCCGTGGCGTGCGGTATCCCGTCAAAAACGGTATCCCGATGATGCGCATCGAGGATGCCGAAGAGTTCCGTGGCTAATTGACATCCTCAGAGACAACGCCCCCTGTAGCACGGCTACAGGGGGCGTTGTCTGTGTGTAGCTACCGTACTACTGTGCCACTCCCAGATTCACCAAGTGTTGCCACCCGGGAATAACGTGGTCGGCTTGATTCAATTCCAAGAGCAGCCGCGCATTGGGGGCATGGGTGGCAAGTGCCGCAAACACGGCCGTAAAATTGATGTCACCATGCCCCGGTGCCCAATGTGCATCGAAACTGCCGTCGTTGTCTTGTAGGTGCACATGCTGGAGCAAATCGCCGTTTTGCCGTATCCATTCAGTAATACTTGCTCCGCCGCGTGCGTGAGTGATGCGCACATGTCCCACATCAATGCTCTGACGTACCCATGGTGACGCAAACGCATTGATGAATGTCCGTAGATGGATGGGATTCTGGTCGAGAATTGTTTCGATGACGATAGTGCAGCCACATGCCTCGGCACGCTGGAGCACAGGGTGCATGGTCTGTTGTGCCACAGCAATGCTCTGTTCGAGTGTTTTGGGTTGGATGCCACTATGCGCACTGCCAAAACTTACAAACGGACTATGCACGACCATATGCGTTGCACCGATGGCTTCGGCGAAATCGAGAGCCTGGATGAGGCGCTGTTGTACCACAGCCTGGATGGCTCGGTCACGGCAGGCAATGTCAATGCCTGCAAATGGCGCATGGATGCCGAGCCGCCCCGTGTAGTCGCGTAACTGGGCACGGATTTGTGTAGCGAGTGCACGCCAATCCTGTTCAAAAAAATCCGACAGCGTGGGGTCTTGGATTTCCAGATCTCGCTGCTGAGATACAATCCAGTCGAGCTGGTCGGCAAGTGCATGTGATTTGATTGCAGCTCCCACCAACGGACGAATAGTTGGCATACACTTCTCCTTGTAATTAGTGTTTGGGTGTCAATGGTGAACGCGTCAGCGCGAATAGACCGATGATACAGGCAAAACTCGCCACACCGGCTACCGTGAGTAGTCCCCCTTGGAGATAGACCCATTCACTGCCGAGTGACGAAAAAATACGCCCGATGCCCACTGCCGCAGTCATTAGTGCCATCATGGTGCCGCGGGCATATGGGACGGTTTCGGACATCAACGGAAAACTCGCAACAATCGAATATTCGATGAACGCATAAAAGATAAAAACGAAAATGGCTACGCTCCACCAACTCTGCCCGAAGAGTGCCATGGCAATCAGACAGATGCAGGTCAAACTAAACCCATAGACTACCGACCGTCGTTTACCGATGCGGTCAGCAAACATGACCACTGCGGATGAGCCGAGTAATTCGGCGATGCCAATGAGCACAAACAGCGCCCCAATCATCGCTTCGTCTGCAGCGAGTTGATCTTTGAGCCAGGTACTTTGGCTGACAAAAAACAAATCAATTCCCCCGAATGCAAGCAGGGGAAAGAGTAACAAGAACCACACGTGGCTGGTGAAGACAAACGGAGTGGGGGTGTCAGTGGCGGTAGCGTTGGCATCATGATGGGTGTCCGGTAAGCGCCAGAGCAACAACGCACTCGCAACGCCGAGCACGGCGAGCACGATATAGGCCAGATCACTACTTTGTTGGTAATTGATGAGGTACATTAGTGGTGCCACGCCGATAATGGCAGAGACTGCCCACACCATTTCAAAGATGCCGATAGCACGGGCCCGTTCTGCGTAGGCGCTACGTGCACTGAGATAGGATTGTCCGGCAGGGACATAAATCGCCGTGGCAATGCCGATCCCCAAGTATCCCGCAAAAAACCAGATGAAGTCTTGTGCGACGGCACAACAACACGCCCCGATGACAAACGCCCATATCGCATACAGCATCATGCGTCGCTCGCCAAAGCGATCGGCCAAGCGTCCTCCTACCGGTGAAATGAGTGATGCTGCCGTCTGTACGGCGACAAGGCTAGCACTTTGTTGCAGAGAAATATCGAATCGGTCACTGAGAAAGGGAATAAGCGGATAGATGATTCGAAACGCAGTGGTGGACGCAAAACGGCCTACAGTCACAATCATGAGTTCGCTCGGGCGCAGTTGGAGTGTGGTCATTGGGAAACTTTCAAGACGCTCAATACATCGTTGAGGTGGTCACGTTCATGTTCGTACATATTTGCGAGAAAATTGGCGACAGGGGCGTGTTGTGCCCATGGACAGGCGATTGGGCGTACGAATGCGTCTGCATCGAGTGTGGCCAATGCCCGTATAAAGGCATCTCGGCACTCTGTTGCATACAGGAGTTGGGCTGCCAGTGGTAGATGTGCTAGGTGGGCATAGACCGTCGCATTGATTGTGTCAATGCGTGCATCAGCAAAATCAGGTGTGGCATACTCTGCGTGTCGTGCGTGTGCCATCAGTGATTTGCACCCTTCGACCTCCCAAAATGCAACATGCACAAGCACATCACAGATGCGCCATGCCGGGTTGCCCGCATACACAATGATGTTACTGTCACAGCGTTGTATCGTGTCTACAAACGCTGCTCGACACGCGTGCATTTGCTGCAACACCGTGAGGTGTCGATCAGTCATATGGCTTTCGTACTTCTTTCACAAACGAATCCGTGTTCAGTGTAGTATATTTACAGAAGATTGTCATACGGAAAGGATACATCATGGATTTTGATATGCAATCGGTGACCGCACTTGGTATCGGGATTCTCGCCATTTGGTTGGTCTGGAAAGTTATCACCGGACTTGTGCGTTTCATCGCTGTGGCAACCATTGTAATCGTGGTGGCCATGATGATTATGCGGGTCATTTAATGTCTGCCACGCTGCGTACCGTAACTGCCACGCGCTACATTACCCCACTCCGTGAAGGTGGCTCATTGCCGGGTCTCGTCGAAGCCGACGACGACGGCATGTATGTCGTCAAGTTTCGTGGGGCTGGGCAAGGAAGTGGTGCACTCGTGGCCGAGTTGGTTGTCGGTGAGCTGGCGCGTGTCTGCGGCTTGCCCGTACCCGAATTGGTGTTTATCGAGATTGATCCCGTGTTGGTTCGTTCGGAACCCGACGACGAGGTGCAGGCCTTGGTGCAGGCGAGTGCAGGGCTCAATCTTGCAAGTGATTTTCTTCCTGGTGCGTTGCCATTTGATGCCGCCTTGGTGGAGACAGTTGATTCCGGACTGGCTAGTGCCATCGTCTGGTTTGATGCGCTTATGACCAACATTGACCGCACCGCGCGCAACACCAACATGTTGTTGTGGCATCGCAATTTACATGTGATTGACCATGGGGCGGCACTCTATGTCATGCACGCCTGGGATGGATACGAATCGCGCATCCAGTCACCCTTTAGCGCAATCCGAGATCATGTCTTGTTGCCGGTTGTGGGTGATATTGCCGCAGCGGATGCTCACATGCAGACGCATCTGACGCTCGATCGTATTGCCACCGTACTCGACCTCGTACCTGCTGCATGGTGGCCATTGGGGCGACGCTGGCAGCACCCCACACAGGCGCGTGATGCACTCTACCACTATCTCGCTGAACGACTCCAGCATCCCCGTGCATTTGTATCGGAGGTGATGCGTGCCCGCACCACACTCATTTGATTACGCCATTATTCGCGTCATCCCACGCCTCGAACGTGGAGAATCCATGAACGCCGGAGTTGTGCTCTATTGTCGCACCAAGCGCTTTTTGGCTGCACCAACCCACTGCGATACCCAACGGCTACGCATGCTCGACCCGCACTGTGACGTGACAAGTGTGACAGAGCATCTCACCCTCTTTAGTGGCATTGCCCGTGGGGAGCAGGCGTTTGGCCCAATTGCTCAGCTCCCCATTGCAGACCGCTTCCACTGGTTGGTGGCTCCTCGGAGCACGATTATTGCCACGAGTGCCGTGCACTGCGGCGTGTGTCATGACCCCGTAGAAACACTCCAGGCGTTGATGCACAAATTGGTCTACTAGACCAACACTTACGCCAATCTCGTAGGAGCGAATACCATTCGCCTAGGTAATTAGATAGACGCACGCACAGACGCTCAGGGGGGGAAGGTGTATCCAAGTGACAGGCACATCGCTGTGTGGGCGCCATATCATGGCGCCCCGATTGTTTCTGTGCACGCAACGTCGGGATTGTTAGACGGCCACATTCATGTCGCGTGCCAGCTTGCGTAACGCATCTGGGTTGCGCTGGAGCTTCAAGAAGGCATCAATCAGGTCGTCAACACCCTTTTTGCCTGCACGGAACATTGCTTCGTCCAGATAAATCTGCTCAAAGAGGGCGGCTTGCTCGGCTACGGGCAACGACCATGATTTGGGGTTGAGTTTGTCCGCATACTCGATGGCAACGGGCAACCGCGATAGATGTGGCTGGAAGAGGGGGTACTGACTCATGGGATCGTAGCCAACCCAACAGCCGATTCCTTCGGCATCGAGCGCTTCGCATACCACGCGATTGGGGACACCCGCAAATGCGGCAGGGTCCATGGCAACGATGAAGCGATAGAACGAAAGTCGCGTGACCCGTTCGTCGAGGTGTAGCGCGCGCACACCAGGGACATCGGCGAGCCGTTCCATAAAGTAGCGTGCATTGGCTGCGCGCTCTTCCATCTGGGCGGGGAATTTCTCGAGCTGCGAGACCAACAGCGCCGCGTTGAGTTCACCGAGCCGATAGTTACAACCAAAAGTGTATTCGCGCCCTTCGGGGTCTTTGGGGCGACCACAGTCAATTATCGAGTGGGCGCGACGTGCGAGTGTTTCGTCGTCGGTGAGCAACGAGCCACCTTCGCCGGATGTGAGAATCTTGGAACTCTGATGGCTGAATGAGCCAAATGCGCCGAAGCTACCAATCCCACGACCACGCCACATTTTGCCGGGGCTGTGGGCGCAGTCTTCGATGATGGCGAGACCGTGGCGTTGGGCAATGGCAGTTAATGCATCCATGTCGCAGACGATTTGCCCCGCATGGACGGGGATAATGGCCCGGGTACGGGGTGTAATGGCGGCTTCGACGGCTTCGGCATCAATCCCCCACGACCGCTGATCAATGTCTACGACCACCGGGACGGCACCCGCTGCCATTGGCGCATAGGCGGTGGCAGCAAAGGTTAGCCCGGGGACAATGACTTCATCACCCCAGCCGATGCCGAGCGCTTTGAGAGCGACTTCCATGGTGACAGTGCCGTTGACCATCAGAATGCCGTATTTGCTGCCCTGGAACGCTGCAAATTGCTCGCAGAATTGCGCATTAAATGGCCCCGGCTCGGGGAATCCGCCCCATCGCCCACCACGCAGTGCGGCCAGCAGTTGTGCTTCGTCACGTGCATCAAATACGGGCCAATCAGGGTATCCTGCAGGGCGGATAGGGGCTCCACCTGCGATTGCGAGTTGCTCAGTCATGTCATCCTCCTTGATAAATATGACGATACACCGGATGTTCGTGGTTTGCGCATTGAAATACGGTAACTCTATTTTTACGTATTTTTTGAAATCTGTAAATACGCCAGCGTGTTACGGTTGGCGCACCGTCAATACAATCGTCGTACCATCGGGAATCAATGCGCCGACTTCTGGGGTGCTGGCCACCACTTGTCCGGGTGCAATGGTGTCACAACTGGCACCGAGCACATCACATCCTTTGTAATCCACCGTGGTACCGGTGATGCCCACCGACTCGATCAACGTCACCGCATCTGCCTCGTTGATGCCAACCACATTGGGGATACGCCGATTCGCACCCAAACTGGTGTAGACCCGTACCGTATCACCGGCGCGTAAATCACTCCCCGGTACGGGATCGGTGCGTACCACCCGATTGATTTCCACAGCAGTATTGTACTCTTCGATGAGAATCACCCGCAGTCCCATCTCTTCGAGCTGACTACGCACGTCATTTGCATTCTGGTTGAGCACTTGGCTTGGGACGCGTGGTGTTGATTTACCGAGACTCAATATGTAGTGCACCGTGTTATCCGCAGGAATCGGATCACCGGGGGCAGGATTTTGACTCAACACGAGTCCCTCAGCCACATCATTTGAATACTTGGGCTCATCGGCAACGGCCATTAGCCCAGCTGATTTGAGTTGTGCCAGGATAGTGGTCTCGTCCTGATTGCGAAGGTCGGGGATGGTGCTTGCGAGCTGTGCCACCTCGATGATTGCAGTGGGTGTGGGTACCGCTTCGCTGGTCGTATCGGCACGCGGATTGGTGATTGGTGCAATAAACGGATTGAGTGCACCCATCGCAAATAAATAGAAGACGCCGAGTGCGAGGGTAAGGAGCAACAGCAACAACAGAAAGCCACCAAATTCACGTCCAGCTCGTGATGGCAACGGTGATGTGATAGTTGAGCGCTTGGTGGGGACATGGCGCATCTGTGCGGATATTGATGTGGCAGATCGTCCCGATGGCGAGACCCGCTGTGGGCGCACAGTTTCGCGGACTTCTGTTTCTTCTTGGGCGCGCAACAACTGCGCAAACTCTTTGGCTGTGCTTGGTCGCTCACTGGGATTTTTGGCCAGCGCACGCATAATCAGCGTCTCAAGGCTCTGTGACACGTTGGGATTATGGCGGCGGATCGGTGGCGGTTTAGAGCCCACATGTTGCAAGGCCACTGCCACAGCGCTATCACCCACAAAAGGCAGCTGTCCGGTGAGTGCTTCGTAGATGGTCACACCGAGTGCATAAATATCCGACTGTGCAGTGGCCGGTTGCCCACGCGCCTGTTCGGGTGAGATGTAGTCGGCAGTACCAAACGTGACTCCGGTCTCTGTTTGCGCCGTTGAAAGCCCACTCTTGGCAATACCAAAGTCGGTGATTTTGGCAGTGTCGTCGTTGGAGACCATAATGTTCTGTGGTTTGACATCACGATGCACCATCCCTAGCTGATGTGCGGCGTCGAGACCTTCGGCGATGGCGGCCGCAATTTGGAGCACCTGTTGCACGGGGAGTTGTTTGTACCGTAAAATCAGACTCTTGAGGTCGCTGCCGTCCACGTATTCCATGACAATGAAATGTTGCCGGTCTTCTTGCCCCACGTCGTATATGTCAACAATACTCGGGTGCCGTAGATTGGCTGCGGCCATGGCTTCGTGGCTAAAACGTTGCAAGAAATTCAAATCACCCGCATGATGGGGGTGCAAAATTTTGATGGCAACCACTCGATTGAGGCGCAGATCACGCCCGCGGTAGACCGAGGCCATACCGCCATCACCAATCTTTGATTCGATTTCGTAGCGTTGATTGAGAATTTTAGGTTGCATGGTCATATGTTTCGCCACTACTTATACGAACACACGGCGTACTGCCAGATTCGTTGGAGAATGCTCGATGATGCCAAGATGTGCTTCGATGACGCTCAGATTGATGATATCCTCTTGGTTGTACTGTAACAGCAATTCTAGGGCCTGTTGGTCGTGGCCGTCCTCGTAACGACGCCAAAGGCGTGGTGCATCGAAGCCACTCATTCCACTCGTCGTGCGCGCAATGCCCACCATGCTTTCGATGCGCTTTAGACCACCCTTGAGTCCACGTTTACGACACACGTACATTAAATCACTATGTGTGAAATCATGCAACAGATTGACGCGAAGTCGCTGTCGGATGACCGGTAAATCAAAGCCTGAACCGTTGAAAGTAACCAGCGTTTGTACATCCGCGAGTGCCGCATAGAGGTTTATATCGTTGATGCCGCCGTCAATGAGCTGTGTCGTTCCGTGGTCTGCTCGATAGATCCCAATAACACTGATGCGTTGATCGAGTGTGGTCTCGATATCGAGATAGGCACGCATCACAAACTCCTCATACACAGACGAGGGTGGAACGGACACGCTACGCCCATACTCATCCTAGAATATCTGACATTATGACACAGTGTAGTGTACATGTCAAAATGTTGTATTGTCATGCGTTGTGATGCACTCGTCATCAGTTCTCTCCATGGTATAATTTTGTACATATTGTGTTGCAACGAAAGTGAATGTGTTGCATGGTACGCCCGGTTATCCTAGATACTGATCCAGGCATTGACGACGCCTTGGCCATGCTGTTGGCCGTCGCCTCCCCTGAAATCGCGTTACGTGGTGTGAGCGTGACCGGTGGCAACTGTCCACTCGAGGCTGGTTGGCATAATGCACGTGCCGTACTGGCATTGGCACAACGGCACGACATTCCCGTGTTGGCAGGTGTCGCCCATCCGTTGCTCCGTCCCCCATTTACTGCTGCGGAAACACACGGTGCAAGTGGCTTGGGGTACGCGGTACTGCCTGATTCACCAGCACCGCATGCGCACGAACACGGGGTGGACTTCATCATCCGCGAAATCATGGCACAGCCCGGGCAAGTCACGTTGGTGCCGGTGGCTCCCCTGACCAATATCGCCATGGCAATCCGGAAAGCACCCGACATCGTACATGCGGTGCGCCAAGTGATTATCATGGGTGGAGCGGTCCGTGCCGATGGTAATACCACATCACTTGCCGAGTTCAACTTTTTTGTAGATCCACATGCGGCACATATCGTCTTGACGAGTGGCATGCCCATCACGCTCGTCCCTTGGGACATTACCGTGGATGTGATGCTCTATCAGCACCACATTGATCGCCTGCTGGCCGTTGATTCACCGGTGTCACGCTTCATTGCAGCGGCTACGCGCTTCTATCTCGAATTTCATCAGGCGAGTTTTGGTGTGGCTGGTTGTGCGATCAACGACCCCGTGGCACTCGCGCTGGCATTCATGCCAGAGCTCGCTACCACGCAGGCTGTGCGTGTAGACGTGGAATATACCAGCGAGTTGACGATGGGTAAATCGGTTATCAGTTATGTCGGTGACACAACACATCCACCCCGCGATACCGACATCACCGGGTTTGATAGCACACGCTGGCCCTCTTCCTGGCGGAGCATGCATCGCCCGAGTGCAAATGTGCAACTGGTTACCGCGTTTGATACACCGCGCTTTATTGAGCTTTTTGTGACGCGCATGGAGCGATTAGCACAACAGATTCACACGCAGTACTAATGCAACTATTGCCACTGACACGACGTCTATACCTGCAAGTGAATGCACGCATTAGAAAGAGGGTGCCATGACAACTTCATCGCGTATTACTCGTAGTCGTACTGACCGCCTCGTGAGTGGGGTGTGTGGTGGATTGGCCCGTTACTTTGGCCTCGATAGCGTCATCGTGCGTGGCGTGTTTGTGGTGCTCGGGCTCATCAACATGGGGATTGTTGCTATCGCCTATGTGGCCGCGATCGTACTTTTGCCCGAAGAAAGCGAAACCGGTGCCGCCACACAACCACATCCCGGCTGGCGCTACGATCCGTGGACCGGTGAAAAGGTTGCCACCCCAGCACCCCCGGCCACTGATGCAACCGATGCAATGACGCCAGTGACGCCAAACAAGACCACACCACCGCATGACGACGAAATCTAACTGATTTTAGCGTATACCAATCAATCCCCTCGTTGCACCAATGAATGCAGCGGGGGGATTTATGGTGCGCTACGGACACAGCGCATACCGAGGAAGGGGTTGGTCATACTCGGCTGCATACGAAAGCGGCATGCACATCGTGCATAGCCGTGAGGATTGACATAACAACCACCGCGAATAATGCGCCGCCCCTCACGCTGCCTATCGTTGCGCCCATCCTCGCCGTACGGGTATGGCATGTCCAGCGATGCTGTCCATTCCCAAACGCCGCCTGCCATGTCGAGGCATCCCCATGGACTGGCACCTGCCGGATAGCTACCAACAGGAGGGAGTGCTTGACACGTGTCGCGGACCGCAGCTGCTTGTGCATGCCATGTATCCCCCCACGGGAACTGGCGGGCATCGTGTCCTCGTGCTGCATATTCCCATTCTGCTTCGGTAGGTAAGCGGTAGTGGGTAGCGGTCTGTGCAGACAACCAGTCACAAAAAGTGTTCGCCATCACCCAGGTGACGTTGACGACTGGTGCGTGTGGCGTCTCGCACTGCCATTCCCACTGTTGCGGTGGTATGCCACCCGCATTGACAAAGCAGGCGTAGAGTGCGACGGTTGTAGGTACCTGTGCGATGGCAAATGTAGAGAGTGCGACGGCGTGTTGGGGTGACTCTTCGCGGTATGATTCGCGTGTACCACCATAGTGTGTGGCCAAGCGACTCAAATCATGCTCGGGCGTACCCATCTGCAATGTGCCAGCTGGAATCGTGATGAATGGGGGGAGTGGTAGTGTCATCTACGACAGTACCTCCCAACTACTCGATCCATTGGTTCGTTGAAATGCGATTTGGACGGGGAACAAATCGCGTAATTCTTGGATGTGCGTAATCACCAGAATGGTACGAAACTCCGCACTCACACTGTTAATTGCTTCCACGAGTCGTTCGCGTCCACTTGCGTCTTGGGTGCCAAATCCCTCGTCAATGATGAGGGTCTCGAGTGGGCGTCCTGAACGCTTGTGTAGGAGTTTCGAGAGTGCAATACGCAATGCAAAACTAATCCGAAACGCTTCTCCACCGCTGAACGCTTCGAGTTGGCGGGTCCCCGATGCATCCGATACATTGATTTCAATGGTTTCAATCATATGACCAGCTCTCGTCTGCGTATTGGTGGAGATGTGCAGGTGGAGCTGGTTGTCGCTCATCTGTGACAGTATCCGATTCGTCTCTTCTTCGAGGGCCGGTACTGCGTGTTCGCGAATAATCATCGCTTGGATACCACGCCCAGAAAACGCCTTTTCTAGGGTCTGATAGCGTCCAAGTTCTGTGGCAATTTTGGCACGTTTGTGTTGTTGGTCAACCAGTGTATTTTGTGCGTCAAGGGCATGGTTGTATTTCACGGTGAGTTGTGCCACCAAATCGCTACGATGGCGCAATTCGCGTTCGGCCTGTTGTTTCATCTGTTGCGGTTGTAGCGTCAAATCCCGCTCTGCGAGGTGGCTGCGCAGGTCGTCCATGTGCTGTTGTAAGCGTTGTTGTTCCGCATCATAGCTTTGGATGGTCTGTGTGAGGGTCTGGAGGGTCTGGTGCACGTCTGCTTGGCGTTGGGTTAGGGCATGGTATCTTTCGTCTAGTACGGCCAACTCGTTGTACTGAATGCGCACCGCTGCACATTCATCAATGGACGTCTGGATTTCGCGTTCACGCGCCGGGTCATAGGCCAACGTCGCGATTTGGGCATCGAGTGCGTGGAGCTGGCGATGTGCGTCCGGGGCAACAGTCGCCGTATCACGCTGGTGGAGTGCTTCAGCGAGTTGTGCCGTTGCCAATTCTTTCTGTGTGGCTTGTTGCTCGAGGCGTTCCAGCTCGTTCTGGGCATTTGTACGTTGTGCGTCCAGGGCGTGATATTCGGCCTGATACGCGAGTGCTGCCTGAAAGATGGCATCGAGCTGGCTTCGTTGATCGGTGGCTTGTGCGAGTGCGTGTGCGTGATCTTGCTGGGTGAGCGTCGCATATTCCGCCTCTAGGGCGTGTTGTTGGGTGTGTAGGCGGGTGAGCTCGTTGCGCGCCCCCTCCAACTTGCCCAAGGTGCGCCGCAGGTCGCCGATTTCATCCACCAGTGGCAGACAGTCGGCAATTGCACGATCAACGTCCTGCAGGGCTTGTTTCATTTGTGTGACACTGCCATGGAGTGCGGTGTATTGTTCGCGGAGCTGGCCAATCGCGTTGTCGAAATCAGAGACCGCCATCGCATAGTGTGCTTCGTCCATCATGGTTTGACAGGTCGGGCAGGGCTCATTAATCGTCAACAAGGCTTTCTTATCGCGCATTTCAATACCACGATCACGGATGATGTCGCGTTGCGCCTGGGTTGCTGCCAGCAAATCGCTCTGCTGGATGCGTTGTTGGTCGAGTTCACGCATGCGTTGTTGTGCCTGCTGGCATGTGTCGAGGCGTGCCATTACCGCGTCCCACTGGGCAGTGCTGGCGTGTAGTTCATCGCTCCGTTGTTGGAGCTGTGCGAGGTCATTGGTGAGCACATGTATGCGCTGGAGCGCCTGTTGGTGTGTTGCAATCTGCGTCTGAAGCTGGTGTTGTTGCTGTTGAATAGAGGCCACATCTGGCGGATTTTCAGCGAGTTTGGCCACACGTTCCGCAAGCTGGTCGTGGCGTGCACGCGCCGCATCAAGCTGGGCTAGTGCGCCATCGAGGAGCGTTATCTTCTGTTGCACTGTTGCGATGCGCAGGTCGAGGTCGTGTTGGGCACGTTCGATGGTCGCTCGGGCGGTTTGGCGTTGTTCATTGAGGGCATCGTACTGTTCACGTTGCGCCCGTAACATCCGCGCGTCGGCTTCGAGTTGGAGGAGCTGTTGGTAGCGTTCCTCAACCGCTGATCGAGTGGCAAAGATGGTGTCAATATGGGCAATGTCGGCTTCGAGTTGCTGGGCGACTGTGTGTTGTTCACGTTGTTGCTGTGTTGCATTCGTCCATTGCATGCGTATTTGGTGCAGGGTCAGGCTTGTATCCGCATAGGCCAAGAATTGGGTCGCAGTGGTGCGTTGGGTTTCTGCATCTTCGAGTTGGCTGGTGAGGATGGGAAGAGAAGCGACTTCCGCTTCGACGTTGCTCATCTCACCGGCGAGCCGGTGCTCATCTTTGCTGAGCCGATCGCGGTGGACTTTGGCACGTTCGCGATACGTTTCGTACACATCAATTTCGAGAATTTCTGCCAAAATATCCCGGCGCTGTGCTGGGGCCAACCGGGTAAAGGCATCGGCTTTGCCTTGGCGCAAATATGCGGAATTTTCAAAGACATCGTACGTCATCCCTACCACATTTTCCGTGATAAAGCGTTGCGTTTCGTTGATGGTGCCTTTGGTTATTGACGCCCACTTTTGAGTGGCGTCGAGTTGTGCTTGGTAGAGTTCGAGTTTGGACGTACCACGGGCACTCTTGCGATATGAACGGTGAATACGGTAGTGACTTTGGTTCACCGCAAAGGAAAACTCCACGTACATCTCTGTTTCACCGATATGAATGATATCGGATTCGGATTGGCGAGCTTTGCCCCATACCGCCCAATGCATGGCCTCGAGGAACGACGATTTTCCGGCCCCATTATCGCCGCTCAACACCGCAATGTGGATGGTGGAGAAGTCAAATTCCGCAGTTTCACCACGGTAGCTCAGGAAATTACACATTTTGAGTGTGAGTGGAATCATTGGCGCCTCATTTAATCGCAGTAATTGTCGCAACGATGGCATCGTTGAATGCCGTACTCGTACTCGCTTGCCAGAGTGATGCGAGGAGTTGCCGTTGCTGAGTGGCTTCGAGCCGGAGCTGGGTGATGACTTTTTTACTGTCGGGGTGGGTATGCACTTTCATTTTGTTGAGTAATTCAAATGCGACCACCGTATCCTGCAACACGCCGAGTGCATGTTGCACCGCATCGAGCGTTGTCAGCACAGGGGTTGTTGCTGGAGTAATCACCGTTGGAAAGCACTCAAGGATATAGCGCAGGCGTTTGCCACGGATCCGCCACGCATGTAGCTCGTGCTCTTCGACTCGATCAAAGGCGTACGGCAGTGGTTGTTGAAAGGCCACGGTGCGTTCCGCAATGCGTTGTCCTAGTACGTCGCCCACTGCTGCGTGTGGAGTAGTATCGGTGGTCATGGCTGCGGGTGTGCACACAAATTGCGCAAACTCGTGGATGAAGCGTTGGTGTTTGTCGCTCCCAAAGAGTTCGTTGAGCTCGTGTAGCGCATGCATCCGTGTCTGTGAAAGCGCACGCATAATTTCATTGGCAACAGCGTCTACACCACAGATACGCTGGATATTGCTCAGCAAGACATCGCAGTCGCGGACTTCGCCGAGGAAGCGTGCCATTCTGCGAAATCCGCGTTTGTATTGGCTGAGTACTTCTTCGTCGTACACGCCATCCGCACATTCGAGCAAGGCGCGGATTTTGCGCAGATTGACACGGAGCCGGTGGATTTGGTCCGCATCAAATTCGGCCAGGACATGGGTGCGGCGTACCAGCATGCGGCGAAACTGGTGGCGGAGCTGTAGGCGTAACCCCTCACTAAAGGGGAGGTGATTGAGCTGTACCGCCGCCCCGTGCATGGTGTAGCTCGGTGTCACATTCTGCGCAACCAGTGCTTCTACTTGGGTTTGGGCGGTTGCATCGAGGGCCAACCAGAATGGCTCAGTATCATGCTGCTGATTGATGATGAGTTGTTGGGCACAGGCACAGATTATGCGGTGCAGGGCACTGTCGTCTGTAGGGAGGGGAATAAACAGCGCTTCATCGGCCACACGCTGTGTCCCTTGGAGCAGCGAAAGATGCTGTTGCAGGGTGTGAGTGGTTGGCATTGGTGTTGTGGTCGTTGTGATAAGGCGCATGCCACGCATAAATTTGGGTGTACTGCCGACCATGCTGGGAACCACCTGCTGGATGCGCGCCATGATGTCGTCGGCGTGTGCGGGAGGAGTGTCTGCTGCGATTTGTAGTTCGATTTCGCAGAATGCCTCTTGTTGACCGCTCGCATAGATGATGCCCTGATCGAGAGTCAGGTGTGCCACTACCTGTTGTGCATCACAGAGTTGCCGGGTGTGACGCCGATGAATGACATGGATGACGGGCATTAGCGTGTGTGCATCTATGTGGTGCACTGCAAGCTGTTGCAGAATGTCCACCGGCCACTGTTGTGTACTGAGCGGGTGTGCCAAGATGTGCGGTTGTGCAGTAGCGTAATGCGCCGTATATGTTATCAGTTGTTTGCTCTGATTGAGTATGGCCACACTGATATGATGACCGTGATGCGCCAGCGTCATCCCCGCCGTATCAAGATAAACGGTATGCTGTTGCATGGTTTTTTGGGCGAGGAGCTGATACTGGTCGAGTGTGCGACGTGCCCATAAACGCCGTGCTGCGCCTTCGTCAATGACATTCAGGATGAGCGCGCTGCCAACAGTGGATATCGTCTCCATGGCGTACTTTCGTTGACAAGACCAAGTATCGTGATTCTATTATACCGTGATTGTCGGGGCATAGCGTATTGGTGTGATACGGCGCTTAGACCGCCTTGTGATGCGCTTTTGTGCTGTATCCGACACAGATATCAACTTCATGATATAATGCATCAGAAATGCACAATTCGCTGCGCCGGTGGTGGCGCATTTTGAGTACACACGGAGTAATGTCGGTGAAGGTTACAAGCGAGCGCTTGCCGCGCAGTCTGATGAAGTTGACAGTCGAAGTTGATGCAGCTACGGTTGAGAAAGAGCTTGATCGTGCCGCCCGTACCCTGTCGCAGAAGGTACGCGTCCACGGGTTTCGCCCTGGTAAAGTGCCACGCCCCATGCTCGAACGTCTCTATGGGCGGGCTGCATTGGTCGAAGAGGCCACCGAAAGTATCATCAATGCGAGCTTCTCGCAAGCACTGACCCAAGAAGGCATCGAGCCGATTGGGCAAGCGTCACTCGACGATGTCCAGTTCGTGGTCGAGCCGTTCACCTTTGTGGTGCGTGTCCCCGTACAACCGATGACCCAGATTGGCGATTATAGCGGGTTCCGCCACGAGCTCGACGTCCCTGCCGTAACAGAAGACGTACTCCAGCGTGCTCTCGACGACGTACGCGAGCGCCACGTCGTATTGCGTGAGCCCGAAGCCGTACGACCAGCCCAACAGGGCGATTTGGTCAGTGCCGAAGTTGATGCACTGCGTGACGGCGTTTCCATCAACGGGCGTGAGCCCGGGCAACCTGCACCAAGCACCGATCTCATCCTCGAACAAGGGCGCTTGGTTGCCGGCTTGATGGACGGCATCATTGGCATGACAATCGGCGAAACACGTCAGATTCCATCCATTATGCCCGAAGATTACTCCGATGAAAAACTGCGTGGCGTTCCCGTGGTCTTTGATGTGACCGTTCGGCGCATCCAAGAGCGTATCCTGCCCGAGTGGGACGAGATTCCCACCCTCGAGAATTTCACGGGTTCGTTCACGGAATTCAAACACAAGACCAGCGATGATCTTGCCAAGAATGCGCGCAATAATGCGGAAACCCGCGTGGTGAATGCCTTCATTGATTTCTTGGTAGCACAGGCCGTCTTTGATTACGGCGACGCCTCCATTCAAATCGAAGCCGATCGCATTCTGCGCAACCAAGAGGCAGAGTATGCGCGCTACGGAGTGACCGCCGAAGCCGTCTACAAGCAGATGGGGCAAGACCGCAACGTGTTGCTCAATCAGCTCTTGCCACAAGGTGAAGAGCGTCTCAAGGGCAACTTGGTCATGCGTGAATTCATCGTTGCCGAAGCTATCACCGTGGGCGATGAAGAAATTGACGCCGAAATTGAGACCATGGTGGGCATGTACAGTGGCGAACAGGCGGACACGATGCGTGCCTTGTTGCGCAACGACATGGTGACGTCGGTGGCCAATGCCGTGCTCGACAAAAAGATGCGCGCCCGCATCATCGAAATCGCAACCCAAGCCGGTGGCGCTCCCAAAAAGAAGAGCAGCAAGAAGGCTGATGCCGAAGCCCCAGGCGCTGATGCTCCCAAAAAGAAGAGTAGCAAGAAGGCTGATGCTGAAGCCCCAGCTGCCGATGCTCCCAAAAAGAAGAGCAGCAAAAAGGCCGAATAGCAGGCAGTTCAGGTGAAATCGAGGAGGTTGGAGATGAATTGGCGTTCACATGTTGATGTAATGGCGCTCATGCCACAATTTGATCAGTTGGTGCCGACGGTTGTCGAGTCAACCAGTCGTGGTGAGCGTTCGTACGATATCTATTCGCGCTTGCTCAAAGAGCGCATTATCATGATGAGCTCCCCCATCGAAGATCAGATCGCAAATCTGGTGGTGGCGCAGCTCCTCTTCCTCGAACACGAAGACCCCGAACGTGACATCATGTTCTACATCAACAGCCCGGGGGGCTCGATTACCGCTGGACTCGCTATCTACGACACGATGCGCAATATTCGTCCAGATGTGGCCACGGTGTGTGTGGGCATGACCGGCAGTATGGCGACCATTCTGCTGGCTGGTGGCACCAAAGGCAAGCGCTACAGCCTCGAGAATTCAACCGTGCACATGCATCCCGCAGGTGGTGGTGCGCGTGGGTATGCCCCCGATGTGGAAATCATGGCACGCGAATTGCTCCGCGAACAACAAATAATCCGCGAGCTGTTGGCCGCGGATACTGGTCAGTCCATTGACCGTATTGCCAACGACTTTGATCGTGACTTGTTCATGAGTCCCGCACAAGCCAAAGAGTACGGGATTATTGACGAAATTCTCACCCGCGATGCCATGCAACAGCGTGGTGCGTAATTCTGCCAGCTGGCTGAGGCATATGCGATGAACAGCAACCGGGGCATCTACAACTGCTCATTTTGTGGGCGTAGTCAAGACGAAGTACAGCGGCTCATTGCAGGGCCACCGCCTATTTTTATCTGTGATGAGTGTATTGCGATATGCAATCAGGTCATCGCCGAAGAACGGCAACGGGCACAACCAGCCAAGACTCCGCCAGTCAGTGAACGTCCACTGCTGACGCCACACGAGTTACGCGCTAATCTCGATGCCTACGTGATTGGCCAAGAGCGTGCCAAAATCATGCTGGCAGTAGCCGTCTACAACCACTACAAGCGCATCCGTGCCAATCAACAGCTCGGCGATGTGGAAATCGGCAAGAGCAACATTCTTTTGCTCGGTCCAACAGGGAGTGGCAAAACACTCCTCGCCCAGACACTCGCAAAAGCACTCGATGTCCCCTTTGCAATCGCAGATGCGACGGCCTTGACCGAGGCTGGTTATGTCGGTGAGGACGTGGAAACGATTCTGCTCCGCTTGATTCAAGCCGCAGATGGCGATGTGGAACGTGCCAAAACGGGTATTTTGTACATTGACGAGATAGACAAAATTGCGCGTAAATCCGACAACCCCTCGATTACACGTGATGTGTCTGGCGAAGGGGTGCAACAGGCACTGCTCAAGATTCTCGAAGGTTCGGTGGCTCATGTGCCGCCAGTGCCTGGGCGCAAACATCCGCAGCAAGAATACATCCCGTTTGATACGTCGCAGGTGCTGTTTATCTGTGGTGGCGCATTTGAAGGGATTGACAAAATCATCGCAAGTCGTGTTGCGACGAAGCGTACGCTCGGGTTTGCGGCCACACATGGAGCCGACACTGCACCCGCAGACGCACCGACCCTCACGGCACAGGTAATCCCCGATGACTTGCTGAAGTTCGGTTTCATCCCCGAATTCATCGGCCGTATCCCGGTCATCGCACCGCTGCAACCGCTTGACCGCGATACGATGAAACGTATCTTGGTTGAGCCCAAAAACGCCGTTGTCAAGCAGTATCAGCGCCTACTTGCCATGGATAATGTGACGCTCGAGCTCCGTGATGATGCCATTGACGCGGTAGCTGATGCCGCGCTACGATCTGGCACTGGTGCCCGTGCGCTACGTAGCATCCTCGAATCGGTCTTGATTGATGTGATGTACGACGCTCCGTCACATGCTAACCTCGATCGCTGTATTATTACGGCGGATGTGGTCAATCGCCTGCAACCTCCACAGCTTGTGTATCGCGTCCCCCCGGATACATCCCTCGATCCTACGGGCTGAGTTTTGCCTACTTCACAAAATCGTTTTTTTGTGTATAATTATAGTGTATCGTACGACACACTATAATAATCTCTATGCTGTGATTGTGTCGCATCTTTTCACCGCGCATGTGCGCTTCTTTTTTGGTCGTATACATTACTACAAAAGGTGGTACTACGATGAAGTTAACACGACGAATCACCGGGCGAGGAGACCAGCAGACACCACGACGAATTCTCTTTGCAGATGATGATCCATCAATTGCAACGCTCATCCAGGTGACACTCAACGGCCCACGCTACGACGTAGTAGTGGTCAAAAACGGGCTTGAGGCACTCAAGGCCTTTAGCGACGGTGCGTTCGACATCGTATTGCTCGATGTGATGATGCCATACGTGGATGGTTTTGAGGCGTGTAAACGCATCCGCGAGCAGTCGGACGTGCCCATCATCATGCTCACCGCACGTGATGGCACCGACGACATCGTGCAAGGATTCGAGCTTGGCAGTGACGACTATATCACCAAGCCATTCAAAACGGCTGAAGTGATAGCACGTATCGAAGCCATTCTGCGTCGCGTGGACGGCATGAAAAACCGCCAAGCACCAGCCATCGTACGCGTGGGCGACATAGAAATAGACGCACCGCGCCACCGAGTCACATTAGCAGGCAACGATGTAAATCTAACTCCCATGGAATTCGAGTTGTTGTACTTCTTGGCTGCCAACTACGGGGAAGTCTTCGATCGTGAGACGCTCTTCCAAGAGGTATGGGGTTATGACTATGTGGGCGAAACCAATCTGGTGGATGTCTGTGTGCGTCGTCTCCGTGAAAAAATCGAAGAAGAACCGTCACGCCCACGGCGCATTTTGACGGTGCGTGGGGTCGGTTACAAGATGGCCGATTTGCCCGCAAACAGCGCGGCTGGTGTCTTCGTCGAGCCAGTCACTGAGCCATTGTCTCCCAACGAGCAGTATAACTTTGGCCGGTAGGGAACCCACAATCACTACGGGCGGTGCCGATTGGCACCGCCCGTTTTTTGTGTCCGTATGATGCGGGGAGACCGAGTTATTCGTCGCCGGTGTCTTCGTCAGCAGCGCTTTCTGCATCGGTGTCATCATCATCGAGCATATCAACATCAACGCCCACCATGTCGCCGATATCGAGGATGCGCTTCTGGCGCTCGTCCTCGTCCTCGGGTTCATCGGCAACCATGGCAACCACCGTATCGTTGTCGTTGAGTGAAAGCACGCGTACACCCTGCGCACTACGGCCACAGGCGCGGATATCGCTGGCCTGGGTCTTGAGGACGATGCCATTGCGCGTGATAAAGGTGAGGACCATGTCTGCGCTAATCACACAGGCAGTTGCGATGACATCGCCCTCGGCAATGCCCATGGTTGCCATGCCTTGTGTCCCACGTCCCTTGGCACGGTAGAGTTTGACTGGGGTGCGCTTGCCCTTGCCATTGCGACTGATGGTGACGAGCTGGGCAGTGTCCTTTTCTTTGGTGGTGACCACATCCATGCTGACTACCACATCGCCTTCACGTAGGTTGATACCACGTACCCCACTTGCTGGGCGTCCCATTGAGCGTACTTGGGCCTGTTTGAAGCGCAGTGTTTTGCCGTTACACGTGGTCAGCATGATATCTTCGTCACCCATGGTGGTGGTCACCCAGCCGAGCTCATCGCCTTCTTCGAGACCGATGGCAATCAGCCCGTTGGAGCGGACCATGCTGTATTCCTCGAGGAGTGTGCGTTTGATTTTGCCACGGCGCGTAGCCATCAGCAGATACTTGGCTTGGCTGTAATCGGGGACCGACAACACCGACGTGACACGTTCTTCGGGTTGCAGGTCAATCAAGTTGACGAGTGGTAGTCCTTTGGCAGTGCGGCTTGCATCTGGCACTTCGTGTGCCTTGAGGCGATACACGCGCCCGCTATTGGTGAAAAAGAGCAAATCGTGCATGGTATTGCAGGTCAAGATGTGACTCATCACATCTTCTTCGCGGGTCGCAGCACCGCGAATCCCTTTGCCACCACGTCGTTGCGTGCGGAAGGTGTCCGGTGATTGACTCTTGATGTAGCCACGGTTCGACAACGTGATGAGCAACTTTTCATCGGGGATGAGATCCTCGTCGTTGACTTCACCGTTGACACCATAGACAATCTGGGTGCGCCGTGCATCCCCGTATTTATCCGACAAGTACTTGAGATCCGCCTTGATGAGCGAGTTGAGCTTGGCCGCATTGTTCAGGATTTCTTCGAGCTCGCCAATGGTTTTGCGGACGTCGCTGAGCTCTTCTTCGAGGCGTTTGCGTTCGAGTGCAGCCAAGCGCCCGAGTTGCATGTCGAGGATGGCGTTGGCCTGTGCTTCACTGAACGAGTAATCGCGCATCAAGTTGTTGCGCGCTGTATCGCGTGAGCGTGAGTCACGAATCGTTTGGATGACGGCATCGAGAATGTCAATAGCGCGCGTCAACCCCTCTAAAATGTGTGCCCGGGCACGTGCTTTTTCGAGGTCGTATTCGCTACGGCGCCGAATGACTTCACGGCGATGGTCAATGTATTCTTGCAACATGCGTTTGAGTGTCATCAAGCGCGGTTGGAGCCCATGCTCGATGAGTGACAACATGTTGATGCCGAACGACGTCTGCATTTGCGTGTGCTTGTACAACGCGTTGAGCACTTTGCGTGGTTGGGCATCCTGTTTGAGCATGATAACTACACGCATACCGGTACGGTCGGATTCATCGCGAATATCGCGAATCCCTTCGATTTTCTTTTCACGTACGAGTTCTGCAATCCGCTCTTGTAGGCGGGCCTTGTTGACCTGGAAGGGGAGCTCGGTCACGATAATTTGATGACTGTTGCGGTTGCCTTCTTCCACATGCGCTTTGGCACGGATAGTGACTTGGCCACGCCCCGTGGTGTAGGCTGCATTGATGCCCTCGTTGCCCAAAATCAGACCACCTGTTGGGAAATCGGGGCCAGGCACGAATTTGATGAGCTCCTCGGTGGTTGCATCCGGATTGTCAATCAGGTATGCGATGGCTTGATTGACTTCACCTAGATTGTGTGGCGGAATATTGGTTGCCATGCCCACCGCAATGCCGTTGGCACCGTTGAGTAACAAATTAGGGAGGCGTGCCGGTAATACCGTCGGCTCGCGGAAGGTGCCGTCAAAGTTGTCACGGAAATCAACCGTGTTCTTTTCGATGTCAAAGAGCATTTCTTCGGCAATGGCGGAAAGGCGTGCTTCGGTGTAACGCATCGCCGCAGGGGGATCACCATCAATGCTACCAAAGTTGCCCTGCCCGTCAATCAGCGGGTAGCGCATATTCCAGGGCTGGGCCAAGCGCGCGAGTGCATCATACACCGAACTGTCACCGTGGGGGTGCATTTTGCCGAGAACATCGCCCACAATACGCGCACACTTCTTGTACGGCTGATTGGCACGCATGCCCATCTCCCACATGCCGTACAAAATACGCGTTTGTACGGGTTTGAGCCCGTCACGTGTGTCTGGTAATGCCCGCGATACAATCACCGACATGGCATAGTCTAGGTACGCCGTGCGCATCTCGTCAGTGATGCTACGATTGCGTATTGCGCCTACTTCCATAATGCACTCCTCTGTATATCCTGTGGCGAAGATTACAATTTGATGAATGTATTATACCATAAGAATGGTGCAAAAAGATAGGGGTGTGTTGCTCCAAATCTACAGAAATTATTCACACTATCACCAGTATTTTTTCTTCGGTCTAGTTCGCATTAGAATGCTACAATATGTCATAATTCAGGACGAACTTCAAATGGTGCTTTTGCTAACGAAAAATAGACTGTTTCTCCCCCTTGCCTCCCTATACATATGACTATCATGTAGACATAAAATTATTAACAATTTTCATCTGATAAAATTACAATAAGATTACAACGTATAACACGATGCCTCTACTAGATGACAGCACCGTTGCTGTTGCATGCATTATTGGGTTTGTGGTAGTCCGCGCACTGCTACCGGGGTGAAATCGAGATAGTCACAGGCAGTCAACTGATACGTGATGCCTTCGACGCAGCCTTGCACCGCATTGCCCCAATCATCGGGGCGGTGCAGGTGGCCGTATAGGCAGGAGGTGACACCCGCCTGGTGGAACTGTCGCACGAAATCCGTGGCACGGCGGTCAATAAATGGGGGGTAATGTATCATGGCCACAATCGGGCGTCCTGCAGCCAGTGTGGTAGCGTCACTGAGGGCACGTTGCATGCGCAACAGTTCACGCGCATAGATGCGTTGGTCTACCTGGACATCAAAGCCGGGCATGCCGGGTGCAGACCAGCCGCGGCTCCCGCAGACAACCACCTCGCCGAGGTCATAGGCGTTTGCTTCGACCAGCGTGATTGAGGCGGGGATGCGATTGCGGATGGGGGCTGCACGGTCCCACCAGTAGTCGTGGTTGCCTTTGATGCAGTATTTGCGTCCAGGGAGTTGATCAATCCAGCGTAGGTCTACCAGGGCATCATTTAGTTGCATGGCCCACGAGATATCACCGGCAATCAACACCACGTCATCGGCGGCAACCATGCGGCGCCACGCCGTAGCAATACGTTCTGGATGATTGCGCCAGCGATTCCCAAAAATATCCATGGGTTTGGGGTTGGCAAACGACAAATGTAGGTCAGAAATCGTCCAAATCATGCCATTACTCGCAACAGGCCCCTGTTATTCATCATTCTCTATCGTATCATGCAGGGGCGGCAATGCCAAATCTGCGGGTACCCATGCGGGCAGAGGTGCATGAATCTGGATGGGGCTTTCGTGAATCGGGTGAGGAAAATGGAGTTGCCAGGCATGTAAGCGGTGCGCACCCACACCATCATCCGCATGCCCATAGCTCCGATCACCGACGATGGGTAATCCGCAGGCATGGGCATGCAGGCGAATCTGGTGGGTGCGCCCGGTATGCGGGATTGCGAGTAGCATGCTGGTATTGTCGTGGTATTGCGCGAGCACACGGAACTGGGTGTGCATCTCTTTGATGGTATCGCCATTGGGCAGTTTTTGGCCGACCTGTGCATGTGGGTAGACGCGAAACCGGCCACGATCGCTTCGCCCATGTCCGCTGATACAGGTATAGTCCTGCCAGTCTGGTACCCCATGCACATGGCAGATGTAGTATTTGCGTGTACGATGCTGGACGAACAATTTCTGCAGACTGGCGTTGGCGTGGGGGTGATGCGTGAACAGGAGTACACCTGTTGTGTCACGGTCGAGCCGGTGTGCGGGATGGAGTGGGGGCGTGGCACCGTGTTGCGCCAATAGTGTAGCGAGCGCAGTACGCAAATGGTTGTTTGCATCCCAGGGTGTGGCATCCACATATGTGCCCACTGGTTTGTTGATGGCAATCAGCCACTTGTCGTGATAAATGATGGCGTCTGCGGGTAGATGGCAAGTTTGTGCATGTGCGGGTATCGTGTGGAGTTGGACGTGCATCCCGGGGAGGAGCATGGCCTCGGCTACTTGAATCCGTTCGTGGTTGATCCAGGCGCCACCACGTGCAATCAAAGACTGGGCTGCGGCGCGATCGCCAAGCGTTCGCGCCGCAGTATCAAGGAGTGACTCGTAGTGGGTGGCTATGAGCCGATATGGTCCGTTATGAGGACTGTCGGCTGACATACTGTTTGTGATAATACTCGCGATATTCGCCACTCTTGATGGGGCGCCACCACGCCTGGTTGTCAATATACCACTGCACCGTCTTGGTGAGCGCTTGATCGAAGGTGTGCCGACTCTGCCACCCCAATGCGCGTAGTTTGCTCGTATCGAGTGCATAGCGGCGATCATGACCGGCACGGTCTTTGACATAGGTAATCAGCGAGTGTGGTTTGCCGAGAATGTCGAGGATTTTGTGCGCCATGTCAATGTTGCGTGTTTCGACACCGGTACCCACGTTGTACGCTTCACCAGCGACACCCTTGTGCAGGACCACGTCAATGCCTTCACAATGATCGCTGACGTATTGATAGTCGCGCATCTGTTTGCCGTCACCATAAATGGGGATGGCGATATCGTCCATGGCATTGGTGGTAAAGAGTGGCACTGCCTTTTCTGGGTAGTGGAATGGACCGATGTTGTTTGATCCCCGTGTAATCGTCGTGTGCATGCCGTAAGTGATGTGGTATGCATATACGATATGTTCGGCTCCCGCTTTACTGGCCGAATACGGGCTGCGTGGTTCAAATGCGTCTGCTTCGCGTGATCGATTCGGCTCAGCAATTTGACCGTATACTTCGTCGGTGCTGATTTGATGAAAGCGGTTTAGCCCCAGTTCACGGGCTGCCTCGAGGAGTGCCCACGTGCCGTTGACGTTTGTTTGTATTACTGCATCTGGCTGCATAATCGAACGGTCAACGTGTGTTTCCGCAGCAAAATTGACAATGGTATCAATGGCGTATTGCTGAATGGTTTGTTTGATTTGATCCAGGTTGCAGATGTTGCCTTCGACAAAACGGAACTTAGGATTGTTGGCTGCCGCAGCTAGATTCTCGCGGCGCCCAGCATAGGTCAGTGCGTCGTAGACGACGATGTCGTAGTTGTAGCGCTCGAGCATGTAATGCACAAAATTGCTACCAATAAATCCGGCACCACCTGTTACTAACAAACGTTGCATTGCAAATCCTTCACTGTATACACATCGGCATGTATTGTAACACCGATTGTTTGTGCGGGCTACGGTGTTGGGTAAGGATACGGGAACGGACGTGATGTGGCACTCACTGATGGGGTGAGTGACCGTGATGGCGTGATAGAGCGCGTCAATGTTGCACTGCGTGTAAACGTGGGAGTGCGTGTTGCCGTCCCGAGTGGCAACGGATATGGGTACCCACCGGCGGTTACTTCCGTTGGTGAAGGGGTAATTGACGGCGTGCGTGATGGTGTGCGCGTCAATGACGGTGTGCGTGTCAACGACGGTGTGCGTGTATATGATGGCGAACGAGAGCGCGTGGGTGAACGCCGGCTGACATCGGTGTACTGGTCATAGACGATTTCTGCCATCTCCCAAGTTATGGCGGTCCGATAGAACGCAACTTCATCAATGCGCCCGATGTATGGTGCACTGGTAGTGAATCCATCCATGCCCAGCCAAATTGTCATCAGTCCAGCCGGCACAACCGTGAAGGTGCTACTCGCCACTGGTGCACCGTTCAAGTACAGCGTAGCTTTCTTGTCAGCACCAATACTACACAGCACATGTGACCACACATTACTGGGAATGGTAGTAACGCTGGTGAGATTGTTGCTGCCAAAGCGACAGAAAATTTCACTGTTTGCCGTGGTACCCATTAAAAACTTGTGTGTTTGGATGGGACTCTTTGCCGCAATAACAACCATCTCGTTAGACATGGTGTCAGGGTAGATCCAAGTGCTCGCCACAAACGGTGTTGTGGCTGCAGTGGTGAGTGGGCTTTTGATTTTGAGTGACTGTCCGCTCGCAAATTCCACCGCATTGCTAAAGCGTACGCCACTTGTACCGGCACTCGGGCAGATTTGTGGCGCAACACATGTGGCAGGATTCGTTGCCGCAATCGCATTCGCGAACGAAGTCGCTCCGCTATTTTCATTGAAGAAAAAGCGTGCGCTCATATTGGTACGGAGATAATCAATCGGGAAGGGAGTATTTGTTGGTGTGCGCGTCACTGTGGCTGTACGTGTTGGTGAAATACGCGTGGGATCGGTGATGTAGTAGAGGTAGAGATCATCAATCTGACTTCCCTCAAGTGCAAAGTTGTAGAGTGATACTTCATCAATGTCACCATCGTACATGGCACCATTGCGTGTAGCGTTACTTCCAAAGACGCCATTGAAGAGTCCACGTGGGGTACTCACCACCGATTCGCTAACCACAAGCTCACTGTTGATGTAGAGGGTGCGTTGCAAGAGTAACTGATTGAATGTGCAGGTGAAGTGGTTCCAGTTGCCATCGGTAACCGCTGTAGGTGCAGTCGTACGATTGCTGCCAAAACTACAAAAGAATTTACCGCTACTGTCAAAACCAACGATGATGGCCACCGCGTTGCCTTGGAGCGTCAACACGTTCATTTCGGAACCGGTTGCATTTGGTTTGGCCCAGAACGATACGGTACCACTCCCGAGGAAGGTAAATGGTCGGGCCACACTGGTATTGTGGCTCCCAGCAAATCGGAGCGCATTGCCACCCACACCTCCAGCCACGATTTCAGGACAGCGTGGTGCTGGTGCGCTTGGTGTACCACCACAGGTGAGCATGTAGGTCGCATCTACTGCGCTCTTGAGAATCATGTTGACACCCAGGGCATCATTGAAGTTGTAGCGCCCCATGCGTAGCGCACTGGCGACTTCCGTGGGTGTGCGTGTAAGGGATAGTGTTTTGGTCAATGAGACGGTGCGTGTTCGTGTACTGGTGCGCGTATTGGTGGGTGTGCGTGTCATCGTCGCGGTGCGCGTGTTGCTCAATGTTCGGGTGACACTTGCTGACGGCGTAATTGTGGCCGTAGGTGCTAGCACCGTGATGGTCGTGGATTCGAGCCCGCACACGTTGAGTTTCGGGTCTGCGTTGGGATCGCAGGTCACATCGGGATAACCAACAAAGTCTTTGACAACGCCAAAAACGAGTGTATATGTACCCGGTTGGGTGAACTGCACTTTACCAGTGACTACACGGCTCGCACCAGCAGCCAGTGGTGTACTGCCGATACTCCAACGCCATGGATGGTCTATGGTGCTCCCAACGGGGCAGTGGGGCGGTTTGCTTTTGTTGGCTTCATCCCAACCTACATAGCCAGCAATAACACGAAACTTGCCAGTTTCACGAGGGAATTGCGTGACGCCACCATTCGTGAATGCCCAACACTGATTCTGCACATATGTATAGTTGGTGTCGCTAGTGGCATAGACTGGACCATCAATAGAAACGGCCTGTGTGATACTGCCACCTCGATAGGTCACATCATCGTATTTGTTGGTGATGGTGAACTGAAATGTTACCGTTTCTCCGGCGATGAGCGTGGTCTTGTCTGGGACCACTGATAACCATGCACTACTGCGTGCAACGGGAGTGGCGGTAGACGACGCGGTGGTCGTGACCTGTGGTACGGCGATCGCCTGAGCACCGCTCTGTGCATTTGCAATCACAGTCTGGGCTACGATGACCAACATGCCAATGAAAAGCGCCGTTAGCACATATAAGTGAATTACACGCATGAATCCCGTCCTTAACCACTGGTCTGCATTTAGCCTACCGCATAGATGCATTGAATGCGATGATATGTGGCTGATATGTCACTGCTATATAGATGTCACCAGAGACATGATGGTTCCATTTAGAATACGACAATACATAGTATACCGTAAAAGTGGCTATTCGCATAGTCCTAACGCACCACATTTGCACGAAATACGGTTGCATCATGTGTCCAATAAAGTTGGTCAGCGCGTGTCGCAAAAAGATGTGGGATATGGGTGCTCAAAAATACAGTGCCACGGAGTACAAATGGATTACTCCCCATACTGTAGATCGTAGCAGTCCAGGGTGCAGATGCACTGACTGTGAGGAGTTGTAACGGTGATTTGAGCACTGCGAGCTGAGATACCGGTAGGTTCTGTTGCGAAATTCGTGTGATTGCCGCATTGGTCATATTGTATTGGTAGCGCGCCACACTCGTGCCATCACTCGCATAGAGGATGTTGAGTGGGGTCATATTCACCACGTTGGGTTCTGCGACAACCTGTTGGATCGGTTTGGTGAGAGGCACTAGTGGGCCTGCTGCAAGTTTGCCATTTTGCACGCGTATTGACTGCAAGTACCCTGTATTGGTTGCAGTTCGTCCTGTCACAATCACACCAAATTCACCCGTATCGCTGTTGACGAGCGAAGTCACAGGTCCGGCCATTGTGAGGCGTGTCGGCAGGGCATAGATAATCGGGGCATTCACCAACGTGAGGAGCTCTGTCCGTGTCAATGCTGTGCCTGTCACCGGTTGTGATACTGCGAGCGTGATGTAGCGGCCATTGACACTAATCGCGTGTGGTAGTACCGCAGAGACACCCGTCCAGTATCCGCTTTCACGTGGTGGCATCTGCGACACGTCGAAGCGTTGCACGTATATCGTGTTCCAGGTAAGTTGGCCTACCACAAAAAGTTGATTAGCATCGAGGTGGTTGACATGCATGGCATAGGCATGACTGCCATCGAGTGGCATGCTACACAGACTCGCCAATGTGACGGGATCGAGGCAGGTGAGGATCGGGGTATGCGTGTTGAGCGCAAAAATCGCCTGCGGTGCTGCAATCAGATGACTAATCGGACTGCTCAACGTTGACGAGATGACATTGCTCTGGTCAATCACGGGGAGCTGTGTAATCGTGGCTGTGTGTGTTGCGGTGGCCGTGCGTGTTGCCGTGCTCGTGCGTGTGGGAGTCAGCGTGCGCGTGGGAGTCTGTGTTCGCGTGGGAGTCTGTGTCCGTGTGGGACTCGCCGTAGGACTCAGCGTTGCGGTGCGAGTCGGTGAGCGCAAGCCGGCTTCGGCTGTTGCCGTACGACGATCTGCGATTTGGGTGGCATTGGCGGCAATCATGGCTGCAGTCGCCGTTAGCGCGTTGCTCCGTATTGTGGCCACATAGGCCTGTCTACTTGCCGTTGCAGCAGCGTGTGTGGCCTGTAGCTGTTGACGTTTGTTCACCGTAGCGGTGAGATTGGCGCTACGGGTCTGTACAAGTGCCGTTTGCTGTTGCCGCGTATTGGTGGCTTGTGCTTGTCGGAGTGCCAGCGTGGTCGCAGTCCGTTGCGTATTGGCGATTTGTGTGGCATCACGCCATGCACTCACGGTTTGCATGATGGCGATGCGTGTCGGGGATGGGAGCGGAGTAGATGTGCGTGTTGCACTGCGTACCGGACTCCCGGCGGCACGTTCGGCGGTGGCAGTGAAGCGATCGGCCACACTACTCGCAGTGGCTGCAGGTGCAGCGGTCATGGTCGCGACCTGAGCCGTCTGCAATGCGCCTTGGTACGCTTGAATCGTTGCCGTGCTGTTGCTGATACGGGTACGAATGTTGTTGGCCACCGTCGGTGAAGCGGTGGGACGTACCACCACGTTGATCGTAATCGGGCGAAGCTGGCAGACCCCCAAGTTACTCGTGGGGTCACACGTTTGATCGGGGTAGCCAATCCAGTCTTTGACTAGGCCGAAATAAACGGTGTAGCGTCCCACATTGTCGAACTGGATGCGTCCGATGACGTCTCGGGTGGCACCAGCGGCAAGTGGTGCATTACCGATACTCCAGCGCCACGGATGGTTGATGGTCGAGCTAATCGGGCATTTCACGGCATTAGCCGCATACTGACTGTCCCAATTCGCCATTCCTGCCATGATACGAAATCGTGTATTTGCTGCAGTGGATTGCGCCGGTTTATCAAACATAATTGTGCCGGTGCCATCTCGTTTGGCCCAGCATTCATCGTATTTGTAGGTATGCGCAGTATCCGATTGACTAAATGTAAATGCGGCACCGCTAATCGCAGTGCTGTTGTAGTTGTTACGCACACTCACCGTGAATTCAGCGGCATCACCGGCATAAATCGTGGTAGATTGAGCGCGCACACTTGCAATCCACTCCGCATTGATGATACCGGCCAGGGTGGTGCGCACGCTGGGGAGCAACCCGTAGAGTACATCACCGGGACAGGTGGTTGAGCCGATATCGCGATGACCTACAATCGTGTTGAGCGTAACGTTTTTGGGGGCGTAGTGTGTGCTGGTGTCGGGTGTGATTTCGTAGCTGGTCATCAGCCAGGCCAGTAGGCTTTTGAGGGCATTTTGGGCTGATGTGGTGGGTGCCACACCACTAAATGTTCCCATCATGGAGATGCCGATGGTGGCACGGTTGTACCCGAGTACGTGTGCGCCATCAATCACCGTGCCATCAATGGGTCGTACGCCGGTGAAGCGCCCTTCGTAGATGACACCGTTGGGGTCAATGAGGAAGTGATAGCCGATATCCCCCCAATCACGTGTGATGGTGTGATACCCCCAAATCGAGCGTACCCGTGCCGCCCAATCACTGGTGAGGGGGTCGTTGGGTGTGGCAGTGTGATGCACCACAATATGTGTCGGTGGCACGATTTCACTGGCAGTTGGCATCCATGTTGCTTCGGTGGTTTCGCCAGCGAGCGCACGCGTATCCCAGCGTGCCACCGTACTTCCACCCCACATGCTTCGCGTCACAATCGGTGGTTTGCTCCCATTGGGTGTTGCAAGCCCAGCGGATGGCAGGAGCAGGCGAGGGGCATCGAGGAGTTCGCTACGAAACGTAATGGCGCGTACATAGTCAACATAACTGGTATTTTCGGCCGTTGTTTCGATACTGAGTTGCCAGGCATCTGCAGGTGTCTCTACCGTCCACATCGTACTACTAAAGAGGGCGACAGGATCCGTTTCTTCGCGGAATTCTTCGTTGTCGCTGAGGGGCAACCATGCAGACCACGTATCATTTGAACGGGTGCGTAGCGAAAGGCGTAGCGTGTGCGCATCACCGATGACGTGCCACTTGATGATGATACTGGTAAAGGGATTCGCAACTTCCACGGCATCGAGCACCCGGCTCTGTGTATCGTGTGCCTGTGGCGTGGCGTCTGCGGCCACGAGCACGATGGTATGTTCATCAACGGGCTGGTGGGTCGCCGCTACCGCACGGAATGGTGCAGGTAGCATACACAGACCAACGATGAGACTTGTAGCGATGAGCAACATAGCGAAACGCGACATACGACAACCCTTAGCACGGAAGCATATTTGCTCTACTGACGAGGGCGAACCATGAAATAGTTCCATTCGATAGTATACTAAATGCAACTGTGAGACAACGATAAGGTACTGATTTTTTCATGACAACACCGTTCCAGACCATACTAGCCGTCGAAACGTCATGCGACGAAACTGCCGCGGCGGTGGTACACGCGGGACGCACCATCGTCGCAAACGTAGTTGCGTCACAAGTTGACATACATCGGCGCTACGGCGGCGTCGTCCCCGAGGTCGCATCGCGGCAGCATATCCTCAGTGTGACGCAGGTCATTCGCGAGGCTATTGCCCAGACACCGCACGGCTGGGACGACATTGATGCTGTTGCAGCCACCTACGGTCCGGGTCTTTCTGGCGCCCTGTTGACGGGGCTCAACACTGCCAAAACGGTAGCATGGGCACGAGGATTACCGTTCTTGGCCGTTAATCACGTTGAAGCGCACATTTATGCAGCCTGGTTGAGTAGCGGTGCGCCACCCGTCTTTCCGTGTGTGGCACTCATCGTATCTGGCGGGCATACCATGTTGGTGCTCCTCCATGGCCATGGGCAGGCGCAGCGCCTAGGTGGCACACTCGACGATGCTGCAGGCGAAGCCTTTGACAAAGTGGCACGCCTACTCGATTTGGGTTTCCCTGGTGGCCCTGCCATCCAACAGCATGCACTTGCTCCCACGCATTCCGAACGCTTGCCACGAGCCTGGTTACACGGCACCTATGATTTTTCGTTTAGTGGGCTGAAAACCGCAGTGCTGCACCAGATGCAGGCTGCCACGGCGGCCCATGGTGCGGGGACACCCGCATTCACGCAGCGGCAACGCGAACTCGCCTACCTCTTCCAAGAGTCTGTGGTTGACATATTGACCAAAAAAACACGCCAAGCCGTATTGGCACACGGTGCCAAGGCAGTGGTTCTTGCCGGTGGGGTTGCTGCTAATACGCGGTTACGCGAGGTGATGCGTAACCGTATGCCTGTACCTGTGCATGTGCCTGATTTTGCCCTCTGCACCGATAATGCGGCGATGATTGCTGCCTGTGCGTTTTATCGGCCGTGGCAGGCGGGGCTCGATGTGGCCGTGGATGCGAATCTTGCGTTCGTCTAGTGGTGCTAGCTGACGCGACTATAGAGATTCTCGGCGAGCATGGCAATCGCGACCACACTGATGAACACGGCAAACGCTTTGCGCAGTTTGTCAGCGGGGATATGGGCGCCGAGGCGACCACTGAGCGCCACACACGGAATCGCACCCGCAAGGAGTGCGGCAATGAGCCACCAATCAAATGGCGTATCGAGATGCCCCAGCAGGCTAGCGGCGCTATTGATGGCAATCACGATGAGCGATGTGCCTACTGCCTCACGCATGGGCATTCCCACCAAGAGTACCATGGCCGGGACAATCAAAAATCCACCACCGACGCCAAGTGTGCCCGTGATGAATCCCACACCCGCCCCCACCACAATCATGTGCCATACCGGGCGGTGATTGGTAGGCGAATCGTCACGCGTTGGGGTACGCCGAAACATGAATGTGGCGATTACGAGGAGTAACAGGCTGAATGCAATTAACAGCAATTCACCAGGAATGAGTTTGGAGATGCGTGCCCCTAAATATGCGGTGAGCATCCCCGAAACGCCAAACGTGAGTGCAGTACGGAGTTGGGTGCGGCCCTGCCGATAGGCGAGAGTGCCACCCACCAAGGCATTGAGACCAACAATGATTAGGGCGGTTGCGAGAGCCACATGTTCGTCAACATGGAGCAGGTAGACCATGCTAGGAACGATGAGTACGGCACCACCACCACCGAGCAATCCGAGCAGTGTGCCTACTAATGCGCCAATAATCATGGCAACAAGTGATGCAATCATGCGAATTCCTGCCGACTACACGTCAGCACTATCATCAATTTCGGCGTCTTGGCGCGTTGATTGTGATGGTGTTGTAGGCGAATCACGTTCTTCATCCTGTGCACTTTGTGCGAGGAGTTCGAGGGCGGCATCAGCATGTTCTGCGGGCACCATGATACGTACGCTGGCGAGGAGCCCAGAGTTCATGCCAAACATGGTTGCACTATCCGCCCCAATGAGCGCAGCAGGAATCCCCGCATCGTGGAGTTGTGCCTGATACATGGACGCTTCCACGTGTCCTTCACAAATCATGACAACGACCGGCTCGGCAGGGGCAGGGGTTGTGGGGACCGACGCAAATTTGTCACGGAACCATTGCCACATGATGTGCTCCTTTGGGTCACCTGCAATACAAAGAGGAGGAAGCCGGGCTCCTCCTCTTTGTGACGACCACACGTTGGACGATCAACTATGCTGCTTGGCGGCGGAACCAGTGCTGCCATTCGCGATTTTCCCAGACGACGAGCAATTGGGCCGCATTAAAGATGGATGAATAGGTACCGCTAATCAGCCCCACCAACAAGATGATGACCAAATTCTGGATGGTGGCGCCACCGAAGAGCAACAGTGCCATCAACGTGAAAATACTCGTGAGCTGCGTATTGAGTGAGCGTGGCAACGTCTGCACAATGCTGTGATTGACGATGTCTTCGAACGTTTCGCCGGCACGGCGATGTGCGAGATTCTCACGGATGCGGTCGAATACGACAATGGTGTCGTGGACCGAGAAGCTAATCACGGTGAGTAGTGCGGTCAAGAAATAGGCGTCCACTTCGAGACCGATGGCGTAGCCGAGGATGGCTGCAACACCGAGAACGACGAGCACGTCGTGCAACATGGCGAGTAGCGCACACATCCCATAGCGAAAGGGATTTGGGGCCTTGTTGAAGGCCAATGTCATGTAGATCAGGATGGCGAGACAGGCTCCAAGTACGGCAATGGCCGCACTGCGTGTGGCTTCACCACTTACGGTTGGTCCCACACTCTGCAGTGACTCACGGCGTACTTCACCGTATTGTTTGGTGAGGGCGTCAAGAATGTCGCGCTGCTGTTGTTCTGGATTCGTGGCACTGAGTTCTTTGGTACGCACCACCGCTGAAGCGACTTCTTTGCCGTCAATTTTGACCGCACTAATCTGCACTTGGGCGCTGTCAAAACCGTTGGCCTTGAAGACGTTTGCAATGTCGTCGGTGTTCAGATCACTCGTCTGTTTGGTGACAAAATGCAAATCCCACAACGCACCACCAGCAAAGTCAATGCCGGTGCGCAACCCGTAGAGCGCAAAAAAGACGGCGCCTGGGATGATGACTACGAGTGAGATGATGAACCACACATAGCGCAAACCTACGATGCTTTTCATAGAACTGATTCTCTCATTCCACACTTATGCCGCCGGCTGTTCGGAAACATCGGGGTCACTACCAACTTCATAGAGCCATGTGGCATGTGCTGATTCGTTGCGAACCACCATGCGCAAGAATGTGCGTGTCACAACGACCGCAGTGAACAGATTGAGCAGAATACCCAATGCAAGTGTCAAGGCAAACCCTTTGATGAGGCTCACGCCGAAACTATTGCCGAAGAGGAACAAAATGGCACTCGTGATGAGTGTGGATGCACTCGAATCACGGATGGCTGGCCACGCTTCGTCGAAGCCGGCTTCCACGGCGCGCAAGAACGAACGCTTGTTGCGTAGTTCTTCTTTGAGACGCGCAAAAATGAGCACATTCGCATCAACCGCCAACCCGATGGACAAGATGAAGCCGGCAATACCCGACAGCGTGAGGGTGATGGGGACGAGCTTGTGTACCGCAAAAATGATGATGGTGTAGATGATGAGCGCAATCGTGGCGAGCAATCCGGGGAGGCGATAGTAGACCACCATGAAAATGGCGACCACAATCAGCCCGACCAGCCCTGCTACAATACTGGCTTGTACCGAGTTGGCGCCAAGGGTGGCTGACACGGTACGGCTCGATTCAATCGAGAGTGATACCGGTAGCGACCCATACTTGAGCTGATTGAGGATTTTTTCGGCATCTTCGCGCGTATTGGTGGTGATTTCACCACTGCCACCAACGAGGGCACTTTGCACGACGGGACAGCTAACCACCGTGTTGTCGAGGACGATACACATCGGCTTCTGAATGTTGGCCGCAGTAAATGTGGCGAGGTCGTTGGCCGATTGCCCGATAAAGGCAAACGATACGGCAGGGCGCGACGACACACTGTCTGTGGCGACACGCAACGCAACCTGGCGCGTATCGAGGTCACGGCCATCCGTAATGCTCTGGTAAATGACTGGATCAATGCTGGGAACCGGGTTGTTGGGGTCGGCTGCGGCTGCATCCAGTGTCGCCTGTGGCAGCTTGGGATCCGGATTCCCCGAGGTGCGCACTACGGTGCCATCATTGAGGAATTGTCCCTTGGTATCAATGAATTCGAGTCTGCCCGTGCCACGCAGGGTTTCGATGGCTTTTTCGGGATCTTTGACACCCGGAAGTTCCACGATGATGCGGTCTTCACCGGAGAGCTGTACGATGGCTTCGCTGACGCCGAGCCCGTTGACACGGCGCTCGATGACGGTGGCCGCCGTAGACATGACTTCGCTGTCAACGATGCCATCAGCTTTCATTAGCACCTGCGTTCCCCCTTGGAGGTCGAGTCCAAGGCGCACGCTGACATCACGACCAAGCCAGGTGTTGTCTGGTGCAAAGGTAATCCAGCTTGATAATGCGGTAATCAACAAAATAAACAAAAACGGTGTAATGTCGCGGTTACGCACGATGTGCTTGCCTCCGTGTCGGCAGTGCCGACGCTCAACCGTATCCAATCCACGGGTACTATCAGGTGATTATAGTCTGCCGGACCGCGCTGTGTCAATTCACAACGCATGGGAGATATAACAACGGCCTAGGGTAAGTTGGCTGCCACTGCTGCCCGTACCAGGCTGTCTATCTCATCAATGGACTGTGCATTTGCAGCATCCACCACCTTGCCATTGACGGCAAAAGAAGGGGTGCCCGGGAGACTGAGCGCATTGGATGCACGTTGGTGCTCAAGCACTATGTCTGTTTCGGCACTATCAGCCAAGCACCCATTGAACGCTGTGGTGTCAATGCCGAGTTGTGCCGCATAGGTGACAAACTGTGCGTTGACACTCCCCTCACCAATTGATGACCACTGCCGTTGATTGGTGTACAGCATGTCGTGCATCTGCCAGTAGGCGTCGCTACTGACACGCCCCGCACAGCGGGCCGCCACTGCTGCTTTGACTGCATTGGGATGCATGCTCAGTGGGAAATCATGGAATATCATGCGTACTTTGCCACTCGCAACGAACTCTTTTTCGAAGTTGCTTTCGAAGTTGTTGGTGTAGTGTGCACACCCAGGGCACTGATAGTCGGCATACATGATGACGGCTACCGGTGCATCCGCCTTCCCCACATAAAACCGCCCGTCCTCACCTTTACCGGTGGGAATATCGGCACCGCGTTTGGCGGGAACCACCCCATTGACCCCATTACCGGTGGCTGCCGAATTGCTGCCGAGTGACAAGTAAAGCAGCACGGCAACTACGACTACTGCGACCACCCCAAAAATCACATAAAACGTGCGCATCCCGCCTTCGGTTGCTGTCTGAACCGAGCGACCGCGTGGTTTTTGCTGACTCATGCGAACATCCTCAACATATGACGATACGACCTACTCCGCCTATTATAACGCAGGACGCATGAGTATACACTGAGAAATTTTGTGATACCGCTATAATGAGTCCACTGAGTGGTAGCCTGTGTGAGAGACATCCATGAAGACGATTACCAAAGCGACTGCACGGCGTATCATGATTGCTGCACAAGGACTTGATTGCGCCCGCCCCGCTCACTCTATGGCCGATGTGGTTGCCTGCATCGAACGGATGGCCATCCTGCAAATTGATACCATCAATGTGGTGAATCGTAGCCCGTATTTTGTGCTGTGGAGTCGGCTCGGTGCCTACCCTGCCACATGGCTCGATGACGCGCTGGCACACGGTGACGTGTTTGAAGCCTGGGTCCACGAAGCCTGTGTCATGCCACAGTCGTGGTGGCCCTACCAACGACGCATTATCCGGGATGGTGACCGTGCCAATCTCAGCCGCTGGGCTATGCGTACAGTGAACACGCACCACGCATTGGTGACCATGGTGCGCAATTATCTGGCAACACATGCAGAAGTGCGTTCGAGTGACTTTGTGCGTGCGGGTAAAAAACAGGGCACGTGGTGGGATTGGTCGCACGAAAAACAGGTGTTAGAAGCCATGTTTGCCCTCGGAGAGCTGATGGTTGTGCGCCGTGATCGATTCCAACGTGTCTACGGATTGACGCACGTGCATCGGCCAGCATGGCGTGATGATGATGCACCGAGTCTCGATGCCGTACGCATGACACAGATGCGCAATACGCTGCGGACGTTGGGTGTCGTGCATGAGCGTTGGCTGGGCGACTACTACCGCGTGGGTGGGAAGTACACGGTGGAAGTGAAATCCAAACTTCCCTACGTGGCACGTCTGCACGATGCCGGTGAAATTATTCCAATTGCCGTTGAGGGTATTCCTGGCACAATCTACCTGCATGCGCCATATGCGCACTGGCTCGATACCCCGCCAGCATGCACCCACACCACATTGCTCTCGCCATTTGATCCACTCGTGTGGGATCGCCTGCGTGCACAGATGCTCTTTGATTTTGCCTACAAAATCGAGTGTTATACGCCGGCTGCCAAACGCATGTACGGCTACTTTACGTTGCCCGTGCTCTATCATGATCGCCTCGTAGGCCGGGTTGACTGCAAAGCACACCGCGCCACAGGTGTCTTCGAAGTGATTAGTATGCACTTTGAGCCATGGGTTGCACCTGATGTGGCCATGTATGCGGCGATTGCGACGGCGATTCGTGCATGTGCGGCATGGCACGCAACCCCGCAGATTATCGTGGGGCGAGTGTACGATGACATTCACCGTGAGCCGTTTCTGCACCAAGTTGCCCAGTCCAGCTGAATCCATTACAATGGACGCATGTGAATGCGCAGGCATTCACCGTAGTTTTTTATCGCTCACGATGAGAGGTCAGACCAGTATGCCGACGTACGTTTATGCATGTGACACCTGTCAGGCACAATTCGAACAGTTTCAGTCATTTCATGACGAGCCGTTACGGACCTGTCCGGCCTGTCAAAACGCCGTGCGCCGTGTCTTACAACCCGCAGGAATCGTGTTCAAGGGGAGTGGCTGGCATATCAACGATTATCGGAGCACTACCAAAGAAAGTAGCGATAGCAGTGCGGCATCGCCTGCGACGCCGAGTGATACTCCGGCTCCTGCTGCGGCCCCGGCACCAGCGGCCACAGCAACACCTGCTGCGCCTGTGGCCCCGGCGGCACCTGCAGCGAGTAGTACGGATGCATAGCGATGACTCCTGTACTCCACCTGTTGCGCGCCGATATTGCTGCCATCTTTCGCAACGACCCCGCCGCAACGAGCATGGCAGAAGTCTTGCTCTACCCGGGGTTGCATGCCATTGTCATGCATCGTATTGCCCATGCGTTGTGGCGCCGTAACGTGCCATTTTTCCCTCGGCTGATTTCGCAATGGTCACGCTTTTTGACGGGTATTGAGATTCACCCAGGAGCGCGTATCGGCGCCGGCTTTTTTGTGGACCACGGTATGGGAACGGTTATCGGCGAAACCGCAGAAATCGGCGATAATGTGATGCTCTACCAAAATGTGACGTTGGGTGGTACAGGCAAGCAGACCGGCAAGCGCCACCCGACGCTCGAAGACGATGTGATTGTGGGAGTGGGGGCAAGTGTGCTGGGTGCAATTACGATTGGAAAAGGCGCACGCATTGGTGGAGGGGCAGTGGTAATCAAGGATGTGCCCGCCCATAGTACGGCCACTGGTATTCCTGCACGCGTGGTGGCGACGCGTGACCCGGTTACAGGGGTCACACAGCGCATCGAACAACTCCCCGACCCCGAAGGTGACATGTTGCGCCAGTTGCGTGATATTATCGTGGAGCTTGAGTCTCGTATCGAATCACTCGAAGCTCATACCGCAGATGCACACCATCATGCAACAAACCGGCATACCTTCCGTAGTGCAATTTGGCAACAACTCGATGAATCAGCGGCATCTGATCCAGAGATGCAGCGACGAAGGGACCAATCATATGGCGATTCGACTTTATAACACGATGTCACGCAACTCGGACGAGTTGCGTCCGATTACCCCGGGCTTGGTGCGCATGTACGTCTGTGGCGTGACCGTCTACGACCGTGCCCATATCGGCCATGCCATGTCGGCCATCGTCTTTGACGTGCTCCGCCGCTACCTGGAGTTCCGCCAGCTCAACGTGATGCACGTTGTCAACTTTACCGATGTGGACGACAAAATCATCGCCCGTGCCAACACACTTGGTCGCGATCCGGTGGAGCTGGCATCGAGCTACGTCAACGAATTTTTGGACGATCTACAGTCGCTCAACGTGTTGCCTGCCACCGTCTACCCACGCGTGACGGAATCCATGCCCCAAATTATCACGTTTATTGAGAACCTGATTGGCAAGGAATACGCCTATGCGGCTGATGGCGACGTCTATTTCCGCGTCAGCAAAGACCTCGACTATGGCCGTTTGTCGGGACGCAGTCTGAGTGACATGGTATCGGGGACGCGCTTTGACGTGGATGCCCGCAAAGAGCACCCGGGCGACTTTGCCCTGTGGAAGGGTGCGAAACCGGGCGAACCGGCCTGGCCAAGCCCGTGGGGTCCAGGGCGCCCCGGCTGGCACATCGAATGCTCGACGATGAGTCTCGACCACTTGGGCGAAGAGATTGACATTCATGGTGGTGGCAACGACCTGGTCTTTCCACACCACGAAAACGAAATTGCCCAGAGTGAGAGCCTGACGGGGAAAACATTTGCCCGCCACTGGATTCACAACGGCATGCTACAGATCCAGACCAAGCTCGAAGATGGTAGCTACAAGCTCGAAAAAATGTCCAAGTCATTGGGTAACGTGGTCACCATTCGTGACTTTCTGAGTGCGCATCCGGCGGATGCGTTGCGTTTGGTGGTGCTGTCGAGCTACTACCGTAATCCGCTGGCGTACGGCGTTGACATTGTTGCTGACCAAGAGCGGAAACTCGACCGCATCAAGAGTGCACTGGCGCCAGCCACAGGCACCACCACCGATGGCGAAGGCGTATCTCGCTTGCAGGCAGCGACAGCAGCGGCACGCCCCGCATTTGTCGCCGCCATGGACGACGATCTCAATACGTCGGTGGCGCTCGCCACGTTGTTCGAGTTGGTGCGTGCTATCAACGTGGCTCGTGATGCGGGTGTGAGCGGAGCAACGTTTGTGGCTGCACAAGCCGAGTTGCGCACGTTGTGTGGTGTACTCGGGTTGACGCTCAGCGATGGGCCCAGCAAAGTGGCCGAAGCTGCCCCGTTCATCGAATTGTTGATTGAGTTACGTGCCGAGTTGCGCAAAGCCAAGCAATACCAGTTGGCCGACGTGGTGCGGAATCGTCTGGCAGATCTCGGAGTGACGCTCGAGGATAGTGCGCAAGGAACGCGCTGGAAGGCATAACAATGGCATGGCTCGAATGTAGCGTGGAAGTTGAAGCCGAGGCGGTTGAATCCGTCAGCGAGTTGCTCGCACAGTACGGATACAACGGCGGTGTGGCTGTTGACCAACCGGTCATCCACGGTGCCGATGGCCCCGACTACACGTACGATACGCAACGCCCGGTGGTGGTGCGCACGTGGATTCCCGTGGACGAGCAGAGCGAAGAAACGCGGGCACGCCTCGAGCAAGCGTTGTGGTACTTTGGTAAATTGCGCAAGGTGGGGGCACTCAAAATCACCCAGCTCGAAGAGCAGGTGTGGGCCGAAGCCTGGAAGCGCCACTACACGGTGCAACGCATCGGGCGGCGGACGGTGATTGTACCGTCGTGGCACGAATACACGCCCCAACCAGACGATATCGTGCTCAAACTCGACCCCGGTATGGCTTTTGGGACGGGGTTACATCCTACGACGCGCATGTGCTGTCAGTTCCTCGAAGAATTCCAACAGCCGGGCACGCGGGTGATGGACTTGGGCTGTGGCTCGGGGATTCTGGCCATTGCCCAGGCCTATCTGGGAGCGAGTGAAATCATCGCCATTGATACGGACGGGATTGCCGTGGATGCGACCCGTATTAATGCAGAAGCCAATGGTGTCAGCGATCGCATGAAAATCATCGAAGGCAGCCTGGGACGTGGGAACACGCTAGGGCATTGGCTGAGTTGGGATGCTCCAGAGGTGCCCCCAGGGGTTGCCATTGACCCCCATTCGGTGGCCTGTGATCTGATTGCGGCCAACCTGATTGCCAAGGTGCTGGTCTTTCTCGCAGACGACATGAAAGATGCCCTCAAACCGGGTGGCATTCTGATTAGTTCGGGTATCATTGCCGAGCGCGAGGATGAAGTCGCCATCGCTTTTGCTGCTGCAGGATTAACGCGCATTGATCGCCGGAGCGAAGGTGATTGGGTGGCGCTCGTCCATCGGCGAGACGCCTAGTCATGGTGCCACCGATTGCGAACACGCATCGTTTTTTTGTGGATGCGCCCACCATTCAGCGTGGTAGCACCACAGATGCTGACTTGTTGCATCAATGGGTGCGGGTGTTGCGCCTGCGGAGTGGTGCGCATCTGCTCCTCCTCGATGGCGGAGGGCGAGCAGCACAGGTGGAAATCACCGCGCTCACGGCCAAATCAGCAACTTGGCGTGTGATTGCGACCATGCCAGCAGGTGGCGAGGCACAACTGCACGTCACACTCGCCGTATCCCTGATTCGCCCAGAACGCTTCGAATGGCTCCTGCAAAAAGCCACCGAAATCGGGGTGCACGCCATTGTACCCATCAACGCCGAGCATAGTCGCCACGATGGCGATGTATCCCCCACCAAGTTGAGTCGTTGGCACCGTATTTTGCGTGAATCCGCCGAACAGGCGTGTCGTGGCATTGTCCCCACATTGGCTCCCGTATGCACGGTGCGCACGCTCGCTCCGCCGCACGGCGCCCACGTGTATTGGTGTCATGAGGGCGCAGGAACACTGCCGTTGCGCCATGCGCCCTGTGAAGTGGGGCGCCCGGTCTGGTTGATTTCTGGTCCCGAGGGCAGTTTTTCCCAACATGAACTGACCTGGCTCATGCAACAACCATGGCAGGCAGTGGGACTGGGGCACCGTATTTTGCGCGCGGAAACCGCGCCACTGGTGGCTGCGACCATCGTGCTCGCACAGGCTGGTGACTTTGACGGAGACACCGACGCATGCGCTGGCAAAGTATCGTAATCGGGTTTGTAGCAGGGTGGTTGTCAGCGATTTTGCTGGCCGCGACACCCTATATGGGTGATATTGCACGGGTGATTGGCCCGGGTACATTGGCACAACTACAAACACCGTGGGGGTTGCGCTCCGCCTTTGCGCCCTTCTGGGAAGCATGGCAAGTCGTTGATGCCGTCTTTTATCAGCGCGCCAACATTGACCATACGCGCATGATCAAAGGGGCGATTGGGGGCATGTTGGCGACCCTCGATGATAAATACACCTTCTACCAGGATCCCGAAAAGGCGCAACAAACCCAAGATGACATGCAAGGTCGCACCGCTGGTATTGGTGTCTATGTGCGCATGAGTGAGGGAACTGTACAGATCTGGAAGCTCATCCCTGCGGCGCCTGCAGCAGGAGCAGGCATCCAAGTCAACGATACTATTTTGGCCATTGATGGCATCAGCATTGCGCAACTGCTGGCTGAAAAACCGAGCGATGAAGCGATGACCGCCATATCGGGACTGATTCGTGGGGCGGCAGGCACCACGGTGGTATTACGGATTGAACGTGGTGATGCACCCGCATTTGATGTTACAATCACGCGCGCCGATATTGTGATTCCCAGCGTAGAATGGCGCATGCTGTCGGCGGATGTGGCCTATATTCGCATAAGTGAATTCAAAGGGAATACACCAGAGATTCTTGCCTCGGGAATGCGTGAACTCGCCGCACAACAACCACGTGCCTATGTGCTCGATGTCCGTGGGAATCCGGGGGGCTTGCTCGATAGTGCTCAGGCCGTACTTGGACTCTTTTATACGGGAACGGCATTGTGGGAAGAACGTGCTGCGGGGGTGCAACGCGAGTTGCCTACGATTGCACCGTCAGATGCCATTGCGCACCCACGCGTCCCAGTGGTGGTGCTCGTGGATGGCGGGACGGCAAGTGCCAGTGAAGTCGTGGCAGGAGCGCTCCGTGACCGGTACCCGGCAACGACGGTGGTGGGTACCCAGAGCTTTGGCAAGGGCATCGTGCAAAACATCTACCCGCTGACCAATGGTGGCACGGTGCGTCTGACCATCGGGCAGTGGCTCACACCCGATAAAACGGCCATCCACGGAGTGGGAATTACCCCCGATATGCTGGTACCCGATGACGAAAGTGCCCAAGCCAATGCACCGTGTGTGGGGGATCGGCAACCCGCCGATGGTAATACCCTGTGTCGTGATCCTCAGCTCGTGACTGCTCTCGGGTTACTCGATTAGGTGGGGGGGCAGCGACCACGAACCGCTGGTGTTACGATAAAATTGACGAGAAACGTAATAGTGGTAGAATGACAGTACACACGCTGTTCGTGTGTACTGTTCTTTTTGTATTAAGGAGTCTGGCCGTGGTTCGTTACGTCGCTCGTCCAATGCATCGCTACACGGTGTGTAGCCACAGTCTCAAAAACCGCTATCGCAGTTTGCACGACGCAAAACTCGTGTTGGGACAAATCCGCCGTCAGCACAGTAAAGCCCTGCAGTGGGGGTTGCCCACACGTCGTCTAGAGTCGCGTGCCTACAAATGTCCACATTGTAGTGGGTGGCATCTCACCAGCAAGCCGCTGTTGAATTGATACGTGCCGAGATGCTCCCTGCCACTTTGGCAGGGAGCATCTGCGTGTTATGGTGGTGGCATGCGGTAGGTTTGACTGGTGCTATTACCGGTTGCATCTGTGAACACAAACGTATAGGTGTCACCGTCACGTGTATACGCCACCGTATGCGTGGCGCCATCGCGTGTATATGTCAGCAGGTAAGAATTATCTGCCACCGTCTGAAAGTCGGTGATGCGTGCACCCGGTAAGGGTTGTTGAGGTGGGCGCACCGGATGGATGTGTGGCTGTGGTTCGATTTGGTCGTCACGTACCGTGACCACACCCCGTAGCCCGCCATTGATATATGGATAGGTCGTTGTGCCATGGTAGTGGTAATCGCCGTTGGCATCGAAGTGTCCGTTGTACTCATCGAGTGCCTGCATCGGGCTACCATCGGGTTCGCGTTCGCCATAAATCGGTAGCCCATCGAGGGCATATGCAATCGGGTTATTGGCACCAACAATCGCCTGTAAGTGGAGGGGTGCCACATGATAGTGGTAGTCATCCCCTTGGCCGCAATGCCCGCCCCACTCATCGAGCTCGCCTGCGAGCAAGGCATCCTCCCCGCGATTATTGAGCGCATTAAAAATCGGAATACCGTTCGCTGCAATTGCAATCGCCCCACGATAGAGTGCCGATGCGGCCGAAATCGGTGTCTCGGCGAGTTGTGGCTGGAGTGGGAGTTGCCACGCATTGGTACCCGTGTACTGCTGTGGCATAGGCACCTGTTGTTGCCAACTCCGAATCCCAATCATCATGGGGTGATCGGGAATGCCGTTGGACTCGATGTACAAGGTGTTTTCGTCGGTGTATATGTGCACGCGATCGGCAAATGCAGCAAAGCTGTAGCGTGGTGCAACGTGCTGCGCCACCGGGGTGCGCTGCGGTGTGACGGAGGTGGCGGTGGCAGCAGTTGGCTGCGCAGTCGTACGCGGTGGTTGTCGGGTTGGTGGGGGTTGGCGCTGGCAGGTGGCCAGCATCAACGTGCTCCCTACGACGCTGAGAAAGGCACGACGTGACAACGACATGGCAGACTCCTATGGCCGACTATAGACCACATCGAGTGTGGTTGATGCGAGTGTTGTCGTGGTAATGGCGTCGAGCAGGGTATCCCGGTCTACCTGAGGTGTGTCGAACTGTGCAGGTGCTGACAAGGCGTAGATGGTGTACGTGTAGGTTTTGGGACCAGGGCCTTTGGAGCACGGTGGTGCGTATTCGTTGCGATCGTTGACACTGTTGGTGCCGAGAGTCCCTACACTGTTACTGCCTGGTGTGAGTTGGGTTACTTCGGCGGGAATATTGTAGAGGACCCAGTACCAGTGTACGTCGTCTGCGGCAGCAGTATGATGCATCACGATGGCATAGCTTGCCGTTGCGGCGGGTGCATTTGTCCAACTGAGTGGGAGTGTGTCGCCACTGCCATCACAGGTATAGGTGGGGGGAAGCATGCCACCATTCTGTACGGCCACACTGCTGAGCGTGAATGCCGTGGGATCTGTTGCGGTGGGCTGTACGGCATCCGTTGCAGGGGTGCGGTTGGTGACGTCGTCACGTGGTGGTGGGCGAAACTGACAACTGGCGAGGCATAGCGTGACAAGGAGTAGAAACATACATCGGATGCGCATGGCTTGTCCACTTCATTGAATGTGGCTGACGTGTGGATATTATACAAAAAAGAAACAATTGGGTGTGGGCGCATGCGCAGTGTTGTGTGATACCGGTCATGACTATGGTATAACGAAGCAAAGCAGGACAGTGAGGTGGCAAATGACACGAGTGGTCGTCATCGGTGGTGGATTGGGGGGGATGGCAGCAGCGATTCGTAGTGCGGTTGCAGGCTACGACACCACGCTTGTCGAAGCACGAGAGGCACTCGGTGGTAAGCTCAACATCGTGCGTGACCAGGGCTTTGTCTGGGATATTGGTCCGTCGTTGTTGACGATGCCGTGGGTGCTCGACGATTTGCTTCGTAGTGCAGGGAGCTCACTCGCACAAGAGCTCGACGTGATTCCGTTGCCGTCTGCCTGCCGTTATTTGTGGCAAGATGGCACTCGTTTTGATGCATATGCCAGTCTCCCTGCGCTCCAGGCGAGTATTGCCGCAATTGATCCGCGTGATGTGGGGAATTTTATGCGCTTTATGGCGTATGCCCAGCATCTATGGGAATTGTGTGCGGATACGTTTTTGTATGCGCCGTTTCATGGGTGGCGGAGCCTGCTCAACCCGCGTCTTCTGCGTGATGCGTGGGCACTTGACGGGATGCGACCAATGGCAACTGCGGTGGCATCCGCCTTTGCAAGCCCGCACATGCAACAGGTGATGAATCGCTTCGCCACCTACAACGGTTCGTCGCCATACCGTACCCCGGCCACCTTTAATCTGATTGCGTGGGCGGAGTTTGGCCTCGGTGCGTTTTATGTGCGTGGGGGACTCTATCGCATCGCAGAAGTGTTGACGGCGACTGCGCGCCGCGTGGGGGTCACGGTGCGCCTCAACACGCGGGCCACGCGTATCACCCACCAGCAGCGTCGGGTCACGGCAGTCCATTTGAGCGACGGCGATGTCATCGAAACGAGTCGCGTCATTAGCAACGTGGATCCGCAGATGACGCTTGCACAGTTGGTAGATGCTGGACAGACCCGTGCAGCACGATTGGCCACACGTGAACTAGCAACGAGTGGATTAGTGGTGCTCTGGGGACTTGATCGGCAATACGATGTGCTCGATCATCACACCATCTGTTTTTCGCCGAACTACCGAGCGGAATTTGCCGATACGGATGCGGGACGGTTGCATGCCACCCCTACCATCTATCTCAACCATACCACCACGTATGACCCGGAACATGCGCCTGCGGGTTGCCAAAATGTGTTCGCCCTGATTAATGTGCCGCCGTTGCAACAGTCGCACATTGATTGGCAGACCCAGGCGCAACCCTATGTGGCTCAACTTGCGGCACGACTCGAATCGTTTGGGTTGACCGATTTGCGCAAACACATCCAGGTGCAACATATTATCACGCCACCCGATTTGGCGCGTATGTACAATGCACCGGCGGGATCCATCTACGGGCTGGCCTCCAATACGCTGACCAGTGCCTTTGTGCGTCCTACGCAACGCGATACGCACATCCAGGGCCTCATCTACTGTGGTGGCGGTACCCACCCCGGGGGTGGGATTCCCTTGGCGCTCCTCTCTGGGAAACATGCTACTACTTTGTTGACATAAAACAAAAAAACACCCCTTGACTTTGTTGTGTTGATAAAATATACTAATTCACTAGGAATAATGGGGAGTAGAAAAGTAGGTATGCATGGCAGATACGCAGTCGCGACCCCGGCGCAGAGTGGTGTTGAGTTTGTGGGGGATACTGGTTGGCGTTGCGATTACTATCAGCTACATGCGCTATCAGGCAGCCGGGCAGATTATTGATACGGATGCGCTCTTATGGGGATTTGCGGTTGGTGTGATCGCCCAACTCGTTGATGGTGCGTTGGGGATGGCATACGGGGTGACCGCATCGAGTTTTCTATTAGCCACGGGTGCCATGCCTGCAGTGGCGACGGCATCCACGCACATGGCAGAGATCTTTACGACGGGCACATCCGGTTTGAGTCATTGGCGGTTTGGCAACATTGATCGTACCCTGTTTCGGCGCTTGGTGGTGCCGGGAGTCATCGGTGCGGTGGTCGGGGTGGGGCTTGTGACAACCATTGATGGGGGCGTGCTCAAGCCGTGGATTGCGCTTTATCTGGCCATCATGGGGGTGTATCTGGTGATCAAGGCTCTGGCCGATGTGCACTACGACGTATCATCGCGTTGGGCGATTGGCGGTGTGGGATTTGTGGCCGCCTTTGTTGACACTATCGGCGGTGGGGGCTGGGGGCCCGTTGCCACCACCACGTTGTTGGGCACGGGACGTGAACCCAAGCAGGTGATTGGGTCGGTGAATGCCGCAGAATTTTTTGTGACCATGGTCAGTGGCATTTCACTGGCATTTGTGGTCAACGTGGAGGCGTGGGAGACGGTGATGGGGCTGATTTTTGGTGGCATGGTAGTATCGCCACTTGCCGCCTATATCGCAGGCAAGCTCCCCAAGCGTCTGTTGATGGTGATTGTGGGTATTGTCATCATCGTGCTCAATGCGACTGCGGTTGTCCGCCTCTTTGGCTGATGTACGTCAGCGCACATCAAAGAGGGTGCGCAGGCGGGCGGTTTGCCATGCCACAATCTCGGTCAAAGGGCGGAGCGGCAAATTCGTCGCAATATCCGTGGCCTGATAGGCGGGTGGCCCGTATTCTGGGGTCATGGTTAGTGGGCGTGTCTGTTGTGCGTGTGCGGCAACGATGAGTTGCCACCAGTGTTCGTGGGCGGCATGCTCGGCCGCATAGCGGGGCAAGCTGGGGTCGGCAACCTGTGGTCCTTGGGCGTGACCCACCCGGGTATGAACGTGAATGGCATGTGCGGCACAGCGAGCAAAAATTGCTTCGGCATCGGTCAACAGGCGTTCGGCGACAACCACCCAGTGGCTGTAATCGGCACAGATGTGCATGGTCGGATAGCGTTGTAAATAGGCGTCCGTGTTCCACGGATTGTAGAGTAAGCGCCCCCGATGGGTTTCGTGGGCGATGGCAATACCGAGGCGTTGTTCGAGTGTCAAGATTGCTTCGATGTATGCACAACCGTCGGCAAACGAGCTACTATCACGCCAGCCATGCAGGGTGATTTGGCGTGCGCCACAGGCAATGGCAGCCATGATTTGGTTGGTGCTCGAAGTAACGTGTTCGGCGAGGGTATCGCCGCTACTGAATACCATGGCAATATAGTCGAGGTGATGATCCTGCAACGCAGTGCGTAGGCGGGTTTGTTCGTGGGCTTCGAGGGGCACACCGAGCTCTACCCCACGGTATCCTTGGGTGAAAATCTGTGGAAAAATGACTTCCCACGGGGCATCAATCCCCCACGTACTGCGGAACAGTTCAATGGCCATGGTGGTATGCTCCTCATCTGCAAACGGTTACAAGTGATTATAGATGAGACATCCATAACCGGCAATTAGCGTTTTGCTTTGCGGTAACCGGCTGACGCCGCAGCTGCTTCGCTGTCGAAGCATTCCACGTTGGCCTTGGTTTTGGCGTACGAGGCACCACCAGGGACATGATAGATCTTCGAATTACGATTCCCCTTGATTTGGTTGACTTGACATGGAGCCGCTTCATCGGCTGCCGTCAGGGCGGGAGCCGCAGTAGCGATGGTGGCACTTTGCCCTTGGCCACCGGTGGTGCTCGCCGCAGATGTCGTAGCCGACCCTGTTATCCCATTACACGTGCTCGCCGCCCACAAGCCACGTCCATTCTCGCGTGCTTCACGTGCGGCAGCCAAAAACTCGCTCTGGTAGCGGTATGGATTACCCTGATAGGTATATTCAAATGCATAGCCGTTTGCGATTAAGTCGTAGTTGAAAAGACTGCCGTCGGCACGCCGCACAAACGCAAGCAAGCGGTCGTATCTGTCGGTAACACCCTGTGATTCGTCGAATTCCAAGTAAATGGTCTGCTTGTTGAGTTGAGATTTGGTGTAGTTGCTCGCTTCCACGCCATAGCACTGTACCGGTTTGCGTGGGTCAACGGTTTCGGGTGTGTCCACCCCAATCAGGCGTACCGACGTGTTTACGCCGTTGTACTTGACTGTTATCGTGTCACCGTCTGCCACCCGTACCACGTTGACTTGTACCCAGGCCGCATCCACGGTTTGCGCACTACTGCGCACACTCGGTGCATCTGTCGTTTGGGCAACAGCGGTCGGTGCTGGTATGTCGGTAGCGGTCGGTGCTGGTATGTCGGTAGCAGTCGGTGCTGGTATGTCGGTAGCAGTCGCCGTATCGGTGGCGACCACTGGGGGTGGTGTGGCGCTGGCTTGGCTGGTGGGTGAGTATGTGGCAGGCAGGGGTGACGCACTCGCTACTGCGGTGGGGAATGCGGTGGCTTGTACGACATTCGCCTGATTGGTGGGAGTACTGGTCAATGCGGCAACTGTCGGTGTGGTCGCATCAGCGATGGTTGCGGTGCTTGGTGCAGCGAGCGATATCACACCGTAGACGAGTGCAAACAGGACCCCAAAGATGATGGCAATTACACGCCAGCCACCACCACGTCGCCACGCATATTCGAAGGCCAGCAACGGCCATGCCACAAAGTAGTAGATGCCTTTGAGGATGTGTGGCGCGAGGCGCCATAATCCGACGACGATAAATCTGATCGGATAAAAGAGAGCGGCAATAATCGCAACGATAAAGCCGATGATGCAGCACCCGGTGGGAGCTCGTGTTTGTGATGAATCGTTGATAATGTCTTGAACCATCGTCATACCTACACTAATACGCCTTACTGATAGTATACGCTATTCATGAGTGCATAAATGTGGGCATGACGATGGAATGTGCGGTGTTCGTGGATGTTACCTTGGCTACACCGTATATTCGCGAAACTGCGGTAACCATGGTTGTGATGCCGCAAACATCTCATTTACCATGGTGCGAATTTCTGCAAGCGAAAGTCGAGCCGCTGTGAGTGGATCGTGGCAACATGCTTGGTAGATGAGTGTTGGATTTCCGTCCAAGCATCCCTGAATGGCAAGTTCTTCGACTTGACTACTTAAATTTGTCAATATTGTCACGGGTGCCGGTAATTCACCGACATTCAAGGGGTGCAATGCACGCCGATTTACCACGATTGGAACTTCGACGCATGCACCTTGGGGCAGATTGCCGATATAGCCGCGATTGGGGACATTGCCATTGAATTGGAAGGTAGCCCCCCCTTGCCAGGCATTGATGATGGCAGCCGCATATTCATGACTCGGCGTGAGATCAACGGGTGGCGGGTCGTTGCGTTCACGCGCTGCGTCTTCACGCCATTTGTGGCTGTGGGCCTGATACCAGGTTAGGGCGGCATACGATGCCCCCGGATTCCAACCGGTACCTGGTGTACAGTACTGTTCGATTAATTCTGGCCGTTTACGGAACCACCAGTTGTATTCGGAGTGGTGACCACTCGATTCGGTGGTGTAGTATCCGAGTGCCAAAAAAAGCTCGTTGCGCACAATTTCTTCGTTGTAGATGGTGTTGTCTTGCATCAACCGGCGCAAGAGCGGGTAGACGTCAATGCCATTCCACTGGAATGACGTATACCAGGCCATGTGATTAATTCCTGCACAGGTAAACGTGATTTCGTCCATGGGTGCACCGAGCCAGCGTGCCAACATTTCGGCGGTGCCTTGGACGCTATGACAGAGCCCAACCAGCGGAATTTGGCAGGTGCGACTGAGTGCACCACACAACATGGCCATGGGGTTCGTGTAGTTGAGCCAGAGGGCTGTTGGTGCATGTTTCTCGATGGCCTGCCCGATGTTGCGCATTTCGGGGTACAAGCGTAAGAAGCGAAAGATACCACTCGGACCACGGGTATCGCCGATATTTACGTCTATTCCGTATTTGGCAGGAATCTCGATGTCGTGGCGCCATTGTGCGAATGGACCCGCAATCGTGGTAATCACCACGTGTGCATCACGGACTGCATCTACGAGATTGGTGTGTGATTCGATGCGTGCTGCATACTTCCCTGCAGCAATGATGCGCTGACAGCCAAACGTGACGTGATCGAGGCGTTCGGAGTCAATGTCGTGGAGAACGATGGTTGCCTGGGACAACAGGGGAAAACTCAGAATGTCACGTACCAACCGCCGCGTAAAAATGTGACTTCCCGCACCAACGAAGACAATACGCATCGGAATTCCTTTATATTGATAGGTCGTGTTCGCCATGTATGTGTATTATACACAACAACAAAAACGTATCAATTGATAGCACGATGCACTGCTACAAACGAGCGTGCATCGTGACTAACGATTACCAAGAGTTGGTGTGGTGGAACAATCTAGAGGTGATACGCCCCACGTGTGGCCTGTGTAATCAGTTCGATGACGCGATCCATGTTGAGGTGTGTGCCCACATAGACGTTGGCCGGTTTGTTGCAGAAGCCACGGGGGTCAATTGCAGTCATACCACGACCGACGCCACTCCCACAATCTACTTCCATATAGACGTGTTCGACGGTTGCACAGTGCGGGTCGAGTGCCACAGCCATGGCTTTGGGGTCAGCCATGAGCATCCCTGGCCGATTGCGTTGTTTGGCCCAATTCATCAGATTGGTACACATTGGTCGTACAAAGCGTTTGCCCATTTCGCCTGCATCGAGCAATGCATCCCATTGTGCCCACAGGATGGGGTGTTCGAGTGTATTTTCCCAGGTAATCATGGTCGGTTGCAGATTCCCGCGATTCAAGACGAGGGCAGTCGCTTCTGGGTCCACATAAATATTGAATTCTGCAGTTGGGGTAATGTTGCCACTGGCTTTGGGGGCACCACCCATAATATACGTTTTGCCGATGTACCGTGCAAGATTGGGTTCGATTGACAAGGCGATTGCCAGGTTGGTAAGTGGTCCCAAGGTGACCAGGGTACACCCCGGATGGCGTTTCGCCAGCTCGATAATCCCCAGGGCAGCGTGCATTTCTTCGAGTGGGCGTGGGGCGCGGAATCCCGCATCACCGAGCCCATCAACGCCGTGGATGTCGGAGGCATCGGGTGCATCAACCAACAAAGGACGAGCCGCTCCACGGTAGATGGGAATGTGTGGTGCGCCAAAGGCGTTGAGAATGGTACCCACATTGCGTTCCACATTGGGCAGCGACACGTTACCGTTGAGCGTGGTAATACCCACTACATCAACGTTGGGGTCGGCCAGTGCCATCAAAATTGCCAACGCGTCATCAACACCAGCATCGGTGTCAATAATCATTGCTCGCGCGCTCATGCAGTCTCCTTTCGGCATTGCTACCCTCCCATTATATACATATCCCGTGGTTGAGGATGGTTGACTGCGGGTGTGCATGACTGCTGTAGTAGTGCACGTCATGAAATGTTTTCACGTACAATAGAACGAGGATTGCATGGCAGGTGATGTAATGATGAAATGGCTGCGTTCGATGCCCCCGTGGCAATTCGCCATCATGACCAGTGTGGGCGTAAGCCTGCTCCTCTGGTATACCCGCCATGCGGTGGGGTTGACATGGGATGAACCGGCATACATGCGGGCCGCATCGGCGTATCATGCCTGGGTGCAGCAGATCTGGTATCAGGGTGGTGGTGCATTTCAACCAGCAGTCATCAACGAATACTGGCAGTACAATCACGAACACCCCCCCATGGTCAAGTGGTGGTATGCCATGATCGGCACACCGTTACTCGCATCAATGCATGTGATTGATGCGTATCGCTTGGCGGCCATGCTGCTGTCGGCGGCGCTCTGTGGGGTACTCGTGATGAGCAGTGCCAGTGCGATTGGGCGTATGACGGCACTTGTAACTGTGCTTTTTTTGCTCATCCTCCCACGCGTATTCTTTCACATGCATTTGGCTGCACTCGATGTGCCTGGTGCACTCGCATATATCATCGCGGTGCTCTTTTTTTGGCATACCCGTGAACAACGCGCATGGTGGATGACCTTGCTCTTTGGTGTGGTGTGGGGGCTCGGTATCGCCACCAAAATCAATGCGGCGTTTGCGTTGCCTACGGTCGCGTTATGGTGGCTCATCTCCGATCGGCGTCCGCATTTGGGGTGGCGCATGCTGGTGGCGGGTGGGATTGGTATCCTCGTCTTTGTGGCGGTGTGGCCATGGTTGTGGGTTGACCCAACCACACGCTTGCTCGACTATGTGCGCTGGGTGACCGTTGATCACTGGCAGATTCCCCAGTGGTTTTTTGGCGAAGCGCTGTTGCCCCCACCGTGGTATTTTGCACCGGTGATGGCCGTCATGACGACTCCGGCGCTCATGCTCGTCGCCGCATGTGTGGCACCATGGCTCATTCCCGTGTCACAGCGCGCCTATGTGACACTGATAGCAATTGCGGCGCTGATGCCACTCTTGGCACTGATGATGAGTAGCACGGTATACGACAACGACCGCTTGCTGATGGCGTTTTATCCGCTCATGGCACTCTTGGCGGCGATAAGCGTGGTGCAACTAGCTCAACGTATCGCCATGCGCGTGTCGCAATCGGCGCCCGTACTCGCTGGAGGGTTGTGTCTCTTGGTAATTGCGTGGCCCTTGGCGGACACGATACGTTTGTGGCCGCACACGTTGTCGTACTACAGCGAAACAGTGGGTGGTCTGCCCGGGGCACAACGCCTGCGAATGGATCACACCTATTGGAATGAAACATATGCCGAGGCGATTGATTTTATCAACCGCGATGCACCTGCCAATGCAACAGTCTGGGTGGAATCGTGGAGCCTCGATGTGCCACAGACATATCAACTCACAGGGCGGGCTCGATCTGACCTCCAGTTTGGCAGTGATGCTGCAGGCTCTGCTTGGGGTTTGCCTACGCCGAAATTAGCCCAATATGAGGCCGACTACGTGATTGTGACATATCGTTTTGCTGGCTGGACTGGAGCGACCTGGGCACTCGTGGCTGGTAATCGAGAACCCGTTTATACGATACAACGTGATGGTGTGCCATTGTTGGAGGTATATCAACTGCCATGAACGACCTGTTTCACCGTTTCAATACACTTCGCTGGTGGCGTTGGTGTTGGCTCCCACTCAGTTATGCACTACTGTGTGTGCCATTGTTCTGGCAGACGTTTGCCACGTGGTCTACGGCACTTGCCACGCGTTGTGCAGAACGTTGCGATAGTGGTTGGCAAAATGTGTGGATGTTGTGGTGGGTGGCACGTCAACTCAGCCAAGGAGCCACACCGTTTTATACCGACCAGATATTTTACCCGGGTGGAGCATCGCTCTTTTGGCAGACAGTGATGGCGGCCAATGGGCTGCTGATGACGCCGGTAACGCTCATGTTCGGTCCAATTACGGCATTCAACACGTTGGCCTTGCTCACATTTGTGGCTTCGGGGTGGAGTATGGCACTGCTTGCTGAAGCAGTGACACGTCATCGCTGGGGCGCATGGTTGGCGGGTGCACTCTACACGTTTGCGCCGTTCCACGTCTGGATGGCATATTGGGGATTTGCAGAGCGCTTGTCCATCCAGTATTTTCCCATTTTGATATATGCACTCTGGGATCTTTCACAACGCCCACGGTGGCGTGGGGTGTGGTTGGGTGCATTTGCGTTTTTGGGTGCCTTTTTTTCGAGCCACTACTACGGATTATTTTCGTTGACCTATGTGGTGATTTGGTTTGGGGTACTGATATGGCAGCACCGCCACGATAGTGTGTGGTGTCGGCAGCTCCTCGTGCGCATGCTGGTTATGGCGGTGGTGGTAGCTACGCCGATTTTGCCATTTGCGTGGTCGTTGATTGCACCGGGTAAACCTGTCCCCAACAGTGATGGTGTCGCACTGAGTGATTATCTGGTGCGCCAAATTGAATTCTCCGCAACCCCGCTCACGTTGCTGACTCCTGCAATTACGCATCCATGGTGGGGGGATGCGGTGCTCGCGTGGTATCGGCAATATTCACCGAGCTATTGGCCAATCTCTCTGGGTTTCGTGGTGCTCATCTTGGCAATTGCGGGTCTCTTGTGGACGCGTCGTATCCTTGCATCATGGTGGTGGATTATGCCAGTCATCATGCTGGTGTTGTCGTTCGGTCCACGGGCTATCTGGTTGGGGTACAACACGGGGATCCCGTTACCGTATGACATCCTTAATTTCATTCCACTGGTGAAATTGGGGCAACGTCCCAATCACTTCCTGCTATTAGTGTTGGTGCATTTGGCGTTGTTTGCAGCTATGGCTATCCGGCATGCGGCTACCACACTGACGCGGCCGCGCATCTGGGCTACGGTGGTGGTGCTGGTGGCGGTGGTAGAGCTCTTCGCATTGCCACTAATTCCCGTTGCACCCACGAAAACGGTCGTATACGATGCGATTCCAGCGAATAGTGGTGCAGTACTGACCATCCCATTCGATCTCGATGATGGCAACAACATGTATGCGCAGTGGTATACGCAACGCCCTGGAGTAACCGGCTATTTGCCGCGCACCAATCCAGAGCTGGTCAATACGGGTCTACTGACCAAAGCAGATGGTGTGGTGCAGTTTACACAGCCGATTACCACGTTGACCGTCCTCAACAACGATGCCGCGTTTGCGCTGACGCACATGATGGAACGCTTGCACGTGGAGTACGTTGTCTACGATAAACGCTTTGGACTAGCTACCAACCCTGCAGTGCTCGCCGCTTTAGCACCAGTAGTCGAGGATCAGTATCTGGCACTCTACCGGCGCATTCGTCCCGCTACACCAGGAGCGCTGGTCGTCCTCAATAATGGCTGGTATCCACCAGAAACGGATGCGAGTGGCAGACGCTGGCAGTGGAGTAACGCACATGGTACCTTTTGGGTGTACCAAGTCCCACCAGCGCGCCGTGCGGTGATTGTGACGGCTACGATGGCGGCGCCGCTCCCGACCACGGTGCACTTTGATGGGGTGCACGTGGCGCATCCCGTGACCTTTGCAATCGCGCAACCACAACGTATACGACGTTACCATATCCTGGCGTTTCCGGCGACATATGCCGACGATTTCTGGTTTACCGTACAACAACTGTATGACGCCCAGGATCGCACCATCGGTATTTCGCTGGATGCCCTTGATGCGCATGTGACTTCGTTGATATTGGGGGATTAGTATAGCGAGGCGAGTGATTCTGCGTGGAAATATTGTGTGTATGTGAATGACAGTGGCAATTGTTTGTGTTGGCGAACAGGTGCTCAATGTGGTGGAAAATCACGTTGACAACTTTACGATTGCTTTATATTATTGATATTCAAGTGGGTGCTTTCATGGGGGGACAATGACGTGTTTGGACGTTACTGGTATCTATTACTGCTCGTTGTAATCGTTGTATGTGTGCCTGCATTGATGTTTGCACAACAGAGTGACAATACTCAACAACGTACACAACGTCGTGCGCCCTCACTCCCGCAAGTTGTGCCAACCACGAGTAACCCGACCATTAATGTGGCCAACGGTGGTGTGCGCACCATGCAAAATACGTCGTTTGAGCAGTTTGGTACGTGTGCTTCACCAATGACGTCGTGGAGCACGATTCGCATGGAACGCATGTTTGGTTGGAAAACCACACAACCGTTACAAATTGAAAATTGTAATGGAGTGTCATACGGTGGCTCGTATCGCGTTATCGAACTACAACCCGCAGCGTTGTACGGATATACACCACAACAAGGTGCAATTTATGCTGAGCTTAATGCCTACAACGCCGGGATGGTCTATCAAACCCTGTGTGTGCAAAATGGCGACACATTTGAGTTCTCGTTTGCGCACCACGCCATCGGCAATCGCACCGATATAGCCGAATTCCGACTCGGCATTCCTACGGGGCTGGATGCTGGCTCTGTGGCAGCAGATGGCTATAGTCGGCAGGTGCTCCGTGCAAGCACCACAGTTGCTGGTGGTATTACCACCGCCGTATCGCAGACCACATATGCGGGTACAGTCGCCAATTCGGCGGTGATTTCTGCAAATAAATGGGGTGTCTATTCTGGGACACACACACTCCCCAATTCGTTGTGGTCTGGTCTGCGCAATGTGGGATTCACTGCCGTTGCTGGCGCAGCTCCAACAGGTGGGAATGCACTTGATGCTATCACGCTTGGTATCACTCCACTCATCGATCTCGGTTCCTCGCGTGACCGCACCGCCCTCGAAGGAGCGAGTGCCACTGCACTGAATGTGCGGGTCAACGGGCGTGTCACTAGTGGCACCAAAATCGCGATTCGGCGCAAATTGGATAATCCGGGGCCTGCAACCAGCGACGTCGATTTTACGCTGGGCACCCCGACAGCTGGTGCCTTTGGTACGGCAACGATGTCGCATACCACTGGTAGTGATTTATGGCTGATTACCGTGCCCCCAGGTGATTACGATGGTGGCATTAATGCGGGCAACAATGTGGGTGGTTTGACCATTCCCATCACCTTCCTTACTGACAGTGCCAGCGAAGGTACCGAGTGGGCGTGGTTTGAGCTCGCTCGCCCTACCAAAGATGGCTCGAGTCCTTACTTCAGTAGCGACTATAGCACTGTGACAGGGAATTGGGATTTTGCTGATCCTATCTGCGATGGCTCATTCAAAAGTGATGGCGTCGTCTATTCGATTACCGAAAACGCAGATACGCCCACCCCCACCAACTCGCGCACTGCGACAAGCACACGCACCAACACGCCCACGCGTACG